>CAZHUY010000164.1:0-13000 GCA_964535465.1 uncultured Myxococcales bacterium
CCCGCGAGGACGTCCTGGAAATCGTCGACGCCGAGAAGCCCGAGGGCGTGATCGTGCAGTTCGGCGGGCAGACGCCGCTGCGCCTGGCCGTGCCCCTGCAGAAGGCGGGGGTCAAGCTGCTCGGCACCAGCGCGGATGCCATCGACCGCGCCGAGGATCGCCAGCGCTTCGGCGAGCTGGTGCGCAAGCTCGACCTGCGCGCCCCGGCCTGGGGCACCGCCAATGGTCTGGAAGAGGCGCGCACCATCGCCGAGCAGATCGGTTACCCGGTCATGGTGCGGCCGTCGTACGTCCTCGGCGGACGGGCCATGGAGATCGTGCACGACGCCTCGGGCCTGCACACCTTCGTGGGCCTGGCGCTAGAGGCTGCGCGCCGCGAGAGCTTGGCCACCGGCGGCGGCAAGGGCGACGAGAGCGCGCCCATCCTGGTCGACCAGTTCCTGCGTGACGCCATCGAAGTCGACGTGGACGTGGTGGCCGACGGCCAGGACGTGGTCATCGGCGGCGTGATGGAGCACATCGAAGAGGCCGGCATCCACTCGGGCGACTCCGCCTGCTGCCTGCCCCCCTTCTCACTCTCCCAGGAAACCATCGACACCATCAGAAATCAGGCCCGCGCCCTGGCTCGCGAGCTGGACGTGCGCGGCCTGATGAACATTCAGTTCGCGGTTCCGCGCGACGGCCGCGGCGTCTTCATCCTCGAGGTCAACCCACGCGCCTCGCGAACCGTGCCCTTCGTCTCCAAGGTCATCGGGGTGCCCCTGGCCAAAGTGGCGGCCAAGATCGCCGCGGGCCGCACCCTGCGTGATCTGGGCATCCGCGAGGTCGTGCCCGCCCACACCGCGGTCAAGGAGGCGGTCTTCCCCTTCGTGAAGTTCGGCGGGGTCGACGTCCTGCTGGGCCCCGAGATGCGCTCCACCGGCGAGGTCATGGGCATCGACAGCAGCTTCGAGGCCGCCTTTGCCAAGAGCCAGATCGCCGCGGGCACACGCCTGCCGGTTCCCAACGGCCAGGAACCCATGACCGCGTTTCTCTCCATCAAGGAGTCCGACAAGGACGCGGCCGCGGGTCTGGCCCGCCTGCTCACCAAGCTGGGCTTCCGCATCCTGGCCACCAACGGCACGCATGCCCGCCTGGCCCAACTGGGTGTCGAGAGCACACCGGTGAACAAGGTGCGCGAGGGTCGTCCCCATTGCGTGGACCGCATGATGGACGGCGACGTCCACCTGGTGGTCAACACCACCGAGGGCGCGGACTCGGTTCGCGATTCATTCTCCCTGCGCCGGACCGCGCTGATACGTGGCCTGGCGTACTTCACAACCATGTCTGCCGCGCGTGCCGCGGCCGTCGCCATTCAGCGCCTGCAGGCCGGCGACATGTCAGTCCTCTCGCTACAGGAGTTTCAAGGTGCCTGACAGAATCCCCATGACCCCACGCGGGGTGAAGAAGTTGCGCGAAGAGCTCAAGCGTTTGCGCGAGGTGGAGCGCCCCAAGAACGTGCAGGACATCGAGACCGCGCGTGCCCACGGCGACCTGAAGGAGAACGCCGAGTACCACGCCGCCAAGGAGCGCCAGTCCTTCATCGAAGGGCGCTCGCGTGAGATCGACAGCATCCTGGCCCTGGCCGAGGTCATCGATCCGGCCAAGCTCTCCGGCGATCGCGTGGTATTCGGCGCCACGGTGAAACTGGCCGACACCGACAGCGGCGACGAGACCACCTACAGCATCGTGGGCGAGCACGAGGGCGACATCAAGGAAGGCCGCATCTCCATCTCGGCCCCCCTGGCGCGCGCCATGATTGGCCGGGAAAAGGGCGATACGGTGGTCCTGCGCACCGGCAAGGGCTCGCGCGAATATCAGGTGGTGGACGTTCAGTTCCTGCCCGTGCCTCTCGACGATTAACGCCGATGCCGAGGATCCAGCGGGTCTTTTTGGACCTGGGCAACGTCCTGGTCTTCCACGATGACCATGTCCTGAGTCGGCGGCTCGCCCAGTTCGGTGGCGATGCGCCGGACGTGATCCTGCAGCGCCTGCGCAAGCTGTGGGAGCCCTTCAACCGCGGGACCTTGGCCGGCGACGATCTGCGCCGGGCGGTTTGCCAGGCCGCGGGCCTCACCACGCCGCTGGATTGGGAGGTCTTCACCCCCGCCTGGACCTGCCACTTCACGCCTCACCACGAGGTGTTTCCCCTCATCCAGAATCTGCTGCGCCAAGTGCCGGTCTCGCTCATCTCCAACGTGAACGCGGTTCACTGGAGCGCGGCCCGGCCCATGGTGCCGCTGCTCGCCGAGTTCGCCCAGCTCATACTGTCGTACGAGGTCCACCTGGTGAAGCCCGAGCTGGACATCTTCCGCACGGCCATCGAACGATCCGGCTGCCCCGCCGAGGCCTGCGTCTTCTTCGACGACATCCCCGACTTCGTCAACGCCGCCGGCAGCCTGGGCATGCACGGCCGCGTCTTCACCACCGCAGCCAACTTCCGCGCGCAGCTTGCGGAGCTGGGGCTCGTGGTCTGACCCGGATGGGATTCACCGCAGAGTACAGGGAGACGGAGGAAGCAGAAGATTAGTTGGCGGGGGTCGCGGTGCGGACCAAGGAGACCGCCCCTTCTAGGGGGCCGCCTCCCTTAAGATACCTTTGGACCGACTTCACGGTGCCGTCCGGGGCGATCTGCGCGTCGAAGAACACCGTTCCGAATGACAGATAGAAGAAGCCCTGGCTGAAGATCAGGGAGTGGACGCCCAGATTGCCGGATAGTTGGGCGTCCTTGTAACCGTCGGGCCCGCTCACCATGGTCACATCGAGGGGCATCGAGCTGGAATCGACGCACGCGTTGGCGGAGGCGACGAAGCTACGGTTGCTACAGGCCACGGCCGAACGAACCAGCCCGGTGCGACGCTGCACCTGCGTTTGGGTGGTCGGGTCTTCGCGACTCTGGGTAACACGCAGAGTGATTTCTTCCTTCGTTGGATCCGTCGCTTCCCCCAGCGTGAGCACCCAGGTGCCTTCCACCGCCGCCTTCATCTCGAGCTCGCCGTACTGGAATTCACCATCTTGATCAGCCGAGCAGCCGAAGCCGGGGTTGAGGAAGAAGAAAAGCGCTGCCGCCGCGATGGCCAGGCGATGCATGATGGGCACCTCCGCGAGTCAGGTGGAAACTGGCTCCATTATGCCCGCGAATCATCGCCTCCACAACGAGTCGCAGTGATCGTGCTTGCGTTGGCGGTGACCTCGCTCACATCGCCGCTTGGACCAGCGAAGGCGCGTGCCGAGAGGTTTCAGACCCGCACGCGGCCGCAGGAGAACATCACGGGGACGGGCATGGGGATGCCGTCGGGCTGGCGCAAGGCCTCGACCTCGGCCAGATGGTCTGCCTTGCAGGCGGCCTGTTCGGCGGGCGGCACGCGGCTGACCACGCGCCGGAAGCCGGCGTTCCACACCACCTCCCACCATTGCTCGGCCCCGGTCAGGGGGTAGCCCACATCCTTGACCTCGACCTCGATGTCGACCAGGCCAGCGGTTGCCAGGAAGCTGCGGCAGCCCTCGTCATCGGCGACGCGCAACCAGGTTTGGGGCGGGGGCTCGACCCCGTAACGGGCCACGCGTTCCATCAGCAGGGACCGCAAGGGCTCCATGTAGCCCTTGGCAAAACTGGAGAGCATCACGCGTCCGTTGGTTTTGACGGTGCGGGCGATACGCGCAAGCTGAGCATCCATGTCGGGCACGAAGAAGATGCCGAATGAGCAGACCGCCACGTCGAAGCGGCGCTCCCAGGCGAGGCTCTGCATGTCGCCCTCGACGAATTCGATGTTGGCCTGACCCGTCGTGGCCGCCTTGGCGCGCGCCCGCTCCAGCATGGCGGGAGAAAAGTCGAGCGCGGTGACCCGGCCCCGGGGCAAGCGCCGCGCCAGCGCGATCGAGGCGTGGCCCGTACCGCAGGCCACGTCGAGGACCTGCTCGTCACCTCGCAAGGTCAGCCGATCCGCCATGTGCGCCGCCGCCGCGGGAAAGAAACGCAGAGCCGGGCTGTCATAGCCGCTGGCCACGGCGTCGAAGGTGTCTCTGATGATGCGCTTGAATGAGTCGTCCATGGGCTCACGACGCGCATTATCACATCTCAGCGGACCAAGCCACAGTCAGGCGCACGGCAGGCCAGCGGCAAGTCCGCAGGGCTACCCTAGTCGACGAGGGTCGCGTCGGACGCTGCGAGATCCGCGTCGGACTCGACGTCGGCAGGCGCCAGCGAGGCGTCGAGCGTGCTGGCGTCGGCCGAGGTGTCTGGCGTGCTGGCGTCGGCCGAGGTGTCGACGGAGGCATCCATGGGAATGCCAACCGAGGTATCCGTCGAGGTAGCCGTCGAGGTACCAACCGAGGTATCCGTCGAGGTGCCAAGCGAGGTATCCGTCGAGGTAGCCGTGTCGGTGTTCTGGCCCGTGATTCCGCCAGCCCCCGAACCAATGGGAGGACGACAGGTGCCGTCGTGAGGCGAGCCTTCCTTCTGGCGGCAAGTCAGGCCACTCTTGCAGTCCGAGTCGATTTCGCAACGATCGCCTTCACCCTGACTGCACCCCAGCGAAAGGGCGAGACAGCCGGCAAGGGCCCAGGTCCAGGTGAAGACAGAAATGGTCGACCGCATGGCGGCTGGGTTAGCACGCGCCGCTGGGTTTGTGAAGGCCAGAAGCTGCGCCCCTGTGCTAGGTTGGGCGCATGGCACGTCGTTCAATCGGCATCGGGATCGTGGCCGCCGTGGTGTGCAGCGGGGCCCTGGCCGCGTCGGACAAGCCCAAGGGCAAGGTATCGGCGCTGGAACGCGAGGCGCGCACCTTCCTCGAAACGGTCACCGCGCTGATTCAACCGCTCGGCACGGTGGCCAGCCAGGCCGCGTGGACAGCCTCCATCGACGCCACCCCGGAGCACACGGCGGCACGCGCCTCGGCCGAGAAGGCGGCGGCCGCCGCGCTGGGCTCCAAGCTGGTCATCGAGAAGACGCAGGCCTTGCTGGCCAGGTCGGGCGAGCTGTCGGAGCTGACCGTGCGCCAACTGCGCAAGCTGCAACTGGCGGCGGCGGAGAATCCCGGCACGGTGCCCGAGTTGGTCAGCCAGCGCATCGAGGCCGAGGCCCGTCAGTCCGGCGTGCTCGACGGTTACACCTTCTGTTGGCAGCCCTTGCCGGGCGGCAAGTGCGGCCGCCCCACCTCGGCCAACGAGATCGATCGAATCCTGCGCAACTCACGCGTGCTGGCCGACCGCGAGCACGCCTGGGTGGTCTCGAAGGAGATCGGCCGGCAGCTCAAGCCCGGCCTGGTCGAGCTGCAGAGCCTGCGCAACCGCATCGCGCGCTCCATGGGCTATTCATCTTTCTTCGCCCTGCACACCGCCGACTACGGCATGAGCGTCGCAGAGGTCATGGCCCTGATGGACGCCACGCTGGAGGCGAGCAAGCCGCTCTACGACGGTCTGCACTGCATGGCCAAGCACAAGCTGGCCGAGCGCTACAAGAAACCCGTACCCAAGCTGATCCCGGCGCACTGGGTGGGCAACCGCTGGGGTCAGGCCTGGCCCGGGCTGGTGGAAGGCACCAGCCTCGATCCGCTGTTCGCCGGCAAGAACGCGGATTTCATCATGCGCACCTCCGAGGACTTCTATGTGTCGCTGGGCTTCCCGCGCCTGCCCGAGAGTTTCTGGAAGAAGTCGGATCTCTTCTCGCTGCCGCCCAACTCCCCCCGCAGGAAGAACGCCCACGCCAGCGCCTGGCACATCGACGGCGAGAGCGACGTGCGCTCGCTCATGAGCGTCGAGCCCAACCAGCAGTGGTTCGCCACGGCCCACCACGAGCTGGGCCACGTCTACTACTTCCTCGACTATTCCACCCCCGAGGTGCCCTACCTGCTGCGCGCTGGGGCCAACCGCGCCTTTCACGAGGCGGTGGGTGAGCTGGCGCGCATGGCGAGCCAGCAGACCCCCTACCTGCGCAAGCTGGGCCTCATCCGGGGACAAGAGCCCGACGCCGCGGCCGCGCTCCTGCAGGCGGCCATGGAGTCCATCGTGTTCTTGCCCTTTGCCGCCGGGACCATGACCCACTTCGAGCATGACCTCTACGAGCGCGATCTGCCGGTGGCCGACTGGCAGGGGCACTGGTGGCAGGCGGTGGCCCGCTACCAGGGCATCTCGGCGCCCGGCACGCGCGCCGCCGACCTGTGCGACGCCTGCACCAAGACGCACATCAACGACGACCCTGCCCAGTACTACGACTACGCCATGGCCACCCTGATCCGCTTCCAACTGCACGACCACATCTGCCGCAAGATCGTGAAGCAGGAGCCGCGCCAGTGCGACTACTCGGGCAACGAGAGCGCCGGCCGCTTCCTGCGCGGCATCCTCAAGCTGGGCGCCACCCGTGACTGGCGCAAGGTCATGCGCGAGGCCACCGGCGAGGACATCGGTCCGCGCGCCATGCTCGACTTCTTCAAGCCCGTGCAGGACGAGCTGGCCAAGAAGAACCAGGGCCTTGACTGCTCGCGCTGATCGCTGAGCCACAGGTAGGACAAACCTGCCGTTCTGTTCGGCGTCGACGCCGAGCCGTAGAGCGCTGAGCCGAATCGTCGGTGACACGTGTCTATGAACATGGGATGGGCTCGAGACAGGTAAGAGACAGCCCATCTCGAGCGTCGAGATCTGCGCACAGAGCCAAGAATGGGAGAAACACATGCCATCGCGAGCCTTGACCGATCGAGCCCTCATCATTCTTCTGACCATCGCGATTCCCGGCCTGGCGAGCGCGCAGGTCACACTCCCGTTCAAGGACATCCTCTTCGTCGAGCGCGGCATCAGGTCCTACCCCAACCCCTACGACACCGGCGGCGTCCATAACGAAGCCGACGGTTTCCACTTCTGCGACGAGTACTTCGGACACAACGGCCGCACGGGCGGCGGCTTGTTCATCCTGAAGGACTTCCAGGGGGCCAAGCAGAAGGTCGATATCGTGGCCGGGCTGAAGGTTCCGGCCGGCATGGTGAACGCGGGCCAGACCCTGAGCAGCGGAACCTTCCTGTCCCCTGACCTGTCGTTCGACGGCAAGACCGTGGTTTTCGCCTGGTCGTCGGGTGGCAGCGAGAAGTGGCAGGCCAAGAACCGCTTTCACATCTTCAAGGTCGACCTAGACGGTAAGAACCTGGTCCAGCTCACCGATGGCAACTTCGACGACATCCATCCGGCGTGGATGCCCAATGGTCGCATCATCTTCGTCTCCACCCGACGCGGTGGCTACGGACGTTGCCACGGCCGCCCGGTACCCTCCTACACGCTCTACTCCATGAAGAGCGACGGCTCGGACATGATCCGTCTGAGCTATCACGAGACCAACGAGTTCCACCCGCAGATCGCCAACGACGGGCGCATCATCTTCACCCGCTGGGACTACATCGACCGCGACTTCAACGCAGCCCACCACTTGTGGATCTGCAATCCCGACGGCAGCAACCCGCGGGCCTACGGCGGCAACTACGTGGCGCCCATGGACACCATCGGCTCGGGCCCCTGGACCGACGGACGCTATCAGGATCGGCCGTTCGCCGAGTACTACGGGCGGCCCATTCCCGGCTCGACGACCAAATTCGTGGCCACCGCCGGTCCTCACCATGGGGAGGCCTACGGCACCTTGATCATCCGCGACTACTTCAAGGTCGACGACAACCTCCTCGGCCAGGTGACGAAGCTGACCCCGGAGGTCGGCTTCCCCGAGGCCCGAGGCGGCACCCTGACCTATGGTCCGGCCTATCCCTTGTCCGAGACGCTGTTCCTCACCAGCCACGACAACAAGATGGTGCTCCTCGATACCTCGGTGAAGCCGGCCAAGCGAACCGAGATCTATGCCACCAAGGACCTGTCCACGCGGCCTCTCTATGCCCAGCCGGTGGCGGAACGCACCCCGCCGCCCGTCATCGTCGAGACCACCTTTCAAGGCGAGCGCTGGTCTCCCTCGGTTCCGCCGGCCACCGTGCAGATCGCCAACGTGTACACCACCGACAGCTACGGCAAGCTGCCCGCCGACGTGAAGATCAAGTCCCTGCGTGTCGTGCAGATTCTGCCCAAGACCACGCAACTGGCCAACGATCCCAGGGTCGGGCACAGCTCGCAAAACGTGGCCAAGCTGGCCCTGGGCACGGTCCCGGTGGAGGAGGACGGCTCCGTCTTCTTCGAGGCGCCCATCGAGCGTGAGATCATGTTCCAGGTGCTCGACGAAAGGGGCATGGCCGTCCAGACCATGCGCAGTGGCACGTACCTGCACCCCGGCGAGAACATGACCTGCGTGGGCTGCCACGAGGACAAGTGGACCGCGCCGCCCACTGGCGGTACGCCACTGGCCTCCAAGCGCCCGGCCTCGAAGCTGGAACCCGAGCTGGGCAAGATCGAGCCCATCAACTACCACCGCAACATCAAGCCCATCCTCAGCAAGTGCTTCGCTTGCCACCAGGGCAAGGCGGGCTCGCCTCCCACCGACACGAGCTATGGCGCCACGGAGCGGTACTCGTTCTATTTCATGAGCGACGGCAGCAACACCGTGGCGAACCACGGCGGCTCGCGCAGCAAGCCCGGCCAGATCGGCGCGCGCGGGTCGCGCATGGGCAAGGCCCTGATGTCCAGCACGCACAAGCAGGCGCTGACCGACGGCAAGTTCTCCGAGACCGATGTTCGCGCCATCGTGCAGTGGCTGGACCTCGGCTCCGACGAGTTGGGCGCGTTCGACAACGCGGCCGCGCAGCGCCGGGGTGACCTGGTGTGGCCCACCATGGACGTGGACAAGAACGACCCGCAAGGTTTCAAGTACAGTTGCGAAGGTCGCCCCTGCCCCACCGGCACCGGCGGCACGGGAGGAACGCGCGCCAGTTCCAGCTCGCACGGCGCGGGTGGCACGTCCGGGGGCACCCCGGGCAGCCAGTCAGGTACGGCTGGGGCCGGGGGCTCGAGGGCCACGACCGTCAACAGCCTGTCAGGTGGTGCGGGTGCAATGGGCTCGACCAACACTGGCCGCTCAGGCGGGGCCAGCGCCGGAGGAGCGAAGGACTCGCAAGTCGGCAGTCCATCGGGCGGCGCAAGTGCCAAGGCCTCGCATGCCAGTGGTGGCCAGGCAGGCTCGGGCGGCAGCGCGAGCCGAGGTGGCAGCCAATCCACCGTCCGCACCTCGGGCTCGCCTTCCAGCAGCGGCCAATCCGACTCGTCATCCGCGACAGCCTCTTCAAGCGGGGGGGGCTGCAGCATGAGCAGGGCAACCCACACGCCGGACCACGCGCTCGTCCTGTTTGTCATCGGCACGGCCCTGCTCGTGCGACGCCGTCGAAAGCCATGATGGTACACTCCTCTCTCCCAAGGCAGGGTCAGCACACCTACCAGCTCCCAATCCTGGCCGGCGTGCTGGCCCTCGCCCTTGGGGCTTGTTCCGCGGGGAGCGAGGCCAGCACCGTCGAAGATGGCGGTCCACGCAGCGCAGATGCCCAGCCCACCCGGGACAGGGGCGCCGCGATGGAAGAAGACTCAGGCGCTTGGCCCCCCGCCCCCGATGCCAGCCCCAGCGATGCCCTGCCCTGTCTCCAGCCTCCCAACGGCGTGTTCGCCTCGCTCAGCGTGGGACTGACCCACACCTGCGCCTTGCAGGCCGATGGCGCAGCCACCTGTTGGGGTTCGAATGGCGCGGGCGAGAGCACGCCCCCCAACCGCGCCTTCACCCAGATGAGCGCCGGAGGAAGCCACACCTGCGGCCTCACCGCCGATGGCTCGGCCGTGTGCTGGGGCAGCAACAGCCACGGCCAAAGCACCGTTCCCGCCGACAAGTTCACCGCCATCACCTGCTCGGCGGACGCGACCTGCGGAATCCGCAAGGATGGCTCCCTGCTCTGTTGGGGCGCCAAGGATGCCAGTCCGCCCGCGGGGACATTCACGCAGGTCAGCGGCCTCGAGCTTCATCTGTGTGGCCTGCGCCCGGACCACTCGGCGGTTTGTTGGCGAGACACCGGCGACGGGGTCCCCTCGCTTCCCGCCGGCGACTACGCCCACATCAGCGCAGGGGGCGGGCACGCCTGCGCCATCCGCACCGATGGCTCCATCACCTGCTGGGGCGCCCTCGATCAGGGACGAGACAACTTTCCGGACGGCGTCTACCTGAAGATCTCCACGGGTGCCTCGCACTCTTGCGCGCTCAGGGCCGACGGCAGCGCGACCTGCTGGGGAAGCGATCAGTTCGGTCAGTCCGAGGCCCCCAGCGGAACCTTCGACGATGTCCAGGCCGGTGATGGCTACACCTGCGGGCTGCGCCCCGACGGTGCCGTGGTTTGTTGGGGCCGGCAAGCCTCCTGCTGCACCTGAGCGCGCGTTTGCCCCTCCGGCAGCAAGGAGGGACAGGAACGGGCCGCCCGGGCCCGAAAATGAAACAGCCCGCTCAATCGAGCGGGCTGCGAATGACGGCTGAGAGTGCGAGCGGCTAGCGCTTGCCGGGAGCGGCCTTGCCGCCTTCCTTTTCCTTCTTCTCGCGGAACTCGAGGATCATGGCCTCGCGCGCCTGCTTGGGCACCTCGGCGTAGCGCTTGAACTCCATGCTGAACTCGCCCTTGCCTTGCGTGGCCGAGCGCAGGTCGGTGGAGTAGCCGAACATGTCGGCCAGCGGGACCTCGGCGATGGCCGTGACCGCGCTCTCCTGCTTCTCGGTGGTCACGATGGTGCCGCGACGCTGGTTGAGCTGTCCGATGACCGCGCCCTGGAACTCCTCGGGGAAGTTGACCTCGACCAGCATGATGGGCTCGAGGATGGTGGGCTTGGCCTTGTTGTAGGCCTCGCGGAAGCCCATGAGGGCCGCCGTGCGGAAGGCCAACTCCGACGAGTCAACCGGGTGGGACTGACCGTCGTTGATGAGGCAGCGCACGCCCACGATGGGGAAGCCGATGAGCGGACCACGCTTCATGGCCTCCTGGAAGCCCTTGTCGCAGGCCGGGATGAACTCGCGCGGGATGGCGCCGCCCACGATCTCGTCGACGAACTCGTAGCCCTTCTCGTGATCCGAGGGAAGCGGCTCGATGTAGCCGCACACGCGACCGTACTGGCCGGAGCCACCGGTCTGTTTCTTGTGCGTGTAGGCGAACTCGCCCCGTTGAACGATGGTCTCGCGGTACTTGACCTGGGGACGGCCAGGGATGACCACGCAGTTGTACTCGCGCTTCATGCGCTCGATGTAGATCTCGAGGTGAAGCTCGCCCATGCCGCTGATGATGGTCTGGCCCGACTCCTCATCGCGCGACACGCGGAAGGTGGGGTCTTCCTTGGTGAAGCGGTTGAGCGCCTTCGAGAAGTTCGCCACCGCGCCCTTGTCTTGAGGCTCGATTGCCAAGGAGATGACCTCATTGGGCACGTGCATGGAGGTCATGGTGTAGTTGACCTTGCCGTCGGTGAAGGTATCGCCGGAGGCGCACTCCACGCCGAACAGGGCCACGATGTCGCCAGCCTGGGCGGACTGGATGTCCTCCATCTCGTTGGCGTGCATGCGCACCAGGCGCGGAATCTTCACCTTCTTCTGCCCGCCCGAACAATTGACGATGAAATCGCCCTTGTTGATCTTGCCCTGGTAGACGCGCATGTAGGTGAGCTGACCGTAGCGACCGTCTTCCAGCTTGAAAGCCAAGCCCACGAACGGCTTGGTGGGATCGTTGATCAGCTTGACCTGCTCCTCATTCTTGTCCTGATCGAGGGCGATGTTCTCGACCTCGTCGGGCTCGGGCAGGTAGTCGCGCACGGCATCGAGCATGAGCTGGACGCCCTTGTTCCTGTAGGCCGTGCCCATGAGCACGGGCGTCGCCTTGTTGGCTATGGTGGCGCGGCGGATGGCGGGAACCAGATCCTCGGGAGAGCAAGGCTCCTCGGCCAGGTACTTCTCGGCGATGACATCGTCCACGTCGGCGATCGCCTCGATCATCTTCACGCGAGCCGCGGCAGCATCATCCTTCATGCTGTCGGGGATCTCGGCCACACGCATCTCCTCGCCCTTGGCACCCTCGAAATACACCGCCCGCATGCGAATGAGGTCGACGACGCCCTCGAAGCGATCCTCGGCGCCGATAGGCAACTGCACCGCGATGGTGTGCAGGTGCAGCTTTTCGCGCAGTTGCTCGGTCACGCGCGCCGGGTTGGCGCCCGAGCGGTCCAGCTTGTTGATGAAGGCGATGCGGGGAACCTTGTAGCGGCGCATCTGGCGATCGACCGTGTACGACTGCGACTGCACGCCGGCCACGCCACAGAGCACCAACACGGCGCCGTCGAGCACACGCAGCGCGCGCTCAACCTCGATGGTGAAGTCCACGTGCCCTGGCGTGTCAATCAGGTTGATGGCGCAGTCATCCCATTCGCACGAGGTCGCGGCGGACTGGATGGTGATGCCCTTCTCGCGCTCGAGATCCATGAAGTCCATGGTCGCGCCCACGCCCGATTTGCCCTTGACCTCTTCAACCTTGTGGATCTTGCCGGTGTAGTAAAGGACGCGCTCGGAAAGAGTCGTCTTGCCGGAGTCGATGTGTGCGGAAATACCGATGTTGCGGAGCTTGTCAGTGGACGCCATGGAGCTATGTGACCTATCTGCTGGTGATTCTTGAAGAAGGCGCGGCAGTTTAAGCGACCATCACCTAAACGCCACCAAAATCTGCTCGACAGAATTGCATTCTTGCTTGATCGCCTACACCCAGCGCGCGAGAGGCCCTTCGGCACGCCTGGGTCGCCGTCCTGAGGAGGAAGCGGTCAACTCGATGGGGCGAAACCGTGACTGGAGCGCGAGACGGGGCTCGGACCCGCGACCCTCGGCTTGGGAAGCCGATGCTCTACCAGCTGAGCTACTCGCGCGAACTAACGATTCTGAGTAGTTAGGCCACCTGTGCGCGTGTGTCAACTTCATCTGCCGCCACTCTGCCGCCAAGTGTCCCAACCGGGGGCAGAGATACCACGGCCCCAGCCGGCGCAGCAAGGTCAA
>CAZHUY010000164.1:13010-13873 GCA_964535465.1 uncultured Myxococcales bacterium
TCTACCAGCTGAGCTACTCGCGTGCGTATCTAAGTTTTTGAAAGTGCTGCGGAATTTTCGCTAGCTCTTGCGCCCCCGCCTGCCCAACCCGCCATCGCAAGTGCGAGCGGGGACATTACTAGCACATCTGCCTAGGGATGCGAAAGGCTAAGCCTGACCTCCTTGAACCCGAGACAAGCTCCGCCCCCAGGCGTTAACCTTCACCTCCCGCGTGCCGACAAGCGTGGCGTGCAACTGTGCGCCAATTTTTCCGGACGGAGTGGAGAGCTGGTGGATCTCTGGCTTGATGGCGACTCGCCGACCCCTGTCGACATGCGTGTCGCCGAGAGCCTGGCGGCCCGCCTGGCCCGCCTCGAGGGCCTGCGCCCCTTTTCCGACGTCGTGCAGAAGCTGGTGGCCTACCTGGCCAATCCCGACTTCGAGACCGAGAAGGTACGCAGGCTGGTGGAATCCGATCCCGGGCTGGCCGCGCGGGTCATGCGCGTGGCGAACTCCAGCTTGTTTCGCGGGTACCAACCCTGCACTTCCATCGGCAACGCCATCACCCGCATAGGAGCCTCGAACTTGGGCGGCATGGCCATCGCCATGTCAGCCATGAGTCTATTCCGCGATCTCGACAGTCTCGGTCAGAGGGTGCGAGAGCATTGTGTGGGCACGGCCGCGGTGGCTCGCGAGCTCGCCCTCAATCTGGGTTGGGCGGCACACAGCTCGGAGGCGTTCCTGGTCGGACTGCTACACGATATTGGCAAGTTGTTGCTGTTTCAAACAGGAGACAGGACTTACGCCGACCTGCTGACCGATGACTCCATGCCTAGCACTACTGATTGAAAAAGTTGCCAGTCTGCCGGGAAATCGGCGACATC
>CAZHUY010000165.1:0-13643 GCA_964535465.1 uncultured Myxococcales bacterium
CCATGCTGGCCCCCAGGGGCAGCGAGGCGACGTCCAGATCCGTGGTCACGGCCAAGCGGCGCGAGCCACCCGAACTGGCGCGCACGGATTCGACCTTGCCAATGGCTTCAACGATTCCTGTGAACACGGTGGACTAGAGGTTGCCGGAGGGATGAATGACGTCGGCCTGCAAAAGCACGTCATTCCCAATGGTACTCGCCGAGAGCGGTCCCAACCGCAGCGGCGAGCGCCAATCGAGACCGGCACCTTCTACGATGCGACAGCCTGAGCCCACAAGGCGCGGCGCAAAAAAGAAGGCCACGGAGTCCACCATGCGGGACGAGATGAAGGCGGCGTGGACCTTGCTGCCACCCTCCACCAGCAGCGACTGAATCCCTCGCTCGGCCAAGGCGCGCAGCACCAGGCGGATGGGGATGCGGGCCCCGCGCTCGGCGGGCAGCAGCAACACCTCGGCGCCTGCGCGGCGCAGGGCCTTGACCCGGGCCAGACGGGCCGTGGCCTCGCGACCCTTGCCCGGCTGCGCGCCGATGATCAGGGTGGGGGCCGTGCCGAATTGCCGGAAGAGGCGCGCGCTGGTGGGCGAACGCAGGTTGCCGTCGAGCACCACGCGCAGCAGGCCGGTGGGACTGCTCTCGGTCGCCCGCACCGTCAGCCGGGGATTGTCGGCCAGCACAGTGCCCGCGCCCACCAGGATGGCGTGGTGAAGAGAGCGCAGGTGATGGGAGACGGCGCGCGCCTTGGGACCGGTGACGAAGCGCAGGCGCGGGTCGCGGGGCGGCGGCGAGGCGGCGATGAAGCCGTCCAGGGTGGAGGCCACCTTCAGGGTGACCCAGGGGCGGTTGCCGCGGATCCAGCGAAAGAAAGCCTTGTTCTGGGCGTAGCACTCGTCCTTCAGACAGCCCACATCGACGCGAAGTCCTGCGCGGCGCAGACGCAGGATGCCGCGGCCGCTGACCAAGGGGTTCTCGTCGCAGCAGCCCACCACCACGCGGCGGATACCCGCGGCCAGGATGGCGTCAGTGCATGGGCCGGTGCGGCCTTTGTGGGCGCAGGGCTCCAGGGTGACGTACAGAGTGGCGCCCTTGGGACGCAGGCCCTTTTGCCCAAGGGCCTCGATCTCGGCGTGCGGTTGGCCGGCGCGACGATGATAGCCGGTGGCCAACACGCGCCCGCCGCGCACGATGACCGCGCCCACCACCGGGTTGGGATGGGTGTAGCCTCGCCCGCGTTTGGCCAGGGCCAAGGCCTGACGCATGAAGGTTTCGTCTTGCGCGCTGAACGTCACGAGTCTTGCCCCTTCCAGCGCAGCAGGCGCTGTACTTCGCTCATCAACTCGGTTGCGTCCTTGAAGTGCATGTAGACCGTGGCGAAGCGTAGGTAGGCTACATCGTCGATCTGGCGCAAGTGCTTGAGCACGGCATCCCCGAGCTGTGACGACGTGATCTCCTTCTCCCCGGTCTCGCGCAGGGTGCGCTCGATGGAATCGGCCATCTTCTCCAGCGCGTCCACCGGGACCGGCCGCTTCTCGCAGGCCTTGGTCACCCCGGCCAGCAGCTTGGCCCGATCGTAGGGCTCACGACGCGAGTCCTTCTTCACCACCGTGGGCAGCAGCTCCTCGACTCGCTCGTAGGTGGTGAAGCGCTTGCTGCAACCCGCGCACTCGCGGCGGCGGCGGATGATCTGCTCGTCTTCGCTGGGACGCGTGTCCACAACCTTGTCTTCGACGGCGGAGCAGAAGGGGCAGCGCATGATGGATACAGGGGTCTTCTAGCACCCCTCGGCCCCGGGAGAAACACCGTCGACCACATCGTGATTCCGCGAAAGCCGCGGAGGGTCGTGGTCGGACACTCTCGACTACGACTACGACTACGGCCACGGCCACGGCCACGGCCACGGCAATACCCCCGGACGATGTCCGTTTGGGTGCGCAGCTCGATCAGGAATAGCTTCGCCGTTTCAAGGCGCTGTGCCTCCGCGGTTCCCATCACGACCACCCTGCAATGGCGCAGCGTAACGCGGGGACGCAGACGGGCTGGGGCCCGTCGCCTCAACCCATCATTTTCCCTGAGACGAGGTGCTGGCCGGCCTCTCCGCCTTGCCGCGCACTTGGTCGGCGGGGTAGCGGGTGCGGTTGAGCTCCAGCTTGGCGCTCATGGCGGCCACGGGGTCGGCCCCGATGCGCTGGCACAGCAACAACAACGACAGGCCCACGTCGCCGATCTCGGACAGGATGCGCGCGCGTTTGTCGGGATCGCGCGAGACCGCGTCGGCCTCGCTGTTGGAAACCCAGCGGTATTCGGCCAGCAGCTCGCCCGCCTCGGAGGCCAGCAACATGGCCAGGTTCTTTGGATCGTGAAACTGGTGCCAGTCGCGCTCGGCCACGAAGGCGCGAATCCGGGCCTGCAGGGCCTGTAGCTCGTCCATGGCTAGTGGGGTTGATGACAGCGCGAGGTGGCCGTCGAGGCGGCGGCTGCGACGGACTCGTCCTTGCTCTGGCTGGCCTTCTTCAGGGCGGCGGCGCCTTCACCGGGATCGCACAGGGCGCCCAGGGCCTGGATCGCGGCCCTTTGCAGGACGGGGCGCGGGTCGGAGAGCAGGTCCACGGCGGCGCCCACCGCGGTCTTCCCGCCCACGGCCGCCAGGGCCATGACGGTCTCGCTGGCCGTGCTCTCCAGGGAGATGTCGGCCTCGGATTCCTTGCGCAGGCGCTTCAACACCTCGGCCATGGGCTGGGCGGTACGCTTGTCCTTCATCTCGGCCAGCAGGCGGGCGGCGTGCGAACGCAGGTCCGCGCTCTCTGGCAGACGGCCGAGCACGCGCACCAGCAGGGCCGAGGCGCGATGGTCGCGGCAATGGGCCAGCCCGGCCAAGGCGGCCATGCGGATGTCCTCGACGTCTTTCTCGTAGGCGCGGATGAGCAGCTCGCCGCCCTCGGGCGTGCACAGGGTCCCGAGCGCCATGATCTCGGCGCGCCTGACCGAGGGCCAGGGCTCTTGCTTGGCGCCGGCCACGATCGCCTTGGCCGCGTCCTTCTGCTGATGCTGACCCAAGGCCAGGGCCGCGGTCTCGCGCGAGCGCGGATCGCTGTCCTGCAGGGCCGCCAGCAGCGCGGCGTTGGATTCCGGGGTGTTGATGAGCGCCAACTCGCGCGTGGCCAGGAAGCGCAGCACGCTGTCCTTGGCGCTGGCACGGAAGGCCACCAGCTCGGCGATGGCGGCGGGGGTGCGCAGGCTGCTCAGGCCGGCCAGGGCGCGGCCCTGCTCCTCGAAGCCGGCGGCGCCCTTCAGGGTGGCGCGCAGGATCTCGAGGGTGGCGTCCACCTGCTGGGGTTCGCGGGTGGCCGCCTCCGCCAGCACGAACAACAGATCCGCCCGGCGCGCGCTGGCCTCTGCCGGTGTCTTGGCCAACTGGTCGGCGGCCAATTGGGCCATGGGCGGCGTGCAGCCTGCGACCAGGGTGCGCAAGGCGGCCCGGTACTTGTGCGAGCCCTGGCCCACCTCGGCCAACAGAGCCAGGCGTGCCGCGGGCTGGGGCAGGGTCGTCAGGATGTGGGCTGCGCGCAGGCGATCGGCCGTGGCGCGCTTGTCGTCGGCCAGGACCTTGCCCAGGTCGGCGATGGGTGGCTCGGGCAGACGCGTGAAGAGCGAGGGCAGGAGCTTGTCCTCGTCAGGCGAGGCTTCGGTCACAGCCGCGACCAGGGCAGGGGCCAGGGTCGGGGGCAGGGGGCCCGCCGCCGCTGTGGCCGGGGTCAGCAGCCCCGCCAGGGCTTCCAGCAAGCACAGGCGCCCCGGGCCGGGGGTGGCCTTGGCCAGCGCATCGATGACCTTGTCGAGGGCGGCGGGGCCCACCGACATCAGCAAGGGTCGTCGCGTCTCGCACGAAGTCCCGGCCGCCAGATCCGCCACCAAGCGATCGGTCGCCTGCGGGCCGTCCACCTCGGTCATCACGGTCAGCTCGGCGATGGACAGGGGGCCTTTGCCCTGGGTCGTCTCGTTCACCATGACGGTCAGACACCCGGACGTGACCGGCTTGGGCAAGGGGATCCAGAAGGGCTCGCTCATGTGCTTGGCGGCGTCCGCGCCCTCGGTCAGGTCGACGGCGGCGCTCTGCTCGGGCGCGCGGCCCCACAGCAGGGTCAGGCGCTTGGGGCGGATGCCAGCCGCGAAGGCCTTGGCCGAACGCGGATCGCCAGGGAGGATGCGCAAGCCGGTGATGGGAAAGCCGGCGCCGGAGCGAGCGCTGAAGAAGACTCCGCGGGCCTCGCCGGCCTCCGCGCTCCAAACCGTCGCGGGATCGCCGTCGTTGAGCGCCAGGGGCGCGGTCACCTGGCGCACGTCAGCCTTGGCCCCGGCGGTGCTGGAGGCCACGTGAAAGTGAAAGCCGCCAAACGGCTTGCCGGTCGGCATCTCGGCGTCGCCGCGCTTGCCCTTGAGGGTGAGAGGGGCAGGGGCGGGGAAGACGGGCAGCGCCGGCTTGAAACGGCGGGTTTGGAAGTCCCAGATCTTGCGGAAGACGCGCACCGGAGCGCCGTCACAGCGGTACAGGCGCGCGGCGCTCTGGTACTCCTCGATGCCGCCCTCGGCGACCAGGATCTGCAATGCCGTCTCGCCGTCCACGTCGCGGTTGCCGGCCTCGCCCCACCAGATCACGTCCTGCTTGGGCAGCTCGGCCACCCACACCTCTTGCCGCTTGGGACCCTCGTCGGTGATGGGGATGCGCACCTCGACCACGGAATGGTCGACCATGACCTTGAGCGAGCGCACCTGGGCCGGCCCGCGCTTGTCCGCGGCGGTCTTGGGCGCGAACCCGGCCAAGCGTTTGCCGCCGTCGCGGATTTCGATGGCGCCCGAGGTCTTGTCGGTGACGGCCTCGGGTTCCGCGCCGGCGTAGGGCGCGAGCAGCAAGGCCGACGAGATGACCCACGAGCTCAACAAGGTTCGACGAGGGGATTGCACGATGTCGTTTCGATAGCGCTTGGGCGTCCCGGGGTCAAGCGTGCCGCGGCGAGGTCGTCACCTATCGTGGGCTGCTTCATTCGTGGTATAGCAGGGCGCTTCTGGAGCCTGGGACGTGTCTCTCGGTGACATACGCCGGCCGCTGGCAGAGCGCTTTCAGTGGCTTTTTGTCCCGCTCGTCGTTTTCATGACGAGCCGTCTGCTGCTGCTCGCGTTTTCCCGGGCCGCTCCGCTGTTCAGCAAGCCGGTGGGCCCCGATCCGTCCCTCACCTGGCCCTGGGCCGCGGCCCATCCCGTGTGGGCGGCGCTGGCCCATGGCGAGATCCGGGGCTACGCCAACCTGGCCACGGCGGGTTACGCCACGGCGGCCGACGCGGCCCATTTCCCGTTGCTCGCCTGGCTGACCCGCGGGCTGCTGGTGCTGGGCGGCTCGGCCGAAACCTGGCTGCTCGCCCTGTCGCTCCTGCTGTGCGCCGCGGGCTTCGTGGGCGTGTACCGCGTCTTCGAGCGGCTGCGCGGGGCGGATGCGGCCAGCTGGGGCGTGACCCTGCTGGCCGCCTTTCCCTTCGCCTATCATCTGTCCGATGGCGGGGCCCTGGCGGCGCTGCTGGCGTTCTCCGCATGGGGCGTTTGGTTCGGGCTGCGTGGTCGCTGGCTGACCGGCGCGCTGGTTTTGGCGTGCGGCGTCCTGGCGCACCCGGCGTGTCTGGTCGCGGTCGTCATGGTGGCGCGACCGCAGGGCAAGCTATGGCGCCGCATCGTCTTCGCGCTTTTGCCCGCGCTGGCCCTGGCCGGGTGGCTGCTCTACCAGCGCACGCACCTGGGCCCCGCGTTGTGGATGGCCCTGTGGCCGCGCACGCCCGAGCTGGCCTCCCCGTGGCTGGCCATGCTGGTGTTCTTCGGCGGCGGCCTGCTGGTCGGTGCCTTGCTGATGGTGCTGAACGCGGAGCTGCGCGTGCTGGGGCTGGTCGCGCTGGCGCAACTGGTGATGGTGTCGTGGTCCTGGACGCCTGCTGCGGCGCACGCCCTGGCCGCGTGTTGGCCGGCCTTCCTGTTGTGGGGCGACCTCCTGGTCAGGCGCAACGGTCTGCGCATCCCGGCCGTCAGCATTCTGGCGACCCACCAGGGTTTGCTGCTCCTGTGTTTCGTTCGCTACCTGCACCTCGCATGAACCCGCAAGCCGTTCAGACAGAGACTTCGCAAGCCGAAGAGCCCAGGGCGCTGCACGCCTGGTGGGCCTGGGCGCGTTTCCCCGTTCTGTTGTGGGCGGTGACGCGCGTCTCCTACGTCTTGCTGGGCTTCATTTCATTGAAGCTGATGCGCGGTCTGCGCGGCAGCTCGGTCCAGGCGCTGCGCGAGTACCCGGCCTTCGATGCGCTGTGCTGCTGGGACTGCGGCTGGTTCAACACCATCGCCACCTACGGTTATCCCAGCGCCATGTCGACCAACGTGTGGCCGGGCCTGCCCGCCCTGGCGCGGGCGGTGGCCGAGATCACGCGCATGCCCATCGGCTTCGCCATCCTGACGGTGTCCAACCTGGCCTGCCTGGGCGGCTATCTGTTGGTGTATCGCCTGTTCGAGCGCATCGACGGCCGCGCCAGCGCCCGGGCCGCGCTGGGCCTGTTCGCCGCGTACCCCTTCGCCTTCTTCCACGCCGCCGGCTATCCCGAGACCCTGATGATCTTCTTCTCGGCCCTGGCCATCACCCTGGCCATGTCGGGCCGCAACCTGTGGGCCGGCATCGTCCTGGGCTTGGGCATCCTGTCGCGCCACCTGACGGTTCTGATGGGGGCCAGCCTGGTGGCCGCGCAGATTCGCCAACGCGGCTGGCGCGGCTTTTTCCTCAGTCCCAAGTTGCTGACCCTGGGCCTGCCCTTCGTGCTGGTGGGCGGCTACATGCTGTACTGCCAAATCGCCTGGAAGGACCCGCTGGCCTTCTGGCACGGGCGCACCACCTGGGCCCCCGCCACCGCCTGGTGGACGTCCATCGATGCCCTGCGCAACTACGACACCCGCCCGCACATCGTCAGCTTCATGCCCTACGCCCTCATCGTCAGCCTGGGCGCCTTCGGCCTGCTACGCTCGCGCCGCTACGCCGAGCTGGCCGCCGCCGCGCTCCCGCTGATGATGGCCCTCTGGTACATCGGGGCCTTCGGCCTGGGCCGCTACAGCGCCTCCTGCTGGCCCGCCTTCCTGCCCCTGGGCCGCTTCTACGAACGCCACCCGCGCATCCGTCTACCCATGCTCCTCTTCTTCGGGCTGTCGCAGGGCTGGTACTTCTTCCTCCATTCGCACCACTACGAGATCCAGTAGCCATCCGGTCGCAAGTCCGGCCGTGGTGGCACTTCGCTCTACTGCGCGGGTGGCGTGAGTTGCCCCACGTCGTCGTTGCCGACGCAGATGATGGCGCCCGTGGGTCGCATGCCGCAGGCGTGGAACGAGCCCGTGCTGACCTCGGCATTTGGATTGCCCGTAGTGAGGGTCTTGCGACTTGCCCGGCCCCCCCGCGCCCCAACACCCGATCTGGCCGCCGGAGCGGATGGCGCAGGTGTGCAGGTAGCCGGCGCTCACTTGGGTGAACTTCGCGGTGAAGGCCGCGTTGACCTGGTGGGGCTCGTTCATGGTGAGCTTGCAATCCTCCACACCGGTGCACGATCCGCGCATGGGGAGCGCGGTCGCGCGATCAGCGCCCGCTGGTTACATCTTCCTGGATCTGGCTCTTGGCCCTGACGGTGGGGGCTGCCTTGTGCGCCTTTTCGGCGAGCAGGAAACGCTGGCGCCAGGTGGGGGCCGAGGGGTGGTTCGGGGCTTCGTCGAGCAGGGCGCGGTAGGCGACCAGGGCCTCGTACCACTTCTTCTCGTCGTACAGCTTGTCGGCCTTGCGTACGCGCTCGTCGAAGCTCTCCTTGGCGGCACCCTTCTTCTCGGCGCGGTCGGCCTCCTTGTCGGCGGAACGCAGCGGGGCGCTGTCGAGTATCTCGTCCGCCATGCTCTCGGCTTCTGCGGATCGCTTGGCTCTGGCCCGGTACTCGACGGGTTCGGGAGCTTGCTGGGCCGGGGCGGCGGAGGGCGCGGGGGCGTAGCTCGGAGCAGCCGGAGGCGCGGGGGCCGGGCGGGGCGCCTCCATCGCTTTCTGGGGCTGGGCTTGCAGCATCTCCCCTTGCGGTTTGCTGGCCCCGGCCCCGCTTGCGCCCTCCTTCAGGGCAAGGTCGTCGAGCGCGGTCTTGCGGTCCTTGGTTGCGCTGGGGCCACGGGACGGCGGCGGCTCGGCCCACGGGGAGGGGGCATTGCTCGTCTTGGGGGCCGAGGCCGCGTGCCTCGTCCGGGGAGCCGCGTTCTCCGTCTGCGGATCATACCGATCAGCCGCCGCTGGCGTCGCGCTCCTCGGCGGCAACTCGATTCCTGCCAGCGGATCCTGGTCCATCTTCTTCCTTCGCATCACCCCTTGCGATGCGGGCCGCGTTGGCGCAGGTCGAGCCACAGCCCGCTCGCGCTTGCCTGGCGCGGCCGCGCGCTGCTCGTCCTGGTTCGCCACCGGCTTGGCCTCGGCTGGCGGCTCGGCGGGGGCGACCACGGGCGCTGGGGCTTTGTCCTGCGTGGACTGAGGCTTCGCCACCATGGCCGGGCTCTGCGCCTCGCGCACGGGCAGGACCTCGGGATCCTTGATGACCTTGATCAAGAAGACAGCCGTGGCCACGCCCGCCGCGCCCATGGCGGGCAGCAACCAAGGCGCCTTCCACAGACGCGCGAAGAAGCCTTCCTTCTCCGCAAGGGCGGGCTTGCGCGCGGGCTGGGCCGCGGCGCGGGCGGCGGCCAGGATGTTGGCGTGCACGCGCGCTGGCGGCTCTTCGTTCAAGGGGCCGTGCAGGGCGGTGCGTGTGCGCTGCAAGGCCCGTGATGAAGCCTTCACTTCGGCGGCGCAGGTGGGGCACTCCTGCAGGTGCGCATTGAACGCGGCGCGCTCGGCCGGCGCGATCTCGTCGTAAAGGAAGTCCACCAGGCGGGCAGAGATGTCGTGGCACTTCATAGCGTCCCCCCAGCCTCGGCGGCGCGCTCGCCGGTGTCGCGCAGGCCGTCCAGGGCCTCGCGCAGTCGCTGCAAGGCATAGCGCATGCGGCTCTTGACGGTGGGCTCGCTGGCGCCGGTCTGCGCGGCGATCTCGGCGAACGACATCTCCATCACCTCACGCATCAGGAAGACCTCGCGTTGCTCGACGGGCAACTCGGCCACCGCGCGGTCCACCAGGCCGGCGATCTCGCGGCCCATGACCGCTCGCTCGGCGTTGCCGCCCTCGGCCGCCAACCCGTCGAGCTTGCGCGGCCCCGAATCGTCGCCTCGGTTTTGATCCAACGAATCCGCCTGGCGCAGCTCGGAGCGACGGGCGTGGTCGGTACACAGGTTGCGCGCGATGGTGAAGAGCCAGGTCGAGACCTTGGCGGTGGGCTGCCACTCGTGCGCGCTTCGCACCACCCGCAGAAACACCTCCTGCAGGAGATCCTCGGCGGTGGCTTTGTCGCGGACGAAACGCCGCAGAAAGTTCCACAGGCGCTTCTCGTGACGTGCCGCCAGCTCGGCGAACGCATCCACGTCGCCTTTTTGGTAAGCCGTCATGAGGGCCTCGTCAGTCAACAAAGTGGCAGCAGTCTAACCCAATCCTCGCCTCGGGGTTCGACTGCTGCCGTTTCATGGTTTCCTCACTCGGCCCAGCCGCGCGGCGGGCGGGCAAAGCGGTTGTGCGACATCGGGAAGGGCTCGGCGCTGCGGCGCAGGCTGTTCTCGTCGGGGCCGCAGCACCCGTCCACATCGATGCCCATGGCCAGCAGGCCCGCGCGATCGTTGTAGCGCAGGCCCAGCAGAACGCTGGGCTGAGTTTGGTTGGCGCGCACGAACTCGACCTCGTGAATCTGCGAGGTGACCGCCTCGCCGAACTCGGTGCCCAGGCCCTCGCGAGAACGGCGTGGCGCGGCCTTGCCGGCGGCGCTCTTGGGTGCAGGGGCGGACTCGACACGATCCGCCAACGCCTCCTGCGCCGGCGCGCTCGCAGGCCTGCGCTGGGAGTATTCGCTGTCCGCCGCGCCCTTGTTTTCATGCGAATCCATGGGCGCCTCACGGGTGGGCAGGGTCGGGATGACGGGCCGGGGCCGATAGATCCGCTCGGGGAAGATGGCCACGCCAATCACACCCACGTTGCGCGCATTGCCCATGCGGCCCGCGTACGAGTCCGCCACCGAGGAAAACCTGAAGGCCGCCGCCTGCCACTGCGACAGACGCCACCCGTCGATCTCGACCTCGCCCCAGGCGGGAACCAGGTAACCGCGTTTGCGCGCGAAGTCCCCGGGGCGGCCATCGATCACGTCACGTCCGTCCACCGAGACCACCGCCTCGATCCGCCGGCCGGTGCGGTTGCTGACCCGGATGGTGTAACGGTCGCCCAAGCGTCCCAGCGCGAAGGTCTCGCCGTCATGCCAGTAGGTCTGTGTGGGACGTCCATCCACCAGGACCTCGACCTGGTAGCCACCAACCTGCGAGCGCAGCGGGCTGCTCTCGGCGTTGCGGGCGGGCGCGGCGCACGCGACCAGCCCCGCGGCCAGGGCGACCAGACGGGAAGGGTGAATCTGAGCGAGGAAACCCTTGGTGTTCTTGTGCATGACGAACCTCCTGCTCTGCTTGAACGCAGGGGAGGGCAGAAAGATCTAAACCAAGCTGCGTCTGCGCTTTCGAGCGCCCGCCCGGGAGCACTGGGCGGAGCCATGCCCGGAAATCACCCGGTGGTCTCGCCGGTTTCTGGTGGAAGCAATACCCCGAGACGCCTCTGGCGACAGTCACGAGGATTTCGGGATAGAGTCCATCGTCCATGTTGGATCAGATCAATCGATTGAAGGTCTGGATTCCTGCGCTGTGTGGCGGGTCGATAGTCAGCGGTGTCCTCATCTCGCGGTTTCCCGAGTTCATGAACCACTGGGACGAGTTTCAGCTGGCATACGGCGTCGACGATTTCGATTTGACGCGGCATCAACCTCATCCGCCGGGGTATTACCTCTTCATCTTGGCCGGCAGGGCACTCAAACCCTTGACGGGTGAAGCCTCCACCGCACTGCAACTCGTTTCCGCACTTAGTCTCGGCTTGCTTGTCGCGCTGCTGATCCGCTACATCACGCGGGACTTAACAGGCCTTTGCGGATGGGCGTATTCGGGCGCCTGTGTCGCTTTTGCTCTTTTATCACCGCTCCTCCTAAATTACGGGACGGTCGGATTGACGTACGTCGCCGAAGCGGTGGTCTTGGTTTCCGTTGGCCTCGCGTTGAGCCGAGCATCTCGTCGCGGGTTCGAGATCCTTGCTCTACTCATCGGGCTCAGTGGCGGTTTGCGCCAGAATCTCGCGCTTTGGGGCGGACTATTGCTGGCGATCGAAATGCTGCGCCATCGCGAGTGGATCTCCCTGCGGCGGCTGTTCAAGATCGCTTCGCTGCTGCTGTTGGGTCTGATCCTCTGGATCGCGCCGTTGTTGTACGAGGCGGGCGGTTGGTCTGCTTGGCGCGAGGCGAGCAGCGTGCTGTTGGTCGGCAATATCCTGGAGAAATCTCTGATTCATACGGGACTTGTCGGTTTGCGCGGTCGTTTGGGCATGCTCCGCGATCTCTGGCACGGCCTCGGGGCGCTGCTCATCTTCGTTCCGTTCTTGCTCTTCGCCCGCGCACGCGGTGCCATCAAACATCTCGACAGTCTGTTGTTTGGCGGCTTGATCGCCTTTGGTTTCTACACTGTGCTCATCTACGACACGGACGGCTACATGGTCGCACCGGTGCTAGCCTGGGGTAGCTGGATCTTCCTCGGTTTGACCGAATGGCTGGCGAAGCAGTCCTCGTCGAAGCAGCGGGTTGTCGGCCTTGTGCTGCTCGGAGCGGTCGCCGTCTTTCCTATCCTGCCCGGGATTGCAGTGGCAGATGGCAAGAGCTCCTACACGGCTCATGCGCGTCACGACGCTATGCTTCGAGATCACTTCGATGCCGTGCGAAGGGCCATGCGCGAGGGCCTCATTTCACCCGAGGACACCGTCCTTTTGACCTCACGGGAGTATTGGCGCTATGGCCTCCGCCACGTCGCTCATTACTTGCCCGAATTTGCGACCGTGCAATTGGCCGTGGATCGATTCTTTCTGATCACGCGCCCCGAATCTCCGTATTTCGTCGCGCGCCATCGGCGGCTCGAGACAATCGGGCCGGACGGTATCGCCCTGTCCGAGCTGCTGCCCGCGGGCAAGGTCAAACACGTCATTCACATGATTCCCCACGATTTCAGGGAATTCTTGGATGGCAGCTGCGCCGAGTATGCCCGGGTGCTCACGACTGCCGAACGGCGAAGGCTCATCGCGATCGATGTTGCGAACGGCATGACACCGCGGATTTTCAGGCAGCGACTGATCTGCCAAGCATCCGCGCACGGGCTGGGCTCTTCTTCCTTGCCGTGAGAGCACGCGGTGTGACCGGGGCCTACACGGTTCGCGAGAACACGGGCCGCCCGAGTTGCTGGCGTGGTCCCAGGTAGGCGTCGAAGCACATGGCCAGGTTGCGCACGAAGATCTGGCCCAGGCCGATGGCCGCGACGCCGCTGTCGTCGATGCGGCACATGCCGTCCGTCACGAAGGGCTGC
Organism: uncultured Myxococcales bacterium; assembly: GCA_964535465.1. GTDB lineage: Bacteria > Myxococcota_A > Polyangia > Fen-1088 > Fen-1088 > Fen-1137. Next base: position 12,606 of record CAZHUY010000165.1, read on the forward strand.
AGCTTGTCGAGGCTCTCGCGAAAGTAGTCCGCGAACGCGATGCCATGGCGCGCTTCCAGGGCGGCCCGGCTGATGGTGAAGTTGCACATCAGGGACAGGATGGCGTCGCGGCGGATCTCGTCGTCGCGCGTGCGTCGATAGCCGCGCTGGATGGGCAGGTGCCCGTCGTCCAGCGCACGGTAGTAGGGCGCGAGCATCTTGTGGTTCTGGGCCAAGGCGCCGCGCACGTCGCCGATGGCCGAAACCCCGAAGCCCAGGGTGTCGTCCCCCGGGTTCACGGCGTAGCCCATGAAGTTGCGTGACAGGCGCCCCTGGCGTTGTGCTATCGCCAGCTCGTCACTGGGCAGGGCGAAGTGATCCATGCCGATGGCCTGATAGCCCGCGCCCAGGAAGGCCTCGCGGGTCATGGCCAGCAGCTTGAACTTGGTGTCGCGGGTGGGGAGGGCGGCCGCGTCGATGCGCCGCTGGTTGCCGCGGATCATGGGCAGGAAGGCGAACGAGTAGACCGCCAGGCGATCGGGCCGCAGGGCCACGGTTCTTTCCAGGGTCTGGGCGAACGACTCGGGGGTCTGCGCCGGCAGGCCGTACACCAGGTCGAAGTTGATGCCGGCGAACCCTTGGGCGCGTGCCTGCTCGAGCAGGCTCTCTGTCTGCTCGATGGTTTGGCCACGGCCGATGGCCTGCTGAACCTCGGGCGAGAAATCCTGCACGCCCAGGGAGAGCCGGTTGAAGCCCAGCCGTGCCAACATGGCCACGTGGGCCGGGCTGGTCACCCGCGGATCCACCTCCACGGCCAGCTCGGCCTTGGGCAAGAATTCGAAATGCCCGGCGAACCCCACCACCAATTGCTCGAGCTGGGCCGGCGAGAAGTAGGTCGGCGTGCCCCCGCCCAGGTGGAACTGGGCCACCTGGCGCCGATGGGGCAGGCGTTCGGCCACCAGAGCCATCTCGCGCAGCAGGTGCCCCAGGTAGGGATCGGCCACATCCTTGCGGGTGGTGGCGAAGGCCCTGACGCCTTTCACGAGCATCTCCTCCGGG
>CAZHUY010000166.1:0-13615 GCA_964535465.1 uncultured Myxococcales bacterium
ACGGCGGCGAGGCCAACCTGACCTACACCTGGGCCACCACCGGCACTCCGCCGGCCGCGGTCACCTTCAGCGCCAACGGCAGCAACGCAGCCAAGAACACCACCGCGACCTTCACCAAGGCGGGGAGTTACGCCCTGCAAGTGACCGTGAAGGATCAGGGCAATCTCACGGCGACCAGCGCGGTCACCGTGACGGTCAACCAAACCCTGACCAGCATCGTGGTCTCTCCCAGCAGCGCCACGGTGAGCCCCTCGGCCACCCAGCCGTTCACCGCGACCGCTCGCGACCAGTTCGGCGCCAACCTGACCACGCAACCCACCTTCGGCTGGAACGTGAGCGGGGGCGGCACCATCTCGGCGAGCGGCCTCTTCACCGCCGGCACGAGCGCGGGCGGCCCCTACACGGTGACCGCCGCGAGCGGTGGCAAGAGCGGCAGCGCCAGCATCACGGTCGCCCAATCCAAGGTCTACCAGATCGACTGCGGCGGTAATGCCACGGCTCCCTTCATCGCCGACCAGTACTTCAGCGGTGGCACCAAATACACCGTCACCAGCTCCATCAACACCAGCGGCATCACCAACCCCGCGCCCCAGGCCGTCTATCAGTCCGAGCGCTTCGGCAATGTCACCTACACCCTGCCCAACCTGACCGCCGGCGCCTCGTACCTCGTGCGCCTGCACTTCACCGAGCTGTACTGGACCGCGACGGGAAAGCGCAGGTTCAACGTCGCCATCAACGGGGCAACGGTTCTCTCGAACTACGACATCTATGCGGTCACAGGCGCGAGATACAAGGCCATCGTCAGGGAGTTCACCACAACGGCCAATTCGTCTGGGCAGATCGTGATCAAGTTCACCACCGTGACCGACAACGCCACGATTCAGGGTATCGAAATCATCCGTCAATGAAGGAAGCCATCCATGCGTAACATCGTCGGAGCCAAAAGAATCCCGTCCTTCATGGGCAGGCGCGACTTCCTGCGTACCCTCGGCGCGGCCAGCATCGGAGCCGCAGGTCTGGCGGGCCTAGACCCCTTCAAGTTCGCCCGCGCGGCGATCACGCCGGGCCAGAAGGGCATCTATATCACCGCCCTGTACCGGACGAAGACGACGCTCAACAACTACGGCTTCATCGTCCGGGTGGAGACCAACAAGGGCTTCACCGGCTACGGCGAATGCCGTGATCTGGACCGCGGCAATCAAGCAGGACTGAGCAAGTACGGGCCGATCATCGTCGGGATGAACCCCACGCAGATCGACCGGGTGTTCAACGCGATGAAGCAGGCCTATACCCCGCCCAGCAACATGGCCGACCAGGAGCTGAACGGCGTCGGAGCGCTGAGCGGCATCGAGATGGCGTGCTGGGACATCATCGGCAAGGTGTACAACGTTCCGGTGTGGAAGCTGCTGGGCACCAAGCTCCGCGACAGGGTCCCCATGTATGCCGACACCGACAACAGCAGCGCCGCGCAAATCGAGGCGCGCGTGGCCAAGGGGTTCCTCCGCTACAAGTGCGACATGTACATGTCCTCCATCGCCGCTGGCAACTACACCACATCAGCAACGCCCAATAGTTACGGCTACCGCGAAATCACCCTCAACAACGCGGGGCTCAACCAGATGGCGAACTACCTGCAAGGCTTCCGTGACGCCCTCATCAAGGCGGGGGAGCCTTTTGCCAGCGCTCCCATCGGTTCCGATCACTACCAGGGGTACAACGCCACCAACCAGCTCAGCGTCGCATCGGCCATCGCGCTGGCCAACATCTTGAGGCCCATCTCGATGGGGGGATACGTGGAAGACGTCATCGACTGGTGGATCAATGGCTGCAGCGGCGCTCCCATCAAGGCGGTGACGGACGGCACCATCATGGATGTCATGACCGGCGAAGACATGTTCGGTTTCGATCAGTTCAAGTCGTTCATCGACATCGGGGCCTGCGACATCATCCACCCCGAGCCGAACACGGCCGGCGGGCTCAGCCAGACCCTCATGGCCGCCCGGTATGCGCATTCCAAGGGCAAGAAGACCATGCTCCACAACTCCTCGGGCCCGATCGCGATGACGGCCTACGCTCACCTTGCGGCGGTGGCCCCGGGTTTCGTGGCGATGGAGTACCACCACATGAACGTTCCTTGGCACGATGACCTGGTCGACGGGATCGACAAACCGATGATCACCGGCGGCCATATGAACGTCCCCGAGGGACCGGGGTTGGGCATCACGCTGAACGCCGCCGCCATGAGCGCCCATGGCGCCTCGTCGTGGACCCGGGTCGTGTAGCGGATCCCGGGATTGATGTCTTGGCCCCAACACGGTCACCCCTGTGTTGGGGCGAAGACGAGGCGGCAATGGTCAGAAGCAGGGACAGCAGTAGAAGGTGAGACCACCCGGCGTGTAGAGGGGCGTGTGACAGCCCGCAGGGGGCTCAGGCGCGGGCGAAGAGCTGGGCCCTATGGTGCCGCACGCAAGACCGTATTCATTGGAGGCGCAGTTGCTCGAACACCCGCCAAGCTCGTCGCGCAGGCCGCTCGACCAAGTGCCGTTGCCCAGGTCGCAAGAAGCCAAGTAGCGCCCGGCCCGGCACTGATTCTCCGCGCCGGCATCTTTCGGTTCCACGGCAGCGGGCCAGCGGCATTGGGCCGGCGAACCGCCGCAAACGTACAGGGCGTTGGCGGGGGGCGCGCTCAGGCGGGCCAGCGGCAGGATCTGCGCATCGATGGTCAGCGTCGCGGGGCCGTCGCCGAAGCCCGCGTCGGTGCGGATCACGGGAAAGTCCGCAGTGGCGGTGGAGCCGTCGAGGTCGAACACGATCTTGGTGCTCCCGCCGTCCTTGGCCCGAGACACCTTGACCAAGCCACGCTCGGTCATCTTGGCGGCGGAGCCCAAGAAGACGCGAAAATCCTCGTAGGTCCAATCGTAGGTGGGACGTACCACCAGGATGTTCCGACCGTCCTCGGTGGCTGCCGCGTACTCGGTCGTGACGGACTGGGGCAGGTTGCGCAGATAGAGGCCCGCGATGTCGGAGTCGTTCAGTACGGTGAGCTCCTCGCCATCCTGCCCGATGACCATGGTCTTCCTGTCCTCGAGGATCCCCTGCACCACACCCATGCGTTTGGGTTGTCCAGCGGGCGTGTCGATCTGGACGGTGACGATGGCATCGGGGCCGTTGCTGTTGAGCACCAAGAAGTCCGGGCCAGAGCCCGTACCGTTGACGACCTGACGTTTCAGGACCAACGTCGGAGTCACGGCTCCCTCCGTGCTGGACACGAACACCCGCTGGGTCGCGCCGACCTGGTCCACGACGTAGATGGTGCCGGTGGTCGGGCTCTTGCCGACGCCCAGGATGGTGCCGAGGGTGATGAACACGGACCCAGCCCAGGAGGGACAAGCCGCCAGTTTGTCGAGCCCGGCACCACTTTGGCCGAGGAGACACGCCTTCATCGAGCACATGACCCGTCGGACCGCGGGGTTGCACGAGCAGAGGTTGCAGCCGTCGTCCGCCGGGATGCGCTCGCTCTCGCTGACCAGCACGCCGTTGTACTCGCACCAAGCCTCAGCCGTGTCCTGGGTGCCGGCGTCGAGCACGCACGGACTCGCGCTGCACACGAACTGCCCGGTCTGGCCGTCGCAGGTGCAGTTGCAGGCGTCGACCTTGGTCTCGCCGTCGTTGTACAAGCGACCCAGGTAGTCGCAAGGAAGCGGCTGGCGATTTCTGTCGCCAGGGCCTTCGACCTGGCCAGCATCGATGACACTGCCGACCTCCATCTGATTTCCCGAACAAGCGAGGGCGAGCGTCAGGGTGATGGGCATCAAAACGCGAAGCACAGGTTTCATGATGGGGCCTCCATCCGTCTGTCTGTCAGGCGTGCGGCAAAAGGTTCCATTCATTGTGCCGTGAAAAGCGTGCTTAGATGGCGGCAATGTGGCTCTCGCCCCTCGCCATCCTGCTCGCCCCGCTCATGGCGGGTCAAGGTCTGGATGTGCGTAGCGCCACGGATTGCCCTTCGAGCGCGGCGATTTCGGGAAAGCTGGCGCCTTTGCTGGCGGGCCACGGCGAAGCGGGGGACGTGGCCTGGGTCGATGTGGCCACCCCCGAGCCCAACCAGCCGGGCGCCTTGCGCGTGCGGTTGGTCCGCGCCGAGGCCAACGTGATCGTGGATCGCCATCTGCCCGTCCAGGGTGGCTGCGACGAGATGGCCGACACCGTGGCCACGGTTCTGGCGACCTGGGAGACCACGATGGCTCCACCGCCAACCCTCTTGCCGGAGGACAACCAAGCTCGCGCCGAGCCCGCACCGGAAACGCATCATGCTGAGTTGTGGCTGGGCGCATCGGGCGGCGCCGGCTTGTGGGGAGGAATCGTGGGAGCTGGCAGTCTGGAGCTTGTGCTGCAACACACGGGTTCGCACCTTCTGGGTCGGGTCGCGATGACCGGGCAGACCACACGCCAGCTCGATCTCGGTCCGGGCGAGGTGATCTGGCGCCGCGGCTATGGCGCCCTCGGCCTGGGCTGGCAGGCGCGGCAGCCCAAACCCGGCTCCTATTGGCAGATGGCGATGGACGTGGATGTGTTGCTGGGCTGGTTGACGGCCGAGGGTCGCGGCTTCTGGCCGAACTCCCGGAAGACCGTGTTCGAGTATGGTTTTGCTGCCGGCGTGCGCGGACAACGCAGATTCGCGGGTTGGGCGCTATGGCTGGAGGCGCGCGCCAATCTGTGGCCCGCGCCGGAACGGGCCATTCTGAAGGGCGTCGACTCCAGCGCCCAACTCGACAAGTTCGACGTCCTGCTCAACCTCGGTGTGTCCTTGCTCACACTTCGATGAAACCTCGGGGGCCGGCCGGACAGTATAGGGAAGTGGTGGATCCCCTGCCCCTCGCCCCCCAACCAAGCCGCGAGCCGCTCTCGTTCGCGCGGGTCTACCGTGAGTTCGCGCCCCGGGTGGCCCGCTGGGCGGCGCGTCTGGGCGGGAGCGACTGCGATGTCGAGGACATCGTGCAGGAGGTGTTCTTGGTGGTCAGCCGCAAGTTGGATGGCTTGCACGACCAGGAACACCTGACGAGCTGGATCTTCACCATCACACGCAAGATCGCCGCCAATCACCGGCGGCGTTCGCGCTGGAGGCGCTTGTGGACGAGCGACGATCGACTCCCCGAGCTGCACCCCGAAGGGGGTCAACCCGACGTGGCCCTGGAACGCCGCCGTCTGGTGGTGTTGTTCCAGCGCGCGCTGGATCAGCTGAACGACAAGCAAAGGGCGGTGTTCGTCCTCTATGAGCTGGAGGGCCACTCCACCCTGGAGATCGCCGAGCTCACGCAACGCAATCTCTCCACCGTGAAGGTGCAACTGGCCCGCGCACGCGAACGTTTCGTCACCACGTACCAGCGCCTCCTGCGCCGGGAATGCGACGAGGTAGGCACCGGTCTGGCCCAGTTGGCCCAGAGAGTCGTGAACCAGGATGCGTCGCCCATCGGTCGATGGGGAAAGAAGACATCATGACCGACCACCACGCGAATCCACCCCGGCTGAAGGATCGGCACGATCAACCCGATCTGGTGGAACGTATGGCAGGCCAGGCCGCCCGCGATCTGCCGGAACCGCCGCACTTGTCGGCCGGCGCGCTGGCCCGCATCGCCCAGCGCATCGAGCGGCAAAACGGCAAGCCGCGCACGCTGCGCCTCGGTCGCGTCCTGGTGGCCGCTTCGCTTCTGCTGGGCATGGTCACCGTGGCCTCGGCCGCGCGCATGGACCTGATGCCGCGCTGGATGGCCAAGATGATGGGAAGGGAGGACGGACTGACCGAGGAGACACCGTCCAAGCCAGGCAAAGCGCGCTCGGCAAGGAAGAGGTCCGAGACGCCTCCGCTCCCCGCGGTCCTGCCGACGAGGGAGCCAACGCAAACCGAGGCCCCGGCCCCCGGCGCGGAAGAAGTCGCCGTCGGCCCACTTCCACCAACTCCGACACCGACGCCCGTTCCCGCAAACACCGCCAGCCCGCGCAGGAAGTTGGCCTTGGTCACGCATCCCAGCGAGCGTTCTGGTCGTGACCCCGGACCTGGTGCCGCGCGAAAACCCGACGGGCAAGGCCAAGCCCCCATGTTCCCCCCTGTGCTCCCGCCGCCCTCGCCGGCCATTCAAGCGCCACCCACGCCCGCGCTCCCGCTCGCCCCTCCCTCCGAACGTCCTGCCCCTCTCGCGCCACCCGTCCCGCTGCCCGCGCCAGCTCCACCATCATCCGTTGAGGGCCCTGCCCCTCTCGCGCCACCCGTCCCGGCGCCCGTGCCAGCTACGGCGGCGACGACGGCCAGCCCGGCCGCGCGCCATTTGAAGGACGTCGTGCGCGCCTTGCGGGTCGAATACGCGCCCCGCACGGCCCTGAATCTGCTGGACCTTCACGCCGGCGACCTCAAGGGCAGTGCCTTTGCCGACGAGGCGCTCCTGCTGCGGGTGGAGGCCATGCTGGCCTTGCGACAACAGCCCGAAGCCCTGCGCCTGCTCGACGAGATGTCGCTGGCCCACACCGCCTCGTCCAGCGTGCTGCTGGTAACGCGCGGCCAACTGCGCGCCAACGCCAACCGCTGCGCCGAGGCGGTCGCCGACTTCGATCTCGCTCTGGCCCGTACCCTGCGCCCCTCCAAGCCAGCGCTCCTCGGCCGTGCCCAGTGCAAACAGAAGCTGGGCGACGCCAAGGCCGCCCAGGCCGACATGGATCGCCTGCAGCGGGAGTTTCCCGCCAAGCCAGCTCCGTAGCAGAGGTTCCTGGTTACAGACCGGCGCACGGACTGATCAGCCGGGGCGCGCTCCACACGGGCACGCCCTCGGCGACCGACAGCTCGACGTAGGTGATGTCTCTTCCGCAATAGTTGAAAGGTCCCATCTCGACCTCGTGGGCGGGACTCTGGCCGAACGGTCCCGTGGCCTGCAGCGTGACCCGCTCGTCCGCGGGCGAGGCCGAGAACGAAAAGGAGCACAAGAGCCGATCGAAATCGAACTCTCCCGGACACCCGCCCTGGGTGGGCACGAATTCACCGTGCGGGGTGCGCACGCTCAGCGACACGCCGGCATCCTCGGGATAGACGCCGATGATCAGGCGCGGCCAGTCGTTACTCTCGCAGCCGTCCCGGCACGTGGCGCCCGTGTCATGCGGCGGCTGGCTTCCGCCGCATGACACCAGAGCGCACCAGGAGAGCGCGACAAAAACCAACCAGCTCGGGTTGCGTGAACGTGCACTGCTCCGGGCAGGCCGAGGCGGCCACGCTGAAGGAATACTCGCGCATCTCGCCGATGGCATCATGGCAACATTCTCCTTGGGTCGTGGTGGTGTCGCACTGGAAGGTGGTTCCCCCCAACCGCCGACAGGTGCATGAGCCGGTTTCCGTGCCCAGCTTCATGTCGAAACCGCCCGAGCACTCGGTGGCGACCACGGGATCGATGTCGAAGCTCACCACTGCCTCCATGCGAGCCGTCCGCTCGTTCTTCCATTCGGCCTCCGAGGTGGGGCCCGACAGGTAGGTCACGGTGCCGGACACCGCGAAGGCCTTGTCGGCCACGCCCTTCCTGTTGCGGATCCAGACGACGTTGGCCGTGCCAGGCGCCTCGGCGTTGCCCCCGTTCACCACCTGGTAGCTTCCCCATGTGCTTCCCACCAGGCTGACCTTGAGGGCGTCGAAGTCCTCGGGGACGCGGCTGGAGGTGAACATGCGGCATGGGGCATCCACCTTGTCGACGAAGACCGCTTCAAGCCGCCGACCCTCGGGCGGGGGCGCGCTGTACGAGAAAGAGTAGGAGAACTGTCCCTGGCTGGCCGCCGTCACGATGGTGGCGAAGGCCGACCCCGTCGTCCCATCGCCGCAGCCAAGCAAGCAAAGGGAAGCCAGGCTGGTCGCCAAGAGCTTCGGCCCCAAGAACATGAGGGCATCTTGAGCCGTGCGCATTCTCCGGGCAAGGTCGGGGTTTCGGCCCAAACCTGAACCGCGATCAGTGGAAATGCTCCAACCCTGGCCGGCAATCTGCGGTAGAAGAGGGCGGTTGGCTGGCAGGCCTCATCCGAGGAGGCACGAGCCAGACTGGCTCCTTGATCTGACTTGTGGTTTCCACCCGGTCCGCTGCCTCGCGGACAAGGAGTTGCTCATGAACACCCGGTTGGCTCTGGTCCTCGCTTCGGGATTCCTGCTTGCTTGCAGACCCTCGTCTTCGTCCTCGTCCTCGTCCGAGGGCGGGGGTGGTTCCGCGGGCACCAGCGCGGGCGCAGGATCATCAGGATCCAGCCCTGCCAGCGCTCAAGCGGGAGGCGGCAGCGCGGGCGGATCATCGGGCCAGGCCGGGGCCGCGAGCAGCAGCGCCAGCACGGGTGGGGGGGGAAGGGGTGGGAGCCAAGCGAGCGTGAGCGGAACCCCCAGCTCGGCAGCAGCAGGGAGCGGAGCCGCGAGCACCGGCAAGGGAGGAGGTGGCGGCCTGTCCAGCGCCGCGGGTGCGGGAGGGGTCACTTCCAGCGCCAGCGTGGGCAGCGGCGGCAACGCCGGCGCATCGTCCTCCTCCAACAGTGCCAAGGGCGGCGCCAGCAGCATCAGCACCTCCGCCGGGACCGCCACAGGCGGCAGCACGGGCGGCGCCACCGCCACCGTGCGCGTGGATGACTCGGGCACGCCCCTGGCCTCGCCGGGCGATTCCAAGAATGGCTCCAGCCAGTACCTGAACCTCGGGGATTTTCGCCTGATCAACAACAAGTGGGGATCGGACGCGCTGGGCTGCAAAACCACCATGCGCGTCTTCGTCAACTCGGATCGCACCTTCGGCTGGGAGTTCAACCGCGCCACCTGCGGGGGCAACGACGAGAAGCCCGACTACCCGGAGATCGAGTTCGGCATCAACCCCTTCGGCTCCAACAGCTCGCTCGTCACATCACCTAAATTCTCGTCCACCGCGCTTCTGCCCCTGCAGATCAAGGACATCAACAGCGCCAGCGTGGCGCTGGATGGCCTCAGCATCAGCCTGCAGAACGCCAACTCGTGGAACCTGAACGTCGAGTTCTGGCTGAGCCAACGCAACCCGGTGAACGACCCCAACCCTGGCGTGCACGCCGAGCTCATCGCCTTCTGGGGGTGGGAGAACGGTCGCTGGCCCTGCGACAAGGCGCTCAACGCGCAGGTCACCGCGGGCGACAAGAGCTACAAGCTGTGCCACCAGAGCGACACCTGGAGCAACGGCCAGTGGCGCTACTTCCAGTTCTGGGTCGATGGCGGTCCCTTGACCAACTACTCGGGCAAGGTGGACATCAAGGCCTTCCTGAGCTGGCTGGTGAGCGCCTACAACTACTCCAAGGATCTGTGGCTGACCCGCATCGAGGTGGGCAGCGAGATCGACGACAACACCAGCGGCTCGGTCAAACTCAGGAACATCACCTTCGAGGTCAACGGCACCTCCAAGACGGTGGAGCTGGCCAAGTAGAGGCCGCGGCTTCGCGTCTGGGCCGTTGCCGCCAGGTCGAGTGGACGCCGCGCAAGAAATGGGCGAATCTTCCCGTGAGTTCGCCAACCCCCACCTTCGAGGCCCCATGCGCCCACTCTTCGTTCGTGTCCTGGTCGTCTTCGGTCTTGCGTCCTCTTTCTCATGGCACGCGCATGCCGCTGTCGATGACCAAACCATCCTTCGTGCCCGCGCGACCTATGACGCCGGCCTGCAGTTCCTCAACGCGCGCAAGTTCGAGGAGGCCATCGCCGTCTTCGGGGACGCCATGCGCTTGAAACCCACGGCGTCCATCGACTTCGAATTGGGCAACTGTTACCGCGGGCTATTTTCCGAGCAACAGGATCCCGCGCACGCCCGGACCGCGATGGACCACTATCAGAAGTTTCTCAAGCAAGCCGATCCCAGGCTGGCCGAATCCGCCAGCCTGCGCGCGCAGGCCGAGCACGAGGTGGTGGTCCTCTCGTCCGTGCTGGCACGCTTGCCGCCCGAACTGTCGACGGCGACGACCCCAACCCCGCCGCCGCTCACCAAGCTCCTCATCGGGTCGCAAATCCCAGCCCAGGTCTTTCTCGATGGTGAAAGCCAGGGCGAGCCCACCCCCTTTTCGCGCGTGGTTCAACCCGGCCGGCATCACATTCGCGTGTCCGCCCCGGGCTACAAGACGGAAGAACGCGACCTGCAGGCCCTCGAGGGCCGCATGATCTTCACCGAAATCCTCCTGTCCATCGCGCCCGGGCGACTGGATCTCGGCACCAACGTCGAGGGTGGGCGTGTCTACGTCGACGGCCTGGCCGTCGGCAACGCCCCCCTGCAGCGCTCGGGTCTCTCGCCGGGCGAGCACACGGTGGGCATCGTGCGACGAGGCCATGAGCTGTGGCTAGACAAGGTGGCGATCGAGGCTGACCAGACCACGCGGTTGACGGCGCATCTGCAGCCGACCTTGCAGCACAAGCTCGCCGTGGTTTCAGCATGGACCGGCGGCACCAGCCTGCTGGCGGGCACGGTGGCGGGGGTCATGGCCTTGGTGGCCAATTCCTCCCTGGGCCAACCGGGCCAGGACGACGCATCCCGCAGGAGCTACAACGATCGCCTGAGCACCCGTGACCACCTGGCCACGGCATCGACCGTCCTGCTGTCCACGGCCGTGGGACTTGTCGCGCTCGCCGCCGGTTTGCACTTGTTCGATGTGCCCGACGAGCCTACCCCGTCGCCCTCGGAGGTGAAGCCATGAAATGCCTGTCGCTCGCCCTGCTCGTGGCCACGCTGGGCACCGGGTGTCAGTCCCTCATGTCCGATCGCTCGCCGGCAAGCACCAGTCAGGATGGCAATGGCCTGAAGGAAGATGCCGAGCCATGCGACGGCAGCCCAGGCTGCTCGGCCGCGGGCCGCCTGGAAGAATGCGGAAACGGCATCAGCGATCCCGGCGAGGAATGCGACAACGGCGCGGCCAACGACGACACGGGGGATTGCACCCGGGCGTGCAAGAAGGCCATCTGTGGAGACGGCTTGGTCAAGACCCGGGCCTCGGGTAGTCCTGACGGCGGCGTGGACCCCACGCTCGAACGCTGCGACGACGGCAACAAGGAGAACGGCGACGGCTGCAACCCCCAGTGCACCATGCTGGGTCGGGTGACGGTCATCGGCGGCGAGGCCGGCGGCATGGGCATCGCCGACGGCGTCGGCTCGGGCGCGCGTCTGGCCAATGTGTACGCTCTGGCCGCGCGTAGGGACGAGGTGTACTTCAGCGAAACCGGAAGCTGCCGAATTCGCAGTCTCTATGTTCCCACGGGCAAGGTCAGCACCGTGGCCGGCGTCGCCAACGAATGCCACGTGCTTCGGGACGGGCCGGCGGACAAGGCCACCTTCTCGAGGGCCGCCATGCCCATGGTACGTGTGGGATCCGATCTGTACGTGGGCCAGGCCGGCTCCTTACGCAAACTGGCGCTCGACCAGGACAATCAGCCGGTGAGCACATGCCTTGAACAGCCGGCCAGCCAGTTCGTCGCCATGGCGTCCGACCCGAATCAATCCACTGTCCTGTACGTCGCCGAGCCGCAAGCGCTGTACAAGATGGACCTCCCCTGCGATTGCTCCGCGCGAACCTGCAACCTGAAGCTCCTGGCGGGAAACAAGGACGCCGCGAGCGCCGCGATCGATGGACCGGGCAGCACGGCCCGTTTCGTCGCCATCCAAAGCCTGGCGTTCAACAGCCGCGACAACTTGCTGTACATCGGCGAGCGGGGATCTCTGCGCGCCATGGATCTCGCGACCGGCGCGGTCTTCACCGTGGCAGGCAACGCGAGCACGCCGGGCCACGACGATGGCGCAGGCAAGGATGCACGTGTGGGCGATATCCGCGGTCTGGCCCAGGTGGGGGACAGCCTCTACTTCACCGAGCAGGAGATCGATTCGACGGAACGAGCCACGGTCTCGCTGGGCTGGGGCAACCTCCGCCGCATGAGCTTGGTCTCTTCCATGGAGATCGCGACGGTGGCCGGTACCCATGGGACGATTTCCACGCTCGACGCGGGTGAAAGTGACGGATTCTCGTCATTCGCCCGCTTTGTCAATCCCGGCCCGTTGGCCCTGGTCGGCGATGAGACCACCGGGCTCTTGATCCTCGGCGAGCAGGCTTCGTTGCGTGCCCACGCCTTGGGCTCGACGCCAGGCATGGTCACCACGGCCGCCGGTGTGCTGGAGAAGGACCTCTCGTACCACCGGGTCACCAGCGCCGCGGCCCACAATGGCAACCTGTATGTGGCCAATCGGTTCGGCGACCTCACGCGCGTGCCCATGGCCAGCAGCCGCCCCCTCGAAGTGTCGCAGAACTGCGAAGCCGACGTGCACGTTCCCGTGGCCCTGGCCATCTCCGGATCAACGCTCTTCGTGGCCGACGCCTCCACGGCGCTTGACGGCGTGTGCGCCATCGATCTCTCCCCTGAAGCCCAGTCTCCCCGGATGGTGCTGAGCAAGATCGGTCTCAAGGACTGGGGCACTCGCGGAGGCGTCACTGGCATGGCGGTGGACGCGGAGGCCGTGTACTTCGCTTCTCGCGCCGACCGGACCATCCGCCGCGCCGACCGCGCCACCGGCCTGGTGACTGTCATGACGGTCGCCCACCCCCTGGTCAGCCCCTGGGGTCTGGCCATGGTCGACGGTGACCTGGTGGTCACCCTCATGGAATCGAATCTGGTGCTGCGCATCAACGTCAAGACGGGCGCGGCCCAGCCCATCGGCACGGGTATGGCACAGACCGTGGACAGCGCTGCGGACAATGCCACCGCGGCCGCCTTTTGCCACCCCACGGCTCTGGCCTGGGATCCGGCGAGGCGACAGCTCTTCGTGGCCGAAACCCACTGCGCCCCTGCTGGCGATCCGCAGGGGCATGCCATTCGCCAGATCGACTGGGCTTCGGGGAACGTCACCACCCTGCTCGGCCCCGGACCCCGGCCCTATCTGAAGGAGGGCACCGGGGCCCTGGCGGGCGTCAACTGGGTGGGCGCGCTGACCTTCGACGACAGAACCAAGTCCCTGTACGCCGCTGACACCTGGGAAAACGTCCTCCTCAAGATCGAGTAGGACCTCATACCGGGGGCGCGTTCCTCGTCCCGCCACGAAGCCCGCCAAGCGTGCACGGTCTTGACCGCCGCTACGCCCCGGAGGACTTCTCAGCCTTCAGGGCGGGGTTCTCCACTTCGGTCACGCGGAAGCCGGTGGCGAAGACGCTATTCGCGACCAGGTCCAACAGCATCTTTGCCGGATCGCGATCGGGCTTACCCTGAAGGCGGCGACGCATTCGCCACGAGGCAAACCCGGTGATGGACACGGCGTCCACCACGGCGGTGTACAGGGGACCGTAGTTTTTCAAGAAGAAGCGTCGCCGTGCCTGGAACCAATACCGCGGACGTCGCTTCACCGTGCCGGGCACGATGTTGGTCGAGGCCCCTTCCAGATGAACGACGTGACTCTCCGGCACGAACCACGTCTCCCAGCCCGCTCGCTTGGCGCGCAGGCACAGGTCGATGTCGTCGAAGTAGGTGTACAGCCCCTCGTCGAGCAAACCCACCTGCTGCAAGAGCTCGCGACGAATGATCATGCACGCGCCCGACACCCACTCGACCGGACAGGCCTCGGTTGGCATCGGAGGC
>CAZHUY010000167.1:0-3283 GCA_964535465.1 uncultured Myxococcales bacterium
GACGGGTGCTCGGGCGTGCTGGTCGCTTCGGCCCTCCAGGTGTTCGGGATCTCCGAGTTCGTGCAAGCGGTGACGAACGACGACGAGATGGTGATCTGACGTCGCCACTTGCCGAGCTGCATGACCAGCGGGAAGTCGACCCCCACCGGAACGTTGTCGAGCTGGAAGCGCCCCGTCGCGTCGGTCAGGTCGGTGGCGATTGGTATGCCCGAAACGTCGTTGGGATCGCAGGCCTCGCAAACCGGGTTGCCGGCGGTGAGGTCGGTCATCAGTTCCTTGTGGTTCGGGATGGAGACGATGACGTTGTAGATCGGGTTCTTGCCCGCCGGATCGTACACGACGCCGCTGATGCTGGTGGTGGCGCCGCCGTCGCACTTCGGGCGGTGCAGGCAAAGATTGCCACAGGGCTCGCACACGCTCGGGGTCAGGGCACCGCAGGTCCCGAACGGGCAAGTGGCCGGGCAGACGGTGGTGCCGCCACAGTTGTCGCCGATGTTGCCGCAGTACTGCTGCACGTCGTTCGCGTTGTTGCACGTAGTCCTCTCGCAGCTATCTCCGCCCTTGCACACGTTGTTCTCGCAGGTCCAGTCCGCGCCCAGATCGGTGCAGGTGGCCAGGCACTCCTGCGAGCCGCCGCAGTCGTCGCCGATCTTGCCGCAGTAGTGGCCACCCTCATAATTGCAGTCCCGCTTGACGCAGCTCGAGCCGCCCACGCACACGTTGTTGATGCAGGACCAGCCCGCTCCCAGATCGGTGCAGGTGGCCGGGCACTCTCGCGAACCGCCGCAGTTGTCGCCGATGGTGCCGCAGTAGTGGCCACCCTCGTATTCGCACGCGACCGGCGTGCAGCTCACGCCCGGGCCGGGCTTGCACATGTTGTCCTGGCAGGTCCAGCCTGGCTTGCTGCAGGGTTCGTTGCACTCGAGCGTGCCGCCGCAGTTGTCGCCGAGCTTGCCGCAGTACTGGGCAGCCTCCGTCTGGCAGGTGAGCTTGGTGCAGACGCCCGCGGGGCCCTTGCACAGACCCTCGTCGCAGACCCAACCGGGCTTGGGGCAGGTGGTGTCGCACTCGAGGCTGCCGCCGCAGTTGTCGCCGATCTTGCCGCAGTAGCTGTCGGTGGCCGACGCCGCGCAGGTCAGCTTGACGCAGCTTGGGCCGCCCTTGCACACGTTGTTCTCGCAGGTCCAGTCCGCGCCCAGAGCGGTGCAGGTGGCCGGGCACTCCAGGGAGTGCCCGCAGTCGTCGCCGATCTTGCCGCAGTACTGGGCGCCCTTCGATGGGGTGCACGAGATCGGCGTGCACACGCTGGCCGGTCCCCTGCACAGGTGGTTCTCGCACAGCCAACCGGGCTTGCTGCAGGTTTCGGCGCATTCCAGGGTGTTGCCGCAGTTGTCGCCGATCTTGCCGCAGTACTCAGCGCCGTTGCTGTTGGTGCAGGTGAGAGGCGTGCAACCCGCGCTGGGACCCGCCTTGCACAGGCCGTCCTGGCAGGTCCAGCCCGGCTTGGCGCAGGTGGTCCCGCAGTCCACGGTCCCGCCGCAGCGGTCGCCGATCTTGCCGCAGTACTGGTCGCCGTCGGCAGTGGTGCAGGCCATGGGCGTGCAGTTGGCGGTGGGGCCCGCCTTGCACAGGCCGTCCTGGCAGGCCCAGCCCGGCTTGGCGCAGGTGGTTCCGCAGTCCACCGAGCGGCCGCAGTTGTCACCGATGAGCCCGCAGTACTGATCGCCCGAGGCCGTCGTGCACGTGTTGGGCTTGCAGTTGGCGGTCGGCCCGGCCTTGCACACGCCCTCGTCGCACACCCAACCGGCCTTGGGGCAGGTGGTGCCGCAATCGAGGGTGCCGCCGCAGCCGTCGCCGATGGCGCCGCAGTAGCGGTCGCCGCTGGCGGTGTCGCAGGTCAAGGGCACGCAGGTGGACGGGCCCCTGCACAGGTTGTTGCTGCACGTCCAGCCCGGCTTGGCGCAGGTGGCACCGCACTCCAGCTTGCCGCCACAGCCGTCGCCGATGGTGCCGCAGTACTGGTCGCCGTTGGGCGCCGTGCAGGTGGCGGGCGTGCACACGCCGGCGCCGCCCTTGCAGATGTGGTCGGCGCCGCAGGTCCAACCCGCCGGGCAGTTGTCGCCGCACAAGAGCGAGCCGCCGCAGCCGTTCCCCACCGTGCCGCAGTAGTGGTCGCCGCTGGAGGTGGTGCAGGAGAGAGGCGTGCAGGCCGGCGGCGCCCCTCGGCAGACGTGGTCGTCGCCGCAGGTCCAGCCTGCCGGGCAGCTGTCGCCGCACTCGAGCGAGCCGCCGCAGCCGTCGCCCACGGTGCCGCAGTAGTGGTCGCCGGTGGCGGTGGTGCAGGTCAGCTTGGTGCAGACCTCGGGCGGGCCCTTGCACAGGTGGTCCTCGCACACCCAGCCCGGGGTCGAGCAGGTGGTCGGACAATCCAAGGTGCCGCCGCAGCCATCGCCCACGGCGCCGCAGTACTCGCCGCCGGTCGCGGTCTGGCAGGTGGCGGGCGTGCACACGGGCGGCGCGCCCACGCACACGTTGTTCACACAGGACCAGCCGTCGGGGCAGGTGTTACCGCATTCCACCGAGCCACCGCAGCCGTCGCCGATGGTGCCGCAGTACAGGTCGCCGTTGGGTGTGGCGCAGGAGACGGGCGTGCACACCGATGGATCGCCCTTGCACACGTGATCGACGCAGGCCCAGCCGAGCGGGCAACTGTTGCCACACTCCAAGGTGCCGCCGCAGCCATTGCCCACGGTGCCACAGTAGTGGTCACCGCTGGGGGTCACGCAGGCCAGGGCGTTGCACACGGTGGGGCCGCCCACGCACAGGTTGCCCACGCACTCCCAACCCGGCTTGCACCCGCCGCACGCGAGCGTGTGGCCGCAGCCATCGCCGATGGAGCCGCAGTAGCTGTCCCCGGTGGGCGCGATGCAGGTCGTGGCCGCGCACACCGTGGGATCGCCCTTGCAGATATGATCGTCGCCGCAGGTCCACCCGGGAGTGGGGCAGGTGGTGGGGCACACCAGCTTGTCGCCGCATCCGTTACCGATGGTCCCGCAGTAGGCGCCGCCGCCGGGCAGGTTGCACGCGGTCAGGCAGTTGTCGCCCATGCAGATGTTGTTGTTGCACACCTGTCCCAGCGGACAATCGCCGCACGCCAGGGTGTTGCCACAACCGTCGCTGATGACGCCGCAGTGGCGGGCGTTCGACGTGGTGCAGGCCAAAGTGCCGCACTGGACGAAGCCACCATCGGTGTTCCTGGGCTCGGGGACTTTGATGACGTTGG
>CAZHUY010000167.1:3293-13538 GCA_964535465.1 uncultured Myxococcales bacterium
GTCCCGCGCGGCGGCGGTGAGGTCGCGGGTGAAGCGGGCGCACGCTCCCGCCTGCCGCTCCGCCTAGGCCTCCGCTTGGGTCTCCGACGTCATCAGAACATCCCAAGGCTCCTGTGAAGAGGGCAAGCGCTGCCCACAAATGAAGTCCATTGAGGCGCACCCTTGCCATAAGGCCTCCGGCTGAAACGTGACTCTGCATTTGGCCCTCGATTCTAAGTTGGATATCCAGCGTACTCGCCCTCTTGAAGGCTTTGCAAGCTATGAAACGTACGGTCCGTTTCAATTGCAAGTCGTGTAGACGCCTGTGCTTACATGTAGTCTTGTTTTCGCGAACGAGCCCACAGGACAGTCCCTGCAAGCTCTCCGCCGACTCTAGCACCAGTCGTCGAAATCCGGCCCCCTCCAGTGTGTTGGGGTGTTCGATGTAACTGGCCGGAGGCGTGAGACGGGAGAATTCCAGTCAGTAGTGTTAGACTCCGCCCCATGTCCACCGGCCACAAGATTTGTCTCCTTCTGCTGCTTGGGGTGTCGCTGACGGTCGGGTGTTCCAAGAAGAAGCCGACGCAGGCCGCGCAGCAGTCCCTGGGGGCGACATCGTCCGTGACTAGTAGTCTTCCCGTGCCCCCGCCGCCACCTCCGCCACCTCCGCCACCTCCGCCACCCCCTCCGCCCCCTCCGCCGCCACCTCCGCCACCTCCGCCACCCCCTCCGCCTCCGCCGCCTCCTCCGCCTCCTCCGCCAGCGTAGCAGTGGCGTTTTCCGGCCTGCGGCTTGCGGTGGGAGCCTCCGGCCTCCTATAGTCACGGCCCATGCGTGGCCCCCTTCTATCAGGCGCCCTGGGTAGTCCAGCAACCCTGGAACGCGTGTGTCTGTTTTTACGGGGGCATGAGCCCGTGGTGGTGCTGAGCGCGCTCTGGTTGGCCGAAACTCTGTCAGCCGACCTTCCCATCCTTGCGTTGGTCGAGGAAGAGAAGCGCTCGGCGGCGGTGCGGGCCGTGCGGCGGACTGGCAAGGCAGGACGTCCCCTGCTGGTCGTCTCGGCGGGGGAGGACGTCCCTCTCAGGCGCGGGACGATCGGCGCGATCCTCATCGAGAACCTGATGGATGTCGAGGATTTGGCCGCCGCGGAGGAGCTGCTGGTCGGGCTGCTGCCGGCCCTGCGACCCGACGACGGGGTGATTGGATCCCTGGACGCCACCAAGAACCAAGAGGTCGAGGCCCGGGTATCCGGGCTCTTCCTGGCGGCTGCCCTCACCGGCATCGCGCAGTTTCGTCCCAGGGAGGGCGCCTTGCTTACCGTCGGCCACGCGCCCGGCCCGACCATCGTGACCGCCCGCGCCGCCAGGTTTCCCTTGGGATCTGGCGAGCCGTGTGAATGATCCGCTCTGAGGATGGGTCCACTCTCCAGGTGCATGCGACGAACTCTGCTCGCCTTCTGGTTGTCACTGGCCGCCCACGCGGCCATCGTGGTGACCGCGGCCTCCATCCTGGCTTGGCGCGGGTTTGCTGCAGTGCCGCAGATTCGCCTGACGACCATAGCGGTTGACGTCAAGGATCTGCCCCTGGGCGATAGCCGCCCCAAGGCCGAAAGCAAAGCTGAGCCGGGCCCGGTTCAAGCGGTGCGGCGTCCCAAGGTGGCACGCCCGCGTCCGGTGCGCGTGGCGAGCGCATCCTCCCCGGATGCTGGGGCTGGCGACGCCCAGGCCGCGCCGTCGGGTGGAGCTTCCGATGCGGGGCGCGGCAAGGCAGGGGCGCGCGAGGCAGGGGTGCGAAGACGCCCGGGCGACCTTCGTGGATACGGCCCCGAGGGCTCGCGGCTGACGGCGTTGCTGCGGCTCGACCGTTTGCGCGCCTCGCCCGCGCGCGCGAGCTACGCGGCTGCCATCGATCAGCTCTTGCTGCTCTTGCCTGACCGCCGCCTGCTGCTGGAAGGCAGCGGGTTGGATCTGTTCCGCGACTTCGATGCTCTGCTCATCGCCACGCCGGAACCGCGCAACGCCAAGGTCACCTTCCTGGCCGTGCGCCACCGCATGAAGGACACCGCTCTGCAGGCCGCGCTCGATCGCAGCGCTGCCGCCGTTCGTCACACCGTCGACTGGCGCATGGAGAGCGGTCGGCCGGTTGGGATCCGACGCCTGGCGACCGCCGCCGACAAGCAGGGCATCAAACCGGATGATCGTATCTTCGTCTTGCCCCAGCCCTTCCTGGCGGTGATCGCGCCCCCAGCATACGCCGGACCCTTGCTGGGGATCTCCAAGGGCGCCCAGGATCGCCAAACCGGCGGCGACGCGGGCGCTTCGCAGACCGCCCATGCGGTGCCCGTGGAGCGAAAGGCTGAACGCGTGGGCTGGAGCGAGTTGGTCGCGCGCATCGATGCCGAGGACAGCGCCCTGCCCGAGGACGCGGTCTTCATGCTCACGGCCACCAACCTGGTCGTCTTCCCCGGCGTGTCGACCGTGGTGCCCGGCTCTCGCGGCCAGGTGGACGACGACGCGCGCGCGGTCGCGATGCCCAACCCCCGCGTCGTCACCTTGGTGTCGGGTGTCGAGCCCGAGACCTATCTCGAGTTCATCGCCGAGTTCTCGAATCAGGCCGACGCTCGCGCTTGGGAACAAGGTTTTCCCGCCTGGAAGCGGCGCCTGCTGGTCAACCCGGTGGTGCTCCTCGCGGGATTCGCGCCCTTGCTCGATCGCTTCGAGTTGGTACGAGAGGAGAGCAGCGTGTTCCTGCGCACTGAGGCCTCCGCGCAGGAAATGCAGCGCCTGCTGGCCATGATCACCAACCTGGCGCGCACGGCCATGGGACGGCCCCGGCCGTAGCTAGTCTAGCTAACGTCGGCGAGAGTGCCTGACGGTCCGACGGAGATCCACCTTGTTGGTGCTGCGCGAGGCGACGACCATGGGGAAGACGGCGCGCAGGACAACGTCGGAATGGTAGTCGCTCACGCGCAACTTGGTTATCTGGGCTGCCGCGCAAGCGGCCGCTGTTGGGTTGATGGGTCCGCGCGACACGAAGCCCACCGAGCCGATGTTGCCCGCCGGCTCCACGTAGGCGATGGCATCCACGCGCTGGGGGCCGAGCGACCCGCAACTGGAGAGATCGCCATTCGAGGCTACGTGGGTGGCCACGTCGCTGCTGTCACCGTTCATCACGGCGAGCTCGCCGGTCGAGCGGAAGGACAGCGAGTATTCGAAGTCCGTTCCCCTTCCTCCCTCGGGCGGCGGAAAGACCATGCTCCGTCCGACGGCAATCAGGCAACTCTCGACCGGGTAGTTGCCGAGCTCGTTCTTGACCACCTGGACATCCGAGACCGAACCGTTGCTGCGCGCGAAGATCCGGAGGGCCACCTGGCCCGAGAGGTAGCGACGCGCATCTCCCGCGCGATCGAAACACCGGATCATGGCGGGCAGGTGTGGGGCCATGGCCTCGTCCACCGAGTTTTCGTCCAGGTACCCGATGGACATCTGCATGCTCATTCTCTTGTCGTCGGCGGCGACTGAAGGCCTCGCTGAACGGCGGCCGCGGGATTCCAGCTCGTCTGACTCTTGAACCTCCGGTTTGGACGCGCACGCAAGCACCAGCAGAGAGCCCATGCTGGCGATGGTGAGCTTTTGCCGCCGCATCATTGGTGAGCCATTATACATATATTCAACACGTAATAGATCGGATTGTGGCCCCGAAACTGAAGTTCGTTCGCCTCGAACCGGTCTTGGCCTGTCCCATCACTTCAAGGTGGGTGAGGCATCAGGGGGCGAATTCGCCAAAGAAGTTTCGTGGCGAATTTCGTCAGTGATTC
Organism: uncultured Myxococcales bacterium; assembly: GCA_964535465.1. GTDB lineage: Bacteria > Myxococcota_A > Polyangia > Fen-1088 > Fen-1088 > Fen-1137. The sequence continues at coordinate 7,090 of CAZHUY010000167.1, forward strand.
TCGCCTCTTGCGACTCGTGCAGGTGGACGCTGGGAGCGCGAATGCCCTACATGAAAGCGCGCAGAACGCATCTACCTACACCGAATCGTTCCCCCAAAAAACGAAGAGCCAAGCGCGAACACACGCTTGGCTCTCGGGGATGTCGGACCCGACGATCTAGTACTGCGGCTCGAACCGGTATTCGTACTGAACGTCGCCGCCTCGTTCGAGTTTCGGGTACTCGAGATCGCCCAGGGTCTGCACCAGGCAATTCTCGACGTCCTTGTTGCCCAGTGTGCCGCCCGTGACCCGGGCCTTGCCGTGTCCGGCGGTGTCCAGCGTGATGCTGACCTTGACCGAGCCCTTGAAGTCACGCGACTTCTTCTCGTTGAGCACGTCCTGGTAGCAGCGCCGGGCGGACGAGTCACGCTGCTGCAGCAGCAGCTTTATCTCCGCCTCCTTGTCGGGCGGCACGCCGCCCGTGTCGATAACCATCTGGGAATCGTCGCGCACGATGGTGTATCGCTGTCCAGACTCGTTGTCGCGCGGGGCGGACGACGCCGAAGCGCAGGCCCCGAGAACGAGACAGGTGCCGATTGCGAACAGGAACTTGTTTGCCATCATCTGGGTGACCCTCCGCGTCGCAGGGATTGGAAAAACGACGACGAGAGTCTTAGACCGTTGGCCGGAAGGAAGCAATGGGCAGCGCGCGCGACTTCCTCGCCGGTGAGCGGGCTCGACCTTCGTCCCTGAGCCTCGACGAGAGGCTCAGCTTCGCATGGCCCGGCGGCCTACATAAGGATTGCGTTCACGTTCTTCCCCGATCGTCGTTTCGGGTCCGTGCCCTGGAATCACGACAGTCTCATCGGGCAGGCTCAGCAGCACCTCCCGGATCGAAGCGATGATCTGTGGGAACGATCCACCCGGGAGATCCGTGCGGCCTATGCCTCCGGCGAATAGGGTGTCGCCCGCCAGAAGCAGAGGAGACGTGTCGGTCTGCTCGATGTACAGACCCATCGATCCAGGCGTGTGACCGGGGGTGTGCAGGACGCGGGCTTGGTATCGTCCGAAGCGCAAGGTCTCGCCCCCGATCAGGATCTGGGCAGGCTCGGGGGGCGTCTCAGCCATCAGATCGAAAGTGCGCGCTTCGCGCGTGAGGTTGCGGTAGAGGGCCAGGTCGTCTTTGTGGATGGCAACCGACGCCGCGGTGGCAGCCACCATGTCGCGCGTGCCCATGATGTGATCGAAATGGCCGTGGGTGTGGACCAGCCCCACGGTTCGCAGGTTCATGCGGGCGAGGAGGGTGAGGATGCGCCCCGCATCCCCACCCGGATCCACCACGAGGGCCTCATGCGTTTCGGGACAGCCCAGCACGGTCGCGTTGCAGCCCACCGGACCCACCACCAGGCTTTCCCTCAGCATGAGCTAACCGGGCACGGACGCTACGAGCAGCCGGTGGTGGTCCCGCAGTTGATGCACTTGTGACAGCTCCCGTTGGGGACCGTGATCGAGCCGCACTCGGGACAGGTCGGGGCATCGCTGCGCACCAGGAAGTTGTACATCTCGGTGTGGCCGTTGCCGTTCTTCCCGTTGCGACCGTTGCCCTTGGCTCCCTCGGCGGTGACCACCTCGATGACGGGTTCCGTGGCCCCAGCGTGAGCAGGAGCGGAAACCGAGGCTGCGCCGGCAGACTTGCCTTCTCCGCTGGTTTCGGAGGCGGATTCGTCACGCAAGAACTTCGAGGACAACCAGCGGAACAGGTAGTCCATGATGGACGAAGCCCGCGGCAGGGCAGGGTTGCCCGTGAAGCCCGAGGGCTCGAAGCGGGTACGCGAGAACTTGTCGACCAGCAGCTTGAGCGGAACGCCGTGCTGCAGAGCCAAGGAGATCGCCGTGGCGAAGCTGTCCATGAGCCCCGAGATGGTCGACCCTTCCTTGGCCATGCGTACGAAGATCTCACCCGGATCGCCGCTCTCGTACAGGCCGACGTGGATGTAACCCTCGTGGCCGGCCACCGAGAACTTGTGGGTCAGTGAGCGTCGCTCGTCGGGCAGCTTGCGGCGGAGGAGATAAGCCGCTCCGGCGGCGGCCGTGGCCCTCTGCGCCCCGGGATCGTTCTTGCTGGTGCTGACCGGCTGGGTGCGCTTGCAGCCCTCACGGTAGATGGCGATGGCCTTGAGCCCGGCCTTCCATGCTTCCATGTAGGCGGTTTCGATTTCTTCGACCGAGGCGTCCGCGGGCTGATTGACCGTCTTGGAGATGGCGCCCGAGATGAAGGGCTGAGCCGCGGCCATCATGCGGATGTGGCCCATGGCGCTGATGGAACGGGTGCCGTTGGCCGCGCGGAAGGCGCAGTCGAAGACCGGCAGGTGATCGGAGTCCAAGCCAGGCGCGCCCTCGATGGTCTCATCGTGATCGATGTACTCGGCGATGGCCTTGCGCTGGCCTTCGTCGTAGCCAAGCCGGGTCAGGGCCTCGTCAACCGTGTTGTTCACGATCTTGATGGTGCCGCCGCCCACCAGGCGCTTGTACTTGATGAGGGCGATGTCGGGCTCGATGCCGGTGGTATCGCAATCCATCATGAAGCCGATGGTGCCGGTGGGGGCCAGGACGGTGGCCTGGGCGTTGCGGAACCCGTGCTCGCTGCCCAGGGAAATGGCCTCGTCCCACGCGACTTGTGCCGAGGCGATCAAGCCCGGAGGCAGCAGGGTCGAATCGATGCGATCGACGTGATAGCGGTGCTTCTTCATCACGCCCAGGAAGGGCTGATCGTTCTCCGCGTAGCCCGCGAACGGGCCGGACACGTCGCGCGCGATAACCGCGCTGGTGCGATAGGCCCAGCCGGTCATGAGCGCCGTAATGGCGCCACACCAAGCCCGCGCGGGCGCCGAGTCGTACGGTAGGCCCAACGACATGATGAGCGAGCCCAGGTTGGCGTAGCCCAGACCGAGCGGACGGAAACGCAGAGAGTTCGCTTCAATCTCCGGCGTGGGGTAGCGGGCGTTCCCCACGATGATCTCCTGCGCGAGAATCGAGAGTTCCACCGCGTGCTTGAAATCCTCAGTCGCGAAGGTCCCGTCGGCACGCAGGTACTTGCGCAGATTCAGGGACGCCAGATTGCAGGCCGAGTTGTCGAGGAACATGTACTCGGAGCAAGGGTTGGACGCGTTGATGCGCGCGGTGTTCGGGCAGGTGTGCCAGTCGTTGATGGTGGTATCGAACTGCAGACCCGGATCGCCACACTCCCAGGCGGCCTGCGCGATCGAGCGCCAGAGATCCTTGGCCTGGTGGGTGTCGATGGGGCGACCGTCCTGGACGGCGCGCGTGTGCCACTCGCGATCCTTTTGCACGGCTTCCATGAATTCGTCGGTCACGCGAACCGAGTTGTTCGAGTTCTGGAAGAAGACGGACTTGTAGGCCTCGCCGTCGAAGGAGCCATCGTACCCGGCGTCGATGAGCGTCCAGGCTTTCCTTTCTTCCTTGCACTTGCAGTTGATGAACTCTTCGATGTCGGGGTGATCGATGTTCAGGATCACCATCTTGGCCGCGCGTCGGGTCTTGCCGCCCGACTTGATCACGCCGGCGAAGGCGTCGAAGCCCTTCATGAAGCTCACCGGGCCCGAGGCGGTGCCTCCGCCGTGCAGGAGTTCCTTGGAGGAGCGGATGGGGGACAGGTTGGTGCCGGTGCCGGAGCCGTACTTGAAGAGCATGCCCTCGGTCTTGGCCAGACCCAGGATGGACTCCATGGTGTCCTGCACGCTGTTGATGAAGCAGGCCGAACACTGAGGGTCGGCTTCGATGCCCACGTTGAACCAGACGGGCGAGTTGAAGGCCAGTTTCTGCTCGACCAGCAGGTGCTTGAGGTCGGCGCGGAAGTTATCGGCCGAGGTCTGGTCGGCGAAATAGCCGTCGGCCAAACCCCAGTTGGTGATGGCGTTGGCCACGCGATCGATGAGCTGGCGAACCGAGTGCTCGCGCTCGGGGGTGCCGAGTTGCCCGCGGAAGTACTTCTGCGCGACCACGTTGGTCGCGGTCTGGCTCCAGGCGGTGGGAACCTCGACCTGTCGTTGCTCGAAGACGATCTTCCCGCCCTCACCGACGATGCTGGCGGTGCGCAACTCCCAGGTGACCCCTGCGTAGCCGTCGTCGCCTGGACGCGCGAAGTTACGCTCCACGCGCATGCCGGGCGCGGACTTGCGGTTCTTGCCACGGCCAGCGCGTGCGTTGGCCGTGGGAGCGGAGACCGGCAACTCCACCCCGTTGGTCCGCGTATTCCGTTGACGACGGCTATCTTGCTTTTCGAGCATCAGCACTCCTCCTCCGCGCGTGGGCAGCGTGGCTTTGGTTCATTGAGCCCCACTGGCCCTGCTCTATGCGTTATCCTTCTATTCCCATTAGAAACGACACCGTCACAGGGAACCAGGCCTCGCGGCTGATAGCCCCGTGCAGCGGGAGAGATAAATCCCTCTCCTGGTCCGGGAAGTCAACAAAAAACACAATATGTAGTGTCATCCGACATGATACCACACAACATGTTGTATGTTGATAGGTTGTGGGTTGCTCTCGGAAACCCCTTTGGCTCCGCACACTTCTGGCGGTTACCCCCGTGTTGATGGGAATGACGTGGCATTACGTTGCATCATGTTTCGGACGCGGGGCACGACGGGGTCGAGGTCGCAAACTATCGAGGCTTGCCCTTCTCGTTTAAGATCGGCCGGTGATCTGGCTCGAAGGTGTCTCCATCCTGCGTCAGGGCAGCCCGGCCCTCGAAAACATCACCCTCGGTGTGGCCGGCGGCGAGCTGGTGGTCCTGTCGGGCGCGTCGGGATCGGGCAAGAGCTCATTGCTCCAGGCCATGGCTGGCCTTCGTGCGCCAGAATCCGGCGCGGTGTGGATTGCCGAGCACAACATCGTCGGTCTGCAGTCCTCGTCCCTGCCCTACGTCCGCCGGAACATCGGCTATCTGCCACCTGAGCCATTCCTCATTCCCGAGGAGACCGTTCTGGAGAACATCATGTTGGCCCTGGCTGTTCGTGGTCAGGACGTCGAATCGGCCGAAGCCGATGCGCGTGAGGTTCTGGCCATGGTGGGCGATTCTGCCTGGGAGGCCCGCCCGGCCCGTTGGCTCTCGACCGGTCAGCAGCGCCTGGTGGCCTTGGCGCGCGCCTTGGTGGGGTCGCCTCCATTGCTGATTCTCGACGAGCCTGCCGCCGGGCTGGGTGGCGAGGAGCGCGAGACCGTGAAGAGTGCCCTGCTCTGGGCGCGCGACCAGGGCTGCGCCGTGCTGTGTGCCACGGCGGATGAAGCCTTCTCGGAAGTCATGGTCGAGGCCGGTGCGCGGCAGATTCGCCTGGCTGACGGCCGGATGGTGGGCGCGCCGTCCATTGGCCTTGTCCCGACCCTCTGCGTGCTACCCGAAGACGGTCCTGCCGAGGAGGAACCATCTTCTGGCGCCGAGGCGGCTGACGCTGAGAAAGCCGCGGCCGAGCCTTTCCCCTCGAGCGAGGAGTCGTCATGACCGTTGCCTGGATGGTGCGACGGGCTCGGCGTCAGCTCTTGCAACAGCGCAGCCTGGTGTGGACGTCCACTGGCGCGTTCCTGCTCTTGGTGCTGGTGGTGGGAAGTACCCTGTTGGCCGCGCGGGCCACGCGAGGCTGGATGAGCACGATTGGCCAGGAGGTCAGTGTGCTCGTCTTCCTGCGCGACGAGACCACGGCCGAGCAAGCGACACAAATGGCCACGCTGTTGCGGCGGACGGCGGGCGTGGCGGACGTGCGCCTGGTGGAACCCGCGGACGCTCTGGCTCGGCTGCGAGAGTCGGAGCGGCGTTCTGGGCCGACCGGTTGGATGGATGATCTCGAGCCAGGTTATTTCCCGCGTTCCATCGAGTTGGCCTTGATCCCGAGCCGTGACATCTCGCAAAGGGCCGCGCAGATCGCCGAGCGGCTGCGCGGGCTCCCGGGGGTGGCCCAGGTCGATGCCATGGCCGACGGCGTGGCGCGCTTGGGCGCTTGGATTCGCTTTGGTCAACGTCTGGGCTGGACGGTCGGGCTTGCGGCCATGATGACCGCGGTGGTCTTGCTCATCGGTACGGTCGTGCGCGGGCGTGAGACGCGAAGGCGACACAGCCAAGTCCTCTTGCTGTTGGGCGAGACCAGAAGTCACGCTCGCATCCCATCGAACATCCTCCTGGCGGCGTGCGGTCTGTTGGGCGCGACGATGGCGCTGCTGACCCTGTGGTTGGCCTGGCCGGCGTTCTTCGCCTCGGTCGAGCGTTGGTTGGGGCTCTCTCCCGGGGCCCCCATGCTTCTGCGACCGGTCGAATCGGTGCTGTGCCTGCTGACGGCGCCCGCCCTCGGGTGGGTGCTCGGTTATATTGCCACCCCGGTTTCGGATTGCGTCGATGCCTAGCCTTCATCGCTTCGCTGCTCCTTGCATCCAGGCCTCGGTCGGTCCGCTCTTGCTCTGTT
>CAZHUY010000168.1:0-13527 GCA_964535465.1 uncultured Myxococcales bacterium
CCGGAATCATACCATGCATGCCTATATGTGCAAGTATTTATATGCCGGATTAATAGTCACAGGTCGGTTGATGATTGAACGGCTTCTTCGGACCAAGTTCGTGAAATTTTGTTGTATCATTCTATCGGACAGGCGAAGAGTGGATGATTTCATACGCGCCTTGCTGGCCCGTATGATTACAGTTGGCTTGTTGATTTCCTCCCAACTCTCAGAAGCCCGCCCCGTCCGCGTGGCCACATACAACATCGAGAACGGCGTCGGGACCATCGGTAGCGACGAATACAACGCCGTCCAGGCCACCCTGGCGCGGATTGATGCGGACATCGTCTGCTTCCAGGAGCTGCAGACGACATCCTTCGCTGCCTGGTCGAACATGGCTGCCACCTTGGGCTATCCCTACAACGCGATCGGCTGGGACGGAGGCTCCATGGCCGGTTCGCTCTACATGGGGTACTTCAGCCGGTTCCCCATCCTGAGCACGCACAACGTGGTATCTCCCCCCGGCGCGAAGGAGCTCAGCCGCTTCCCGTTCCGGGCGGTCATCGAAGTCCCGGAAGCGGAACACCCCCTTGTGATATGGAACGAGCACCACAAGTCCGGGGCAACCTCCATCGACAAATTCCGCAGGGCTATCGAAGCCTATCGCATCTCCCAGGACGTGGACGCCTACCTGGCAGCCAATCCGAACAATATCGAATACATGCTTGTGGGCGACCTGAACGACGACATCCGAGACAACCAAACGGCCCAGTACACCAACCAGCCGTCCGGCGCGCCCGACGAGTATGTCCTCGGCTCCGACATCGTGTTTCCCGTCCTGTACTCCAAGTTTCCCACCGACCGCTATACGGATGCCGGCCTCGGTTTCGAGCATCTGCCCGCTTACTGGGAGGCCACGACCACCCCGATTACCCGCGTGGCTTCCGGCCGTGAGCTCGACTATGTTTTCCTGAGTCCGGCCCTAATGAACTCGCCTCTTGGAGCGCCCCAGAGCGAAGTCTACTATTCCGCCGTGGACCTGGGCGACGGCCTGCCCAAATGGGGAGACCCCCTGCCGGCCGCCACCAGCGTCGCGGCCTCCGACCATCTGCCGATCTTCGTGGACATCCAGATGGCGGACTACAGCCCCGTGCTGCCCACCTCCACCTTCGAAATCACCGGCGACGTTTCAGGCCCGTTCAGTCCCGTCTCAATGTTCTACACGGTTGCCGAAACCAATCCGTTCTCCTGCGTCTGGTCGGTAGCTGCCGACATGGACTGGCTCACGGTCGTGCCGGACTCCTTCTCTCTGGCGCCCAGCGCCTCCCGGGAGGTCGAGGTATTCCTGAACTCTCTGGCCGAATCCATGGCGCCAGGAGTCTATACGGCCTCCGTCACCTTCTGGAACGAAACCGCGGATGAAATCAGGATCCGACCGGTGACCCTGACCATCCACGACACGCTCGCCGTCTCGCCTGCGGAAGGGTTGTCGTCTTCCGGCTATGCCGGCGGGCCGTTCAGCCCCACGTCCAAGGTCTATGCGGTCACCAACAAGAGCAGCCAGCCCGTGACCTTCACCGCCGGAGCCAACGCCTCCTGGCTCAGCGTCTCGCCGTCGAGCTGGCTCCTGCAAGCCGGAGGCTCCGTCCAGGTGACGGTGGCGCTCAACGCCCAGGCGAACAGCCAGCCAATCGGCACCCATTTTGCCACCGTGGCCTTCTCCAACCAGACCAGCGGCTTCGTCCAAGACCGCCCCGCCGTGTTGAGAGCGGCGGGCGCGCTTTGCGACGCCGTTGACCTTTGCGACCTCACTTGGACGACAGGGGGTAACTCTTCCTGGCTTTATCAGACAAACGACAACGCCGACGGCATGGACGCTGCCCAAAGCGGATCCCTCTCCGCCAGCCAACAGTCGTGGATGGGAACCACGGTCACGGGACCAGTGCAGGTCAGTTTCGACTGGCGGGCGTCCTCACGCACCAACACGCACCTCCTGCGCTTCCTCGACAACGGACTCGCCCGGGACCAGATATCCGGCGAAACCGAGTGGGTCCGGCGAACCGTGGAAATCGCGTCAGGCGTCCACACGCTTCAATGGGCCTACGCGACCGCTTCGACAACCCCGCAGGGCGCCAACGCCGGCTGGGTGGATCGGGTCTCCCTCGACTATTTCTCCGTGTCCCCGGCTGATGATTGGGTGGTTTCCGGTTGGGCCGGGGGGCCGTTCACACCGACCTCGCGCACCTACACCGTCACGAATGCCGGATCGGTTGCCATTCCTTGGTCAGTGGCAGGACGCCCAAACTGGATCACGGCCAATCCCGCAAGCGGGACGCTGGCCCCGCACAGCGGCACCAACGTAATATGCACGCTAAACACCAACGCCTACGCCCTGCCTTCCGGTTCCTATTCCAGTTCGATCATCTTCTCCAACCAGACGTCGGGCCTCACGCTGCAACGCCAGATACTGCTTTCGGCCACCGGACCGCTCTGCGACGCGGCTGACCGCTGCGACCTCACTTGGACCACAGGAGGCACCAGCAATTGGTTCTCGCAAACAGCCGTGAATCACGACGGATTCGATGCCGCCCAAAGCGGTGCCATCAGCACCAACCAGCAGACCTGGATGGAAACGACCGTCACCGGACCTGTCCAGGTCAGCTTCTGGTGGAGGGTCTCGTCGCGCTATCAGCACTACCTGAGCTTCAAGATCGATTCCCAGCTTCAGGAACAAATCAGCTACAACATCAACTGGACTCAGAGAACATATGCCGTTGGATCGGGCACCCACACGTTGCGTTGGACCTTCACGAACACGACGAACTCAGCCTCGGGCTCCAACGCGGGGTGGGTGGATCAAGTCACTTTGGACTACCTTATGGCCTCGCCCCAGGACACTTGGTATCCCCAGGGGTATCCGGGCGGCCCCTTCGATCCGGACACGCGGGAATATGTCCTCACCAACTCCGGCCCTACCGCCATTCAATGGACGGCCACGGGAACCAACTGGCTCGCGTTCACGCCGGACAGCGGCAGACTGGATCCGGGCGGCATCGCAATCGTCGAGTGCCGGCTCTCGCCCCAGGCCGCAGCTGTGCCGCCGGGCTCCTATTCCACTTCCATGGTCTTCTCCAATCAAACCACGGGCAACTCATTCGGGCGCCCCGTCTCGTTAAAAGTAAAGGATAACCTGATCATCGATCATACCTATACGGTCACCTCTATGGGCTATGTCGGCGGTCCCTTCTCTCCGCCCGAGCAAAATTTCGTGATCTCCAACCGGGGGCCGGACACGGCCAATTGGGTGGCTTCATCTTCGGGTGTAGCCACCAACAACTGGATGACGCTCTCGTCCTCGAGCGGCAGCCTGGCCGCCGGGACCACCAGCGACATCATTGTGGGGCTCAACACCAATGCAGACCGGCTGCCGGTCGGACAATCCGGAGGCACCGTCACTTTTTCCAACACAACCACCCATATCCAACAAACGTTCTGGTGGTATCTGAAACTGGAAGACGCCATGACGTTCAACCTTGACCATCAAATGCTGGATGGTCCCGTCGGCGGCCCATTCAGTTCAACCTCCTTCTCCTTAACGAACCGGAGCCGCGTCGCCCAAACTTGGACCGCGACGGTCTCCGCGAATTGGCTGACCTTGGATTCGACGGGCGGCACGCTGGGAGGCACCTCCAGCATGCCCATTGTTGCCACCGTGAACTCCAACGCGGCCGCCTTGACGGGAGGCGTCTACTCGGTCTCGGTTCTCATTTCCAACCAGACAGGGCGGACCGCCGCATCGTTCACGGTATATCTATATGTCGGAAGCGTCTTCTGCGAAGCCATGGAAGGTTGCAACTTGAATTGGACCTGCGGCGGCAATGCACCCTGGCTCTACCAAACCAATGTCACGCACGACGGCATGGATGCTGCCACCTGCGGCTCCATCACCAACGGCCAGGAAAGTTGGATGACGGTGTCGATGACCGGTCCGGGAACATTCACCTATTGGTGGCATGTGAACGGTGTATATGGCCGTGATTATCTTGATATCTCAGTCGATGGAGCCTACCCGCTAACCGGTTCCGCGATCGTTTCGTGGCGACAATATACCAATACTTTTGGAGTCGGAACCCACACGATCCGCTGGCGTTTCTACAAGAACAGCTCCGGCACCAACGTCTTGAGCGGCGGAGCCTATATCGACCAGATATCCTGGACACCTGCCAACACCGCTAGGGGAGTGCCGGTGGCATGGTATCAGCGCTTCGGTCTCGCTCCCGGCGCTGGCGGCACATGGGACGATCTGGATCCCCTGCCCTCCGCCGCCGGTGCGCCGAACTGGTTCCAATACATCGCAGGCCTCAATCCGACCAATCCTGCGGACCTTTTCGAAATCCAAACGGTCCAACAGGCTGCTGGCCAGCCCGCCCGTATCGAGTGGTGGGGTGGAACCAACGGTCCCTCCACCCCGTACGTCATCCAGGCCACAACCAATCTTGAATTCGGCCCCTGGAGCGCCACGGGGTCGAGCCCCCGCGTCCAGGGCCTCAACGTCTGGACCAACGCCCCGCCAGCCGACATCAAGCGCTACTACCGCGTGCTGGCACCCTTGGGACCCTGAGATTCCCGAGAGGGCGAGTTCCGCGGGGATTGAAGTCCTGACGGACGTCCCCGCTCCAGATGTTTTGAACTACATGGTGCAAATTGGAGATAATCGTAATTCAGTTTCGTCTCTGCGCGACGGAAATCCATCGGACAGAACACAGATGACGGCTTCTGCCTACTGATTTTCGCCGCGAATGGCAAAGAACAACTTGCCGGCATCGCCCGACCGATACGGCGGAGTGTAATTTGAGATGACCTGCCAGCCCGAGACAAGATTGGTTGCCATTTCGGCCCTGCCGCCATAGCCGGTGAACAGCACATCACCCTCGGGATCGACCTTAAAGCTCACGTAAGGCACCGCGCTTGGGGCTGAAGCCGTCAGGCCGATTGCCGCAACATCCAATGAGCCGGACACATCGCTGAACGCCAACTGGCGTACGAACCGGTCGTGGACCGTCGGCACGAATTGTCCGGCCAAGGGGATGGTGATCATTCGGAATTCCCCCCCGGTGTTCGGCACCGCGACATGCAGCTTGTAATAGCCGTATATCAACTGCCCCACAAAGCCGCCGCTGTTCCCCTTGATCTCGACATAGAGACTGGCCGGGGCCGCAGTTTTGACAACTAGGTTCAGAAACGGGGCGTATTCCGCGTTCAGCAGGTCAAAGGGCGACGTGAAGCCGAAGGCGAAGCCGCCGCCGCTCCGGAGGGAGAGGATGTTGTTGTAGGACAAGTTCAAATCCCGGTTGCTCAGGTTCATTTCCCACATCAGATCCCTGAAGGGTACTTCCATATAATGTTCGGGCGGTTGATATGCAAAGCGGCGACCATCCCAAGCCAACTCCACCCCGTTGGTTGGGGCCTGGACAGCATAATGAATATCGTTGAACTGAAAGTAAGCCTCCGTATCCGAGAACACGAGTAGCCGGGCGAGCAGATCTCCGGATGCCTTCGGGGTCTTGGCCATGTCCAAGGCGCAATATCGGAATTCCCCCTGAGTCGACGGGAAGTCCACGCGGACTTTGTTGGGCGTGATTAGCTGATCTCCCCGGTTCTTGTTTTCCAGAAACAGTCCGCCGCCTGTGGTTTTGACGCTGAACACCAGCCACGGCGTTGCGAGCAGATTCGCGTCCAGGTGCGCCGTGAAGACATAGCCGTCGTCCTTGGGGAGAGTCAAAATGGAATTCGTGAAGGTATAACCAAGAGAGAGGTTTCCCCCACCCTCGAACACCGCCTGGGCCAACAGGTTGGTATGTGCAACGAATGGTGGTTCGTCCGCATAGAAACCAAGCCCATCATAAGCCATCACATTGCCAGGACCGGCGTTGGAAGCGACCTGCAGCGAATGAAATGTGACGGGCCCCGTGGGATCGCTGATCGCAAGCAGGCCGAGAGGGGCCGGGTTTGTCCCGCTCTGCTCCGGCAGCGGCAGAACCCACCCGGTGTAGCCAGAACTGGGCGGCAAGTGTGCCTGAAAACGATGCCGGACATGGTCGTCGCCGTCCTTCAGTTCGATCCAGAAATCGGAGCCCGCCGGGCTGTCCGCGTCTAGATTCAGATAGCGGGCCTGGCTGCCGCTTATCTGCTGAAACATCGCAAAGCAGAATCCGTTTGTCGCCGGTATGACCAGACTTTGCGCCGGCGTATACGCGACAACGAATCCCGTGCTACACGTAAAGCCGGTTCCGTCGAGGACATCCCCTGGTGTTGGCGCGGCCAGATTCGGAAAATCGGCGAGTTGCGAGGGAACCACGCCCGCCGGACTGGCGAACGGCAGTTCCTCGCCAGCCAATGCGCCCCCAGACTGATAAAGGGAAGGAAACGCATTGCTGTATAGCGTGGTCAGGTGGCCGGAAGCGACTTGATACAAGGAGTTGCCGATGATGTCCCGCATGGGATGTTGGCCATGGCGCCGGTACTCATCCTCGATAGCGTACGCCAAGACCAGCAAGAGGTTGCCGTCGCAGGTGACAACCGGCCCATAGCCAGAACCATCAGTGGCAAGGCTATCCGAGACTCCGTGAGGTCCTTGGGCCCGGTGTGCATCCAGCATCGAGTCGAGCCAAGCCGAACCTGCCCGGCGGTCCGCCAGTATAGTCGTGAATGCCGCATACGGCGCCACAGCCGTGACGAGGGTCCCGGTTTCCCGCCCCGCATCGGGCACCCCATATCTGCTCTCGTAGTCGCCGGCCTCATTGCGCGCGCAGGGACGCGCGGCCGCCGCCATCAGGCCGGGAATCGAATGTGCGGCAGAGTAACGGGTTCGGGCCTTCTCCCCGTTGACGAACAGGCGCCGCAGGCGTGGGTCGTCCAGATACGGGAATTGCAGCCTGGCCCACATTTCGTGGCTGGAGAAACGATATCCCTGTTCGACGGCGAAGGTGTTCGTCCCCGCCGCGATATCTATAGCGGTCCGACGCACGGCCTCGTTGGTCTGCTTGTATGCCCAGAGGGCATCCACCTGATTCGACGACACAGAGCCGAACAGGGTGATGAAGAGCTCCATCAATTCCCCCTCATAGCCGTCCCCCAGACAGTATGTTCCGTCAAGCTGATAGCCCTGCGAAGGGTCGTCGGGCGCCAGCGAAGGTAAGGCCACCCGTGTCACTCCCCGCACGAGATTGAGGGACGGGTCGAAGAAAATCTGCGCCACCGTTTCCTTCAGGCGATCGACATAGGCTTTCAGCCGGTCGGCCAATTCGGTCTCGCCGGCGTCCCGCGCGATTCCTTCCGCCATCAGGATGGCTAATCCGAGTTCGCCGTTGTCCAAAGCGGGCAACTTCCCCTGCCAGCCATCGGCCTCAGTCAAACCATACATCCAATGATAGTCAACGTATCGGGCGCCGACCTTAACCCACGGAAGCCAGTTTCCATAGCCGGGATTTCGGGCCGCGAAATCCTCCAAAACAAGCAGCTTCTTTTCCAGCAGTTCCTTCGCCTTTGCCGGTGCCTGGTCGGGGTTGTCGGGGGAAACAAAGGCGCGGGCGACCGCGTTGGCCGACGCCCCATTCTGCAATGCCAAGGCCAAAAGACAGATGTGCGGAGCCTCCTTGGACGCCGTTGTCCAGTCTCTCTTGACGCCCAGTTTGCCGCCCGACTCAAAGTCTATCGGGTGCCCATCCAGGGTTATCCCTGTTTTGTCGTCATAGGCCACGCCGGGCTGGTGGAAGGTGTGGCCGACGCTGCGCGCAAACTCAAGCGAGAACTGCTCAGCCAGTGCGTCATTGACCATTAGTTCTGACGAGGAATACGTCGTCGAGAACCGATAGGCCGGAGTTTGCCCAGCACCAATAGCGGCGGTACATACAAGGCAAACGAAAAAGACAGCGCCCTTTAGCCGCAGAGATCGACGCGATTGGCATGAAGCATTCATATCACACCCTTCCATTCTGCCGACACCTAGGCGTCCGTTATTGGCATCTAGAAATAAATACCAAATACTATGCTAGGGCGACGACCGGGCTCATGCAAGTGATGATCGCATTAATTATGCATCAATGCTTCCGCAACAGATGACATGTCGGCTATGGGTTGACTGTATGACTTCATTCTCATTCAACGATCAACTTGTCCCTCCATCGTTACCATGCTGATTGTCACTGCGATAGCGGTGAAAACGAGGATCTGAGGCGTAGCACATAGTTGTGCCGATACGCCAATAACTGAGACACGCTTTCGCTCAAGCCCTTCTCCTGCTGAAGACCTCGAACGGCAGCAGAGGCCGAGGATTACTTGCGAAGAAGACTCCTGGCTATGCCCATTACGGACGGCGACGGCATGCCCATGCGACGGACAACCGGTCCTCCTATCCGGCCATCGAGAGAGCATTGCGGGAGACCAGAGGGGCAGTTCCGACGCCCTAACGGGGTGAAGACGTTCCGTCGGGGTCCGATTGGCACCTGTTGAGACTTTCTGAAGTCCGGACGGCCCGGATTTAAACACGGGGTTCGAATCGGACGGATTTTGACACCGGTGTCGGGATCTTAACACTGCCATCTTATCAGAGGCATTGGATCCGGGCACTATCAGCCCCACGAATGCCCCGATACGCCAATAACAGAAGCATATTCCCAACAAACTCTTCCTGCTGAAAAGTTCGAACGGCGGCAGAGGCCGAGGATTACTTCCGAAGAAGACTTCTGGCTATGCCCATTACGGACGTCGACGGCATCCCCATGCGACGGACAACCGGCGTCGGGTCAATCTCGCCCTCCGCGACCGGTTGCACAGCCACCTCTTGAATGAGGAATCGCTGAATGCGAGAAAGTTCCGGGTATTTGTTGGCGCCAGACTGGATAATGCCCATCGGAAACCTCTCGCGAACGCGGGAGAGCAACTGGACCAAGGTCTCTTGGCGCGGAATCTCCCGTATCCGTCTGGACATGGGCGAAAGCGCGTCCATCGTTGTAATGAAACTCATGATGCCATCGCCCCTGCTTCTTTGGGATGCGGAGTTGGCAATTTTCAATCTCGCGGGCGCCGGAATTCTGCGAGCTTTTCTGTTGCTTTTGTTGTTTCTAGCCGGCGGCCGTTCACGACGCCATACGAACCATGTGGATCCAAGCAAATTGCCGAAGCCAATTCGCGCCGCCAACGATCCAGCAGGTGCAATGTCGGGCCATTTGATGCTCTGCTCTACAATAATCTGCCAGCTGGCCGACAGCATGGGAGGAACGTTGCAAGCCGGGACCTCCGACGCCTCGACATTCCTACGCGTGTTGACTGCAAGCCGCAAGGCCAGCACATCAGGATGCCCCTGGACAAGCCGCTCCAGATTGCCCACTACCTCATTCAACATGTTCAGGTCCGGTTCGGGAGTCTTCAACATCAGATGAGCGCCAATGATCCCCAACATGGGGTTCTCGTATTTGGCCCACAGCATGTCGTGCAGGTCACCCGAACGCATTGGGATACGGCCTTGAGCCAGCCCCTGGCGGGCGAGTTCGGTAAGACGTAGATGTTTCGGCATGTACTCTGCGGGATTCCCGTCGCTGTCAATCTTTACCATGAACACAGCGGCGTCCGCCAAGTTCGCTCGAAACGCGGTACGGATTCGTCCTTTGCTTGAATGTCGGTACTGTGTGGCTGCCATCACAATCTGGGTCTGCCAGCCGGGGCATACGGTCACAGCCATCTTTTGGATCCCCGAGACGGACGTGTTGATCCTAAGCACATACGACCCGGGATCGAGTTCGACATGCACGGTCCCGGCTCCTACTGAAGAGTCGCTGAGTCCGTCCCTGGACATGTCGCAGAGAAGCTTGCCGCCTGTGTCGCTTAACGTAACGCCACGCCAGGGCTGTCGGGGCCGGCCGGATGGATCACAAGTGTTTGTGGAACCCGTGTCGCGGACCATCAGGAAGATGCGCCCCCCATGCCCGAAATTCTTGTCGGGGCGCTGCCAAGCCCGACGCCAGGCAGCTTCATGGCATTGAGAGAACGCGCGAGTTCCGGGTATCGGGGCCGCCGAGGTGATGCTCAGCGGAGCCTCCGACACTTCCACGCTGTTTCTCCCTCCCCGGGCCGTTTCGGCGACTTCGACGAACCTGTCAACCTGCGCCTCGCCCGCCCGGAACCTGACCTTGTAGATTCCTGGCTTGACCTCAGTCTGCATCTGCCCGACGGCGGAACCGATGCGTCTGAACCCGCTATCGATCAAGAATATCTCCGTTCCAGCGTCGGCCGCCTTCACGGTCAGGGGAACCATAATGGCCGGCCTAGAGTTGTTCATGGACATCGCCCCCCATCGCTTGAAAAAGTTTCTGCCGGATCGTCCCTTCAATAGACGCCTTGTAGATTCCAGGGACAAGGGAGCACGATGCTGAATCATTCCGGATAGACAACCGCTTGATTTCACGCAGCTGACCGTCCATCACCACGATTTCGCCGCTGTCGGGCACCGGGGGCTCCACGGAAAAAGTCACCTGTGTCAGCGGTTGCTCAGGCACGATTCCCGCTTGGGCCGGCGGGCCAAGCGGGCGGACGGCCAACACGACGTCGTTCGCGCTGTCCACTACGATGAGTGGTCCGGTGGAGACATCGCCGGGGACCATGTCCGGCCACCTGTTGTGGATGTAGTCCTTGACCGCCTGCCCGGTTACTTGGCCATTGCCGTCGCCCGGGGTCCGCCTCAAGGCTTCCAAGAGGACATGGGTGAATACGCCCTGCACGTCCCCGTTAATTTGGTGTTCCTGAGCCTGATATCCCCGACGGACGGCGTAGGCATAGCAGGTCCGAACTGCCGCTCCCCCAGCAACGTTTGGCGGAAGACACAAGTGGGACTCGTTTATCCGCCCGGTCAGCGTCACGTCACGGCAGCAGTCCATGACCAAGACGATCTCATCGAAGGCTGCGGAGGCCTTCACCGCGTCGGCCTCGCGCGTGCCGGGAATGTGTTCCGGCAGGGCGTGAGAGGCGTTGGCCACATAGAGGGCAGCCTCTTCCCAATTGCTTGCCCCCAAAAATCCATGACCGGAGAAGTACAGATAAAGCCGACGGCCAATCGGAAACGGGCGAAGATTCCCGGCCGCATCCATCAGAAGGCCGCTAACCTCCGAATAGAATCGCTGGGTGTTGGGATTGGCTTGGTCGGTGCAGGTCGGCGGAGGGGGATGGAAATGGCGCGTCAGGATCTTCCGGACATTCCCCTCAGGAAGTCCGCCCCCGTCGGGATCTACAAGCCAACCGGCAAAGGACTCGGCGTCCCTTTGAGCCCCTTCGAGAGAGCCCAGTCCGGGATACTGGTCGATTCCTACAACTATGCCATAATCGCGGTCGTTCACGCGCCGAAACCATTCCTCAACAGCCACTGTATGCTTGCCAGCGTGTCCTTGTCGCCATCAAAGTCCCCGTGCGCCGTGGACGCCGACGCCAAGCCGTTGACTTCATGGACTTCCGACCATACCATGCAACGCTTCGGGGGCGAGGCAAAGAATCGGCGGGCCTGTTCCACCTCTGGAAAGTCCGCTGCGTCGAATACGTCCTTCCGTTCATAGAAGCGTTGCATGCCAAGAATGGGGTGGTCGGGCTTGTCCTCCACCTCGTCCTCAAGGAGACCTGAGACGAAGTACAAAAGCGAGTGGGGATAGACCAAGCGGGCAAAGGAACGGAGTCCGCCCTTCGCCATGGCGTCCTTCAGTTCGACTGTTTCCTTCATCCCGAAGAGCCGGACGCCACCCACCCACTTTCCGTTGGCGGCCATGCACTCGCTGAACCGCGCGAAGGAGACGGCCGGAGCGAGCAGAATGATGTCGAACTTGTACCCCGGCGGCAGCCAGCGCCCTGCGGCGGCCAGCAGGTTGCAGATGTAGACGGCCCCCGTCGAATGCCCGATGAGGGTCACGCGCGGACGGAGACCTCCGGGGCCGATCTTGGCGAGATGGCCCGCCAGCGCCTTCAGAAACATCGTTCCGCCTGGCTCCTTCCCCGGCTCGATGTTCTCCATGAACGCGTCCGCCGTGTCCTTCTTCATCTGGTTCCACAATAGACACTTTCCCAGTTTGTCGACATAGAACTGCCGAAGCACCTCCTCCACCACGGTCCCGTAGAGGCCGTGGTCGCGCCCCTCGAAGAATCGCCCAGCGACCCTGATGACGATTTTGGCTATCGCAGCGGCGGCCTTTATCAGACTGATGGCACCCCGTTTCCCCGGGGCGGGCGGGTCAACCAGCTCGGCCAAGGCCTTTGGGTCCATGAGCGTGGTCGTTGCCGCTTTCGTCCCCACTCCGCGCGCCGACACCCCCTCGCCTGGCGGCAGGAGGCCGTTGGATACGGCCTTGATCTCGCTTTGGAACCGAGGGTCCATTTCCAGGTTGGCTTGGATCTCCATTCTCAAGGCGTCATCCGTTGCCATTTGCGCCGTTCTTGTCCGATCCGCAGCCCGCAACAGAGTAAAATCCTCGAAGGGGACGGCAACTCCCCGACCCTCGAACCATTCATCCACGGTGTGAGTTACAGCCTGGGAATTTACGGTCTCGCCTCCCGCTCCTTTGGCGCCGACGCCCCCCTTAAGCCGACGGAGGGCGAATTCGATGACTTTGCGGACGAATTCCTGAAATATCTTCTCTTTGCCGATGTCTCCTAGGTTGTTGAATATCGCCTCCAGGGGGCCGGCCTCCCAGACGAAGAAGACGGGATAGGCTCCCGCTTCCTGGAACACGGGAGTCAAGGCCTGAACGATGCCCTTGCCGCTTGCATACGACACAACCCCTCCGTGAAAGTGGACAACCAATCCAGAAGAACTGCCGCTAGCGCCGAAGCCCGTCAGCAGCGATTCGATGTCCGCCGCCTGCGTGTCCGTCTTGGGAGAGAAATGGCCATTCTTGAGATGAATGCAATGCTTCTTGTCCAGTCCGCCAGTTCCATTGCTCATTGCCTGCCCCTTTCGCTGCAATTACTTTTTTTAAAATCGGTTATCCCCGCATCATCACATAGCGCATGGCCGGCATATGCAAATCGTGTTCGGCGCAACCATTGTTCAGCCAATCGCTCCCACGGTTTTGTCTGACTGCTGAACTGCGGGAAGCAAACCTTCTGTCACCTCTTGCAAGCGCATCCTCTTCTAGAGGTTTTTATACTCCCTATGCTTCGGAAGCCAACATTAAAGTGCCCGACAGGCATAAATATCACATTAAATTGTAATAGGGGGCGTCTGTAATGGCTAATGACAATCGCTGTCACCTGAAGACTCGCCCAGTACGGTTGTCCCCTGGGAAGAATCTTGGTTGGGCCTCAAGACTCCCGCCTCATCCAAGGCGAATATTTGACCTTCCCCGTTTGCCGGACAAGTTTCAGTGAGAGTCATAGATCCCACTGGCCGATCCCACTGGCCGTCTCCATTGACATGGCCCATCCTTCCTCGTTAATCTCCGAATCAACTACTTCGGCCTTATTATTAATCCGGCATATAAATACTTGCACATATAGGCATGCATGGTATGATTC
>CAZHUY010000169.1:0-13446 GCA_964535465.1 uncultured Myxococcales bacterium
ACGACTCTCATACCGAACTCTCTGGCTCTCTGCGCCCGATCATGGGCTCGCAACCCGCGCGCCCACTTCGGCGCTCATCAAGAACCGCCCGGCCGCGTCCAGCATCAGGGCGTAGGGCGAAACCCGCTCCACCTCCACCTCGGCGCTGGCGGCCAGGCCGTGCTCCAGCGGGATCGCCGTGCGCTGCCCGGGCCGCAGCACCAGCTCGACCCGGATCTGCCCATCCTTGGGCTCGTGGCCCACGCGATCCACCTGGGCGCGCAGGATGCCGTACTTGGTCCAGGGAAAGCCCAGCATGCGCAAGCGAGCACTCTGCCCGGCCAACACGCGGCCCGCGGCGGTGGTGGCGGCGAAGAAGGCCACGATGCGCGGCCCGCCCTCGGGCACGATGGTGCACAGGCGCGTGCCCTCGGTGACCATGGCGCCGGGACGCAGGTTCACCAGATAGCCGATGCGCCCGGCCACCGGCGCGCGAATCACGTGCAGCTCGATCTTCTGGTTCAGGATGCGCACCTTGCTCTCGGCGTCGGCGCGCTCGCTCTCCAGGCGCGCCATCTCGACCTGCAGCCCCGCCATCAGGGCCTTGCGCTCGCTCAGCTTGACCGCGGCCTCGCTGCCCACGCGCCCCACCTGCTGGCCGGCCGCCTCGGCCTCGGCGCTGTGCTGCTGGGCCTCGGCGTTGGAGCGGTCGCGATCGAGCGGCGCCACCAGCCCCTCATCGCGCAGCGCCTGCAGCCGCCGTCGCTCCGAATCCTTCTGGGTGGCCGCCACCAGCGAGGCGCGGTGCCGCGCCTTGGCCTCATTGAGTTGGGCCACCTGGACCCGTGCCTCGCCGCGCATGGCTTGCTCGTGCGAGGCCACCTGCTGGCGTAGGGCCTCGATCTGCGGTCCCAAGGTCGCCAGCCGGCTCTCTTCGGCGGCTCGCGCCAAACGCGCCGCCTCGGCGTCCAACTCGATGAGCACGTCGCCCTTGCTCACCTGGCGGTCGAGCACCAGGTTGCTGCGCACCAGGCGTGCCGAGAGGGGTGCGTCGATGTCGTGCGAAGCCGATTCCAGACGCGCCGAGCGGCTGACCTCATAGAGCGCCACCCGGGCCAAGAAGAACCAGAGCGTCCAGGCCACGAGCAGCACGCCCCCCATGACGGCCACGAAGGCAAGCCGCGACGACGCATCCTGGGCACGGGCGAAACGGGCAAACATGCGATCCTCGACGGCCCATCATACACCGCCCTGCTCCGCCTGAGCGCGCACGCCGCGGCTGCGGCCAATAAAAAGGGCCGCCACGACCAGAGGTCGTGCGGCCCGGGATGAGACAGATGAGTCTAGAAGAAGTACGAGAAGCGGACGCGGACGCCAAGCTCTTTGTAGTTGAACTTGTTGAACTTGTCCTGCTCCTCGATCGGTTTCGTCGTGTCGCGAGCGCGGGGGATGGACGTATCGCTCTTGGCGTAGCTGCCCACGACCTTGATGTAAAACTGCTTGAAGATCGCGTATTGCAGCGCCACGAAGCTCTGCAGGTGCGCGTACTCGTGGTTGGATTTGGGATCGACGTTGCCGGCTTCCGAGTAGAGATCGCGTTTGGTGCTGTTGATGGCGCCCAGGCCCAGGATGAGGTCCTCGATGTAGAGGCGACCGTTGAGGAAAGCGCCGTAGCTCCTTCTGTCGAAGCTCGCCGCGAACTTGTGCTGGCCGGTACCGTCCCAGGTGTCCTCATAGCCCTCGGCGTAGTTGACACCGCACTCGATCCAGGGATGAGGCACGAACTGGGCCGAGACGGCGATACCCTTGGAGACGCCGTTACCCTTGGAGCTGACCTTCATGTCCTTCTGCTTTCGATACTCCGCGCCAGCCTTCACCTTGACCCATCCCATGTCGAAGATACCGACGGCCCGTCCACCATACGAGTTCTGCGCGCCGGTGTTGCCGGCCTGTCCCAAGAGCTCGAAACGCAGGTACTCCAGCGGGTACAAGTGAAAGGCGACGTTGCCGGCGGTCGAGGAACGGTACTGCATGTCCGTGAGCCCGTAGTAAACCGCCGAGTCCCCTTCGTTCGCGCCCTGACGCTCATAGGTGTTGATGTCAAGACCCATGCCCAAGTGGAAGACTTCCCAGCCCTCGAAACGGCCGACCTGAACATCGCCCAGATTCCACATACCAATACGCAGCCACAGATCGTCGGTGTCGGCGCCGCCGTATCCTCCGCGGTTGATGTCCTGGTTGGTGGTGGCGACGAATTCGCCCTGACCCTGCACGAACCAATCACCCGAAGTCCAGGTCGGGGTGGCGCGCAACACCAGGCGGCCCTGGTTGATGGCCTTCTTCTGATCCAACTGTCCCTTCTTGGTGTTCGTCTCGCTGGCCGTGAAATCAGCGTACGAGATGTCGTCCCAAACCCAGCCCGAAACCCCGATCACGAAGCGCGAGCCCCCGGAAGGAGACGGCATGGTGGGCCACTGCAACCCGTGGTAGGTGAGCGCCAGGGAGCCGCCCTTGATGCCACGGTTTTCCCCTGGGAAGGCCGACGCCTTGAGGCGCTCGATTCCTATCGTGGTGATGGTCGCCTCCTCGGCGGCAGAAGCCGCCGGCGCCGCGGGTTGCGCGGGGAGTGGGGCGGGCTCCAGCGCTTCGGGAGCCGCTGCCGGCGGGGGCGCGGCTGGCGGGGGTGCCGCCTTGTCCGCGGCCGCTGCCTCCTCTCCACCTGGGGCGGGAGTGGCGGTCTCCTCTTCGGCGAACGCCGGATTGGCTGCCCCCACGGCGAACACCGCCAGGGATCCAGTGAGAGTCAGGAACGATCGCATCGAGAATGAATGTGGTGTCTTCATGGATTTGTACGAGGGTTGGAGAGTGGACATGGAACTAGACATCCTCATGGCTTGACCATCACCTTCGCCGTCT
The DNA here is from genome assembly GCA_964535465.1 of uncultured Myxococcales bacterium. Taxonomy (GTDB): domain Bacteria; phylum Myxococcota_A; class Polyangia; order Fen-1088; family Fen-1088; genus Fen-1137. The sequence goes on from CAZHUY010000169.1 coordinate 2,896, forward strand.
TCGGCAGATTGTCCCAACTCGGGCCAACCTTGATCTCCACCTCGCCCTCCTCGATGATCCATTTGTCCTTGTCGTTGTCGAAGTAGTCGAGATCCTTCACGCGCACCGGGATGGTGACCTCCTTCTCTTCGCCAGCATCCAGGGTCACGCGCTTGAAGGCCTTCAGCTCCTTGACGCCGCGCCGGGCCTTGGTGTCAGGGAAGGAGACGAACACCATCACGATCTCGTCGCTCTTGATGTCTCCCGCGTTCTTGACCTTGACGGTGACCGGGAACATGTCGCCGGAGGCCACCGCTTCGCACCCAACCGACACGTCGCCGTACTCGAACTTGGTGTAGCTGAGGCCATGGCCGAACCCGAAGAGCGGCTTCTTGTCCTTGCGGTCGTAGAGACGATACCCGGTGTCGTAATAGAACGTGGTCCTGCCCTCATTGAAGGGGTCGAGCTCGCTCAAGTCGTTGGGCCAAGAAACCGGAAGCTTTCCGCTGAACGAGATCTTGGTACCGACCTGGACTTTCTCGCTGTCGTACGGCAGCTGGACCTCTCCGAACAGGAGGTTGGCCATGGCCCTGCCACCGACCATGCCGGGGTACCAGGCCATGACCACGGCAGGGACCTGGCTCAGCCAGGGCATCGCGATGGCGGCCCCGCCCTCCAGAACGACCACCATGGGCTTCTTCAGGGCAGCCACCGCCTTGATCAGATCATCCTGCACGTGCTTGCCCTTGAGGGGACCGTCACGATAGAGGTTCTTGTTGTCCAACTCGAGGCTGGTGCGATCGCCCGACCCGTTGTACTCCTCGCCCTCGTCCTCCGCGGTGAGGCCAGCCACCACCACGACGAAGTCCGTGTCCGCCTGGACATCCTCGGCTGTCTTTCCACTGTAGACACTGATGCCGCCCTTCTTGTCAGCCCACGCTTTGATCCCAGCGAAAGGCGATGAGCCCTTCGCCGGATCGAAGAAGACGCGGCTGCTGCCCAGGTCGCCGGTGCGCACATCGGTGGCAAAATTGACCTCGGGGGCATAGCCGGCCGTACCTGGACCGTACGAGGTCTGATAGGGCACGGTGGCGCCAATGACCGCGACCTTCTTCACGCTACTGGGGATGGGCAGCGTCTTGTTCTCGTTCTTGAGCAACACCATGCTCATCTCCGCGGCCTTCTGGGCCAGCTTGATGTGCTCGTCGTTGTTCTCGATCTTGTACTCGCCCGGCTTCTCCGAGAAGGTGGTCGTCGGGGTCTTGAGGCCCCAGGGCCCCTTCATGCTGTGAACGTTGAAGCGGAACTTCTGCGTGAGAACGCGTTCGACCGCTCGATCGATCAGCGCCTCATCGATAACCTTGTTGGCCACCATGCTCTCGAGCTGGGTGAAGTGCATCACCCACGGGGACTCCACGTCCAGACCCGCCTCGAGGGCTTCCTGGGCCACGGCCATCATGGTCGGGGCGTCGATGTTCGGGTCGGCATAGCCCGGCATGGCGAACCAGTCGCTGATCACGAATCCCTTGAAGCCGAAGTCCTCGCGCAAGACCTTGGTGAGCAAGTGCTTGCTCTGCGTGGCTTTCTCGCCGTTCACCTTGTTGTACGCGGCCATGACCGAAACCACGCCACCGTCCTGGATGACCATGCGGAAGTGGCGGCCGTAGATCTCGCGCAGGGTCTGCTCGTCCTCCATGATGGTGTCGTTGTTGGGGCGATCACGCTCGACGCTGTAGCCCAGGTAGTGCTTGGCATCGGCCGGCATCCACTGCTGGATGCCGATGGCAAGGGCGCTGGCCAAGCGGCCCGTGTGGAAGGGATCCTCGCTGTAGGATTCCTGCGCGCGTCCATGCAGCGGGTGGCGGATCAGGTTCATGCAGGGGGCGAGCAGCAAGGTCTGCTTGGCGGTAATGAACTCCTCGGCGATGGACATGCCGATCTCGTATTCGAGATCCAGGTCGAAGGCGGCGCCGCGCGCCACGCTGACCGGGAAGGCCGTCGACCAAGCGGGAAGCAGGTTGGAGCCCTCGTAGTCCTGCGCCAGGTCCAAACCGCGAGACGCGTCACGCCAGCGGAAACCACGAATGGTCTCGGTGTCCCTTTGCCGCTGAATGTCGCCGAACTGGGGCTCCGTGGCGCTGCCGAAGGACACACCAGAGATCTGGATGACCTTGTCCTTCAAGCTCATGTTGGCAATGGCTTCTTTCGCCTTCTGCACGGCCGCCTCATCCGTGACCTGGCCAACCGCGTACTCGTACGGCGCGGAGTAGCTGCACATGGTGGGGCCTACGGTCCCTCCGGACCCTCCGCCCCCACCCGACCCACTTTCTCCACCGGCTGCACCGCCGGTCGAAGATCTGTCGATCCTGCAGGCCGGGAACGCCAGAACGCCCGCCGATATCATGAGCAGGGACTTGAGGACTGTTCTTTTCAACATTCGTGACTCCTGTTCCTTTCGATAACTCTTCTCGCAGACACGCAGCTTCGGTCGTCGCAGTCCGTCCCTTCCCCCACCGGGCCCTCGAACCGCCTCATTCTCCACCCGACGGGGTCAAGCATCGCTATCGCAAGTTCCGAATCGTTCGCGCGTTTGTTTGTGAACCGAAATGATCGTCCTTACTTGCTGTACCTCAGGGTCGCCCAACCTTTGCTGGGCATCGAGAACTGCAGGCTCTTGCCCGCCACCGATACCGTGTACTTCGCGTTGGCCGAGCCGTTGTTGAACATGACCACGACGTAGCTCTCGTCGGGGTTCTTGAAGGCCACCGCTTCGCCCCCGCTGGTTCCGAGCACCTTGGCCCCAACCTGCACGAACTGCGAGAAGTGGCGATAGACGAAGTACGCCGGGGTCTGGATGATCTTGCCGCCATCCGCCACGAGCAACGCGTTCTGCGGCCAATTGCGGGAGTCGTCGTTCCCCATGCCCACCTTGTCCAGCACCATGTTCCAGGCGTTGTAGGCGGTTATGCCCGCCTTGATCGCGCTGGTGATCTGCCCCCAGGTGTTCTGGGCGTAGCTGAAATCGTTGGGCGCGGGCGAGGTCGTGTTCATGTTCCCGCCGCACTGGGTTTCGGAGATCCAAATGGGAATGCCGCCCGCCAGGCCTTTCAGCGTGGAGACACGTCCGGCTTCCGCCATCCCCCACTGCACGCCGATGGAATTGAGGTATTTCTTGGCGGTCGCGTCCCTCAGGACCGCGCTGCCGATGTCCGCGTCGCCACCGGTGGCATTCGACAAGGTACCGTTCATGACCTTGGTGGTCAGGCCCGCGCTCTCGAGGGCGGGGCCCAGGTAGGATCCGATGAACTTGGGATAGTCGGCCGTATTCCAATGGCAAGAGGGGTAGTTCTGCTCGTAGTTGGGCTCGTTCTGCGGCGCCACCGTCTGGATCTTGATGCCCAGCTCTTCGTAGGCCTGTATCCACTTGACCAGATAGAGCGCGAACGCCTTCAGCGTGGTGTCGTCACCCTTCATGACACAGCCATCGAACATGGAGTTCGACGGCCGGCCGGTGTTGGGGTTGCAGGGCGTGGTCTTCATCCAGGTGGGCGGCGTCCAGGGGCTGGCCCAGAAGCGGATGTCTTCCTTCACCTTCTGTGCAGCCTTGATGTAGGGGATGAGTCCAATCTTCGGGTCTTTGTCGTGCTCGATCGAGAACTTCGACATGGAGTTGTCGCCGGCGTTCTCGTTCAGGGTGTAGCGTTTGACGGCGTAGTCGCTGGCCCCGATGGGGATGCGGCCCCAGGCGAAGTTGCAGCCGTCCTTGCCGAAGAGCAACTTGATAGCCTCGTCCTTCATGGCATCGGTGGTCAGGTAGCTCCAACCCATCTCGTTGAAGGCGCCGCCGAAGCCATCCCAGGTCTGGGCCGCGTTCTCGTTGACCGTCACGCTGGCCGTCCCCGAACCTTCGGCGAGGTCCGCCGGCTTCCAATAGGCGCCGTTGGCCGAGGTCACGACCAGCGACTCAACGGGCGTCGGCTCGGTGGTGGCGCCGCCGGAACCGGAGGTCCCTCCGGCTCCCGAGTCTCCCGCCTTTCCTCCGCCCGCGCTGGTCACGGCTCCCCCGCTCGCTCCGCCGGTGGCGACGGTGCCGCCCGCCTTGCCCGCGGAACCTCCCGCACCGCCGCCCTTGTTCGAACCACCGGTCCCCGTGGTGGCGTTGCCGCCGCCGTTGCCGGCCTTGCCGCCGCCCACCGAACCACCGTTGGAGCTCGACGAGCCTCCACTCGGGGTCTTGGATGAGCCGCCGCTCGAGGTTGCCGATGATCCGTCCTTGCTCGACGATCCGCCCTTGCTCGACGATCCGTTGCTGCTCGACGATCCGCCGCTGCTCGACGATCCGCTCGAGGCGCTCGAATCGCTGCTGCTGGATCCGCCTGAGCCACCCTGCGCCGTTCCGCCGTTGTTGTCCGAACCGCAACCCGCGACCAGAAGCGCGAGACAAATGCTGGTGAGGGGTGTTCGTGATCTCTTCATTGCCCAACCTCCGTGCAAGCTTGAGAACGGTCGGGAATCGGCCGTACTACTTGGCTCATGATTCTGCCCTTTTTGCCGGTCAGTGCGTTCGCCGAATTTCAGCACGATATCGCGGGCACACTAGCCGCTTCGAAAAGACTTGTTCCTTAACGATTGCCCAAAGAAGTAGCACGATATCGGAAATCGGCTGAGGGAGGCAATCGACCACACATCGCCACCGACGCAACCGGGCGTCAGCGTCAGAGAGGTGGCCACCAGGCGACCGCCCACAGGACTTCCGCGAGGGCGGCCTGGACCGGAGCTACGGACGGACCAGCGTGCCCACGCCCTTTTCGGTGAACAGCTCGACCACCACGCTGTGGGGCTCGCGGCCATCCACCACGTGCACAGCTTCCACGCCGCCATCGAGAGCGCGCAGAATGGCCTGGGCCTTGACCGACATGCCGCCTTTGACTGACCGACCCTCTTGCACGCGTCCACGCAGGTCCGCGGCCGACAGCTCGCTGATCAACTGGCCATTCTCGTCCAGGATGCCGGCCACGTCGGTCAGGAAGATGAGCTTCTTGGCCTTGCACGCGACCGCCATCTCAGCAGCCACCACGTCGGCATTGATGTTGTAGCTGGCGCCATCGGTGCCCAGGCCCACGGGCGAGATCACCGGCAGATAGCTCTTGCCCAGCAGGAGCTCGAGGACCTCGGTGTTGATCTCCTCCACGTCACCCACCAGGCCCAGGTCGGGTTTGCCCGGCCGGACCGGCTGCTTCCTGGCCTTGATGAGGTGGGCATCCTTGCCCGACAGCCCCATGGCGATACCGCCCAGGGTGTTGATGAGGCCCACCAGCTCGGTGTTCACCTTGCCGGTCAGCACCATCTCGACCACGCCCATCTCGACGGTGCCGGTCACGCGCTGCCCGTCGATGAACTCGCTCTTCTGCCCCAGGCGCTCCAGGGTGCGCGAGATCTCGGGGCCGCCGCCGTGCACCACCACCGGGCGCAGACCGGCCGACTGCAGCAGCACCAGATCCTGGGCGAAGTGGCGTTTCAGGTCCTCTTTGACCATCGCCGCGCCGCCGTACTTGATGACCGTGCGGGTGCCGGTGAACTTGCGGATGTACTTCAAGGCCTCGACCACCAGGTCGCGGCGCTCGGACAAGGATTCCTGCGTTTTTTCTGTTGTCATGGCATGGATCCAGCCAGCCCCAACAGGCCGGCGGTTTCTTGGTATCCGAACATCATGTTGGCGTTCTGCACTGCCTGCCCCGCCGCCCCCTTGACCAGGTTGTCGATGGCCGCAAACGACACCACCACGCCGGTTCTGGCGTCGGCGGATGCCCCCAGCAGCACGCGGTTGGTGCCCACCACCGCCTGCAAGCGCACCTCTTCGGAGCTGACCACGCGAACGAAGGGCCGCTCCTCGGCGAAATCGTCGAGAGCCTTGCGCAACCCGGCGGTGGGATCGCTGCCCCCCGTCCCGTGGCGCAGGCGACCGTAGGCCGTGACCAGGATCCCGCGCCGCACGGGCAGAAGGTGCGGCACGAAGGTCACGCGTATGGAGGGGATGCCGCCCAGGGCGAGGGCACGCTCGATCTCGGGGGTGTGCTGGTGGCGCAGCACCCGGTAGGCGCGCAGATCGTCCGACACCTCCGAGAACGACATCTCCTCGCTCCCCTTGCGCCCGGCGCCCGTGGAGCCGCTCTTGGCATCGATGAACACCGCCTCCGCGTCCATGAAACCGGCGCGCACCAGCGGCAGGATGGCCAGCACCGAAGCGGTGGGGTAGCAGCCAGGATTGGAGACCAATTTGGCCGTACGCAGCTTCTCGGCGGTGTTGGTGGCCTCGGGCATGGAATAAAGCGCCTGGTCCAAGAGGTCGGGCGCGGCGTGGGTGAAGCCGTACCACTGCGGAAACTGGTCGGCGGCCAGACGGAACCCGCCCGACAGGTCGACCACGCGCGCCCCCGCGGCCAAGGCCTTGGGGGCCAGGGCCACCGAAACCTCGGCTGGCGTGCAGAAGAACACCACGTCGACCTCACTGAGGCGCGCGGTGCCTTGCTCGTGATTGAGGCAGGGCAGTTCCGAGCAAGGGCCCGAGACCGCCAGGCAATCACCTAGACGCTTGCCTGCCCATTTGTCGGAGGTCACCAGGCTCAGCCCGAAGTGAGGATGGTTGGATAGGATGCGCGCCAGCTCCATGCCCGAATAACCCGACACACCGACGATGCCGGCGCGTTTGGGAGAGACGATGTTGAGGGTGCTTGTCGTCGCTGAGCTCATGGGGTGCACCTAAGCATACTCGAAGCGTCAGGATCAACCGGTGTGACCAAAGCCACCGTCGCCACGCGCGGTGTTCGAGAGCTCATTCACCTCTTGCACCTGGGCCTGCACCACCGGCGCGATCACCATCTGCGCCACGCGGTCGCCGGGCAGCACGGTCACCGGCTCCTTGGACAGGTTGACCATCAGAATCACCACCTCGCCACGGTAGTCGCTGTCGATGGTGCCAGGCGCGTTCACCACGGTCAGCCCAGTCTTCCAGGCCAGGCCCGAGCGCGGCCGCACCTGCGCCTCGAAGCCCACCGGCAACTCCATGGCCCATCCCGTGGGAATGCCCACGCGCTCGCCCGGCCCCACGGTGACCGGCCCGTCGGCCGCCGACGCCATGTCCATGCCGGCCGAGCCCGGCGTCATGTAACGGGGCAGGACGGCGCCGGCGCGCAGGCGGCGAAAGCGAACGGGACAAGCAAGGTTGGGGGAGGTCACGGCGGGCCGGATTGTACTGCACACGAACCCGCGTTCCAGGGGGATCGGAAGGCCACAGTCCAAGCCACGAAGGCGCACAAATCTCCATGCGAGCGTGGCGCCGAGGATGTAGGAAGAGCGCCCTCAGATGCACGAGCTGCAAGTCCTGGCCCGCCGACTCTTCCTGCAAGCCCCCCTGGCCTATCTGGCGTGGCCCGTGCTGGCCATGCTGCTGGGCACCGGGGTGCGCGCCCTGGCCGGCAAGCGCATCGAGGCGCTGGCCGTCGTGCCACGCAGCCCGCGCGGGTTGCTCGGCCTGCTCACGGCGCCCTTCGTGCACGCCAACCTCAGCCACCTGCTCGCCAATCTGCCGCCCTTCATCGTCCTGGGTATCCTGGTGCTGCGCCGGGGCGGCCACGCCTTTCTGGTCACCGCCGTGACCGTGGCCCTGCTCTCGGGAGGCCTGTTGTGGCTATTCGGCCGCAAGGCCGCGCACGTGGGCATGTCAGGGGTGATCTTCGGCTTCTTCGGCTACCTGATCGGGATCGCCTACGTGACCAGAGGCGCCTGGGATCTGCTGATCGCGCTGGCGGTCCTGCTGGTTTACGGGGGCATGCTGGCCGGGCTGAAGCCCGCGCGCAACGGGGCGTCGTGGGAAGGCCACCTGTTCGGGCTGCTCGCCGGCCTGGCCAAGGTGTGGTTCGACAGGCACTAGTCAGTATGGAACGACCGGCTCCGGTTCGCAGATAGCGTGGATTACGCTGCGGACCGGAAAAGGAAACCGTGGCGCAGAGCCACATGCGAAAGGAGCCGGTCGTTCCATACTGACCAGGTCAGCGCCCCCTCAGGGGACGCGCAGGATCTTGTGCACGAAGTGCCAGTAGCCCGACAGGGCCGGGTTGGCCACGCGGGTGACGATCCAGTGATCCAGGCCAGGGAAGATCATGGCGCCGGTCAGGTGCTCGCCGTCGTTGGCGTTGGGGGCGCGCCGCTTCTGCACGGCACGACGGTCGCGCAGCACCCTGGGCAGGGCCCGCACGATCTCGCCGTAGGTGCGCAGCTTCTCCTTCAACCAGCCCTGCTTGGTCGCGAACACCAGCACCGCCAACTCGGTGCCCAGCATGGCCGGCGCGGCCGCCACCAGACGCGCCACAGGCCAGGTCTTGAGCACCACCAGCCAGCGGTTCCTGTCCAGCAGGGCGTACTTGCGGCCGTAGAAGTTCTCCCGGTACTTGTGCAGGATCGAGGACGCGCTGACCACCACGCAGTCGTAGCCCGCCTGGCGCAGGCGGATCTGCAGGTCGCAGTCCTCGTGGTACATGAACAGCTTGTCGTCGAAGTCACCCGAGCGCGCCAGGGCCTCCATGCGCAACATCAGGGCCGCGCCCGAGGCGAAGGCCACCGAGTGGACGCCGGCCGCCACGCTGCCGACCGGCTGGCGGTAATCGCCGCAGAAACCGAAGCCGCAGAAGTGCAGCTTGTTGCCCGCGGTGTTGAGCAGGCTCGGCTCGCTGTGCAGCAGCAGCAAGGGCTGGGCCGCGCCCACCTGGGGGCGGGTCTCCATCACGCTCATGAGGGGCGGCAGCCAGTTGGGCGTCACCTCCGTGTCCTGATTGAGCAGGAAGGCGTAGGGGATGCCGCGCTCGCGCGCCCAGCGCAGCCCGATGTTGTTGCCCTCGGCAAAGCCGGTGTTGCGGCTCTGCACCAGCACGTGCAGGTTGGGCCAGGTCTGGGCCAGGCGCTGCAGGGCCGCCACCGTCCCGTCGGTCGAGGTGTTGTCCACGACCACGATCTCGACCTCCGTCAGATCCGTGTGCTGCTTCAGGGTGGTGAACAGGCCGTCCAGGAAGGGCTCAGCCTGGTAGGTCACGATGATGATGGCGAGCTTCATGGGCGAGCCTTCCGGCTGCGCGCAATGTCTGAAACGGAGTGCATGAGACGGGCGAAACCATATCACGGGCCCGGGCGCGCCACCGGCAGGGTGATGAAGAAGCGGCTCCCCTGCCCTGGCGCGCTCTCCACCCCCACCCGCCCGCCGTGGGCTTCGGCGATGCGCCGGACGATGGAGAGGCCCAGGCCCGAGCCCGGGGTCCGTTTGTTCAAACGCGTGAACTCTTGAAACAGACGGGGCTGTGCCTCGACCGGGATGCCGGGTCCGTCATCGGCGACCTCGACACGGACCTCGTCCGCCTGGGTCCGCGCCCGCACCACGATGGTCCTTCCCTGCCCTGCGTGCTTGATGGCGTTGGTCACATAATTGGCCACGGCCTGGCGGAGCAGGCGATCGATGCCGCGGACCCTGGGCAACCCCTCGGGCAACTCGGCGGTCAGGGAGCGGCCGCGCTCTTGCGCCAGATCGGCGTTCTCCTCGACCACATCGTTGATGATGGGCGCCAGAGCCACCGGTCCCATCAGCTCGGCCAGTGACTCGGTCTCCAGATCGACCATGACCTGCAGGCCGCGCAGCAACTCCAGCGCGCCTTCCAGGCGGTGGTCGGCCCGCTCGATCCATTGTTGCTGTTGCGCATTGAGGGGGCCGCCCAGACCGCTCCTCAGGTTGTCGAGCAGAGTGGTCACGGCGCCCACCGGGCTGCGCAGATCGTGTACCACCACGTGCAGGAACGAGCGCCGCAGGTCGGCCAGGCGTTCGAGCTGCAGCAAGGCCTCGCGCAAGTCACGATCCTTCTGGCGCAAGCGCGTGGCCATGCCCGTGGCCAAGGTGGTGGTGGCCGCCATCAGCAGCCCGTAGGCGACGAGCAACGTCCACACCACGCGAAAGTCCTCTTCGAGACCGCCGAAGACCCCACCCACGGGGATCTGGCGCGGCCACCACCCTGCCCATTCGCCCAACACCAGCGCCGACAACATCAGATAGCCAACGCCCGTGTGCGCGATGGCCGCTCGCCGCGACAGCATCACCGAGGCGAAGATAGCGTGCAGGACGTAGAACGCCAGGAATGGCGAGTGCGCGCCCCCCACCAGCCACAGGGTGAAGGTCAGCACCGTATAGTCGATGAGGATGGTGGCGCTGGCGATCCGGATCATCGCGCGATAGGCGGCGACCGCGCGCTCGGGCGCACGGTTGGGGCGAATGAGCAGGAACACCAGCGTGTTGTACAGGCCGAGGAAAGCGGCCGTGCCCGCCAGGGCCGTCAGATCGAGCCCCTGTACCCCCACCACGTAGGTCGCGAAGAGGGAGCCAAGCACGATGCCGGCAGCCACCAGGAAGCGCAGGCGCGCGAACAGATACAGGCGCTCGCCCAGAAGTAGGCTGTGCGACAGCAGGGCCCCGCCACCCAAGTGGCTCCCTAGCCCATCTGCGACCGGCTCTGCGCTCACCACGGGCCAAGACTAGCA
>CAZHUY010000170.1:0-13280 GCA_964535465.1 uncultured Myxococcales bacterium
CCGGTGGGTATGTTCGGATCGCACTCCTCACCGCTCTCGAGCACGCCGTTGCCACAAACCGGATCGCAGTCGGTATCGTTATTGGCGTGGCAGGGCAAGCGGCAACACCCGTCACCGGAGTTGCAGGTCGTGATGTCCGTGTGGGAGCAGGCTGCCGAACACTCGGCTGCGCTGCCCGACAGCGTGTCGGCCGTGCAGACCATGTTGTCATCGCACGACTCGGGGCAAGCGCCCCGCCCGGCGGTGATGGCGTAGTCGCATGACTCGCCGGGGTCGATTTTGCCGTTGCCACAGGTCACGACCGGGGTGGACGCGAGATCCTGTCCGGGGGCATCGACAGCCTCGGGACCGGCAGCTTGGCGGGTATCTGCATCCTGGCCCCTGCCGGCATCGGGAACGCCGGATGAAACGGGTGCGGAGGTGTCCGCGAGGAGAGGCGCATCGGGCGCGGCGTCCAGGCGAAGGTGGGAGTCGGCGATCTGGGAATCGGCGATCTGGGAATCGGCGGTCTGGGAGTCGGCAAGCCTGGAGTCGACAAGCCCGGAGTCGGCAAGCCTGGAGTCGGCAAGCCTGGAGTCGGCAGCCCCCGCCCCGTCGACGAGTCTCGCCCCAAGGTCGCCCGAAGCATCCATGGACCGCAGAACCGCCCCGTCCCTGTCGCCGATCTCGATGCAGAAGTTCGACGCGCAGGTCTGGCCGGCAACACAATCACTGGGGCGCGAACACGAACCCCGACAGACGTTGTCAGGAGCACAGACCATCGAAGCGCTGCATTTTCCTGCCCGACACACCGTCTCCCCAGGGAGCTGGCAAATGGAGGCTTCGCCCATGACCACGCACAGCGCGGGCGATTCGCAGTCTCGTGTCGCCTTGCACTCCGCGTGGCACTGGCCGTTCATGCAAATCAGAGGTTGGCTGCAATCACTGTTGTGAACGCACGGATCGCCAACCTGCACCCGCCTCGCGTCCGAGCATGAGAAGGACAGCGCAAAGAGGAACGCGGAGAAGACCGCAATGAGTCTGCCTGGCCACGGGTGCTGCACGAGGAGATGATGCGAAAGCCAGGCGGCGCGCGCAGCCGGCACGCTTCGTTCGATCATCGCGCGTTGTCGCTCTTGGTGGCTTCTTAGGGCAAGCATGAAATAGCGCAAACTGTACACGCATTGCTGCAGGAGAGGAAGGCGTCTCGTCCCGACTGTCAGTCGCCTCGCCGAAAACGTAAGGAGGCCTTGGGCGCTTTCCAGGAGGCCGTCTTCCCGGACCCGCACCTTGTCGCGGGATCCAGCGAGATCGAGGCACGGTGTCATCCCAGGCCTTCCCGGGGTACAATGCCCTACAATCGGGAGGGAGCCATCGGCGCCATGACTCAGCGGCTAATTCTCGTCATTGGTATGGCTTCCATGACTTTGAACTGTGGCGGATCCGCCAAACACTCGGTCCCTCGGCCCGAAGCCGGTGTTGTTTCCAGTCCAATAGACGGCGGCGCTCCGCTGCCGAGCGGCGGCTCGGTCGTCGGCTCCACGACCTCCGACACGAGCCCAGGAGGTTCTGTCGCCAGTGGAGGCCGCTCATCTGCCGCCGGCGCCGTCTCGAGCGGAACGGCAACCGGGGGCCGGTCGGCAACCGGCGGCGCCGGGATGGGCGGTACCAGCACGGGGGGCCACTCGGTCCAGGGTGGCACGGGTGGAACCACCACGGGCGGCAGCTCGCTGTTGGGAGGCGCAACCGGCGGGGTCACGATCTCGTCGGTGTCCGGCGGTGCGATCGGCGGCGCGACCATCGGCGGCAGAACCACAGTCAGCTCTGCAGGAGCCGGCGGAGGAACGACGGGCGGGACGACGACCGGCGGGACCAGCGCGACCGGCGGCGCGTGCGTGGTGGGCGTCCCCCTGACAGGCGGTACGCGATACTGCGATCAGGACAGCTCCGGCAGCTATGGCGACTACACGTGGCAGTACTGGTCGAACACAGAGACCGGGTGTCTGACCACCACCCGTGACGGCGCGTTCAGCGTCAATTGGGATATGGACAATGGAGATCTCCTGGCCCAGGTCGGCCTGAAGTTCGATGCGCCCAAGCTGCATCGAGAGCTCGGGACTTTCTCGGCGGACTTCGCTGAAAGCAAGACGGGAACAGCCGGCAAGGCCTCGTCCATCGGGATCCATGGGTACTCGGAGGACCCCCTCGTCGAGTTCTTCATTTCCGATGACTCCTTCGATCCGCCCACCAAACCTTGGAACAGCCTATTCAAAGGCACGCTCGTGGTTGATGGCGGCACCTACGACATCTACGCAACCACAAGTTCGAGCACGAAGGGTCCCGTCACCACCATGCACAGCATCCGGCAAGAGCGCCGCTCTTGCGGCCACATCTCCATTTCGACGCATTTTGCCCAGTGGGAGGAACTGGGCGTGCCCTTGGGCAAGATGCAGTCCGTCGCGGTCCGGGTCCAAACCCTGGGCGGCACGGGAAGTATCGATTTCACGACGGTCAGAATCGAGGTCAACTGACGTCCCTTCACCCCATGCCGGGTGGTGAAGGTGTCGACTCATTCGTGACGGAGGGCCTCGATGGGGTCGAGCTTGGAGGCCTTGTGCGCGGGATACATCCCGAAGAAGACCCCGATGGCCATCGCCACACCGAAAGCCAGTGCGATGGAGCCGCCTGAGATTGTGGTCTGCCACTCGCCCACCATGGTCACGATACGAGAGCCCCCCACCCCGAAGGCGACGCCGAGCAGACCTCCGATACCACTCAGCACCAGCGCCTCGACGAGAAACTGGAAAAGGATGTCGCGACTGCGCGCCCCGATGGCCTTGCGGATCCCTATTTCGCGCGTCCGCTCGGTCACCGAAACCAGCATGATGTTCATGATCCCGATGCCGCCCACCAGCAGCGAGACCCCGGCCACCGCCGCCAGCAGGGCGGTGAAGGTATCGGCGACCTGGCTGGCGGTGTCGAGCAGGTCCTTCTGACTGCCGATGCTGAAATCCGAGGTGGCGCCAGCCGGGATGTCATGCCGCACGCGCAGGAGATCCTCGATCTCGCCCTGCGCGCGATCCATCGCGTCCTCGCTGGCGATCTGAACGCTGAGGGTGCGCAGGGTATCGGTGCCGAAGAGACGCAGGCGCGCGGTCGAAAGCGGGATCAAGACTTGGTCGCCTGGATCGCGCGCGCCGCCCGAGCCCTTGCTCTGCAGGGTTCCCACCACCTGGAAATTGACACCGCGGATCTTGACGGTCTGGTTGACGGCCCGCGCCCCGCCAAACAAGGTGCTGACCACGGTCGACCCCAGCACCGCGACTTTGCGGCTCGAACGCTCATCGATATCGTCGAGAAAACGGCCTGTCTGGACCACCTGGTTGTTGACCCCGAGCCAGGCCGGCGTCACCCCCAGCACGGTGGTCGAGGTGTTCTGCGCCAGGTACTTGACCTGCGTGTTCTGGCCGAGCTCGGGCGCGACCGCGACCACGTTGGAGACCTCCTTGGCGATGGCCTCAGCGTCCTCGGCGACCAGGGTCTGCACGCTGGTGGCGCGCACCGGGCCCTTGCGCACGAAGCCGGGGCGAATCATCAGCAGGTTGGTGCCGAGCCCCTTGATCTGCGTCGACACGCTCTGCTTGGCGCCTTCGCCGATGGCCACCATGACGATGACCGCGCCGACGCCGATGATGACCCCGAGCATGGTCAGGGCGGTCCGCGTCTTCCGTTGAGTCAGGCTGGCCAGCGCGATGCGGGCGAGCTGGTTGATGAGCCGAAGGCGTGCCTTCAAGGTCATGGCGTCACCCCCGCGGAGGGCCGGGCCGCCGCCAGGGCCTCGGCCCGGCCGGGCACGGTCTCGTCGCTGACCACGCGGCCGTCACGGCAGACGACGATGCGGGTGGCGTGCTCGGCGACGTCGCGCTCGTGCGTGACCATGACGATGGTGGTCCCCGCGCGGTACAGATCCTCGAAGATGCCGAGGATCTCCTCACTGGTGCGCGAATCGAGGTTGCCGGTCGGCTCATCGGCCAGGATGAGCGGCGGTTCGGTGATGATGGCGCGCGCGATGGCCACCCGCTGGCGTTGCCCGCCCGACAGCTCGGTGGGGTGGTGGTTGGCTCGATGATCGAGCGCGACCTTCTTGAGCGCCCGCAACGCGCGCTCGGTCTGATGCTCGGCGCCGGCATAGACCAGCGGCAGGGCGACGTTCTCGACGGCGGTGGCGTGGTGGAGCAGGTTGAAGCTCTGGAAGACGAAGCCGATCTTCTGGTTACGCACGACCGCCAGATCATCGTCGTCCAGCCGCGAGACGTCCTGACCGTCGAGGAAGTACTGACCGCGCGTGGGGCGATCGAGGCAGCCGAGGATGTTCATCAGCGTCGACTTGCCACTCCCTGACGGCCCCATGATGGCGACGAACGATCCGCGCTCGATGTGCAGATTGATGTCGCGCAGGGCGGGGACGATCTCGCCGCCCATTTGGTAGTCCTTCTCGAGGCCAACCAAGCGAATCATCGCCGTCCCATGCCCGGGCCGCCCGGCATGTTCATCCCGGGCGGCATACCCGCGCCCCCCGGCCGGTTGGTTGTCGGCCGCGGTCCCGCCGGCATCACCACGCGCGCGCCCGCCTCCAGTCCTGACTTGATCTCGATCTGGCGATCGTCGGCCAGTCCGACCTCGACCGGCTGCGGGCCTTTGCCCTGGACGTTGACCGTGAACTTGCCGCCTTGCGCTTGCAGCGCACGGCGGGGCAGCAGCAGGACGTCCTTGACCTCATCCACGTGGATGACCACGTTGGCCGAAAGCATGGGGCGCAACCGCCCGAGCGCCTGGTCGCCGACCTGGACCACGACCTCGAAGACCGTGACGCTGCTCTCGACCTTGCCCTGGGGCGCGACCCGCAGCACAGTCCCCTTGAAGACCTCGCCGGGTAGGGCGTCGGCGGTGATCCGGGCGGTCTGCCCCGGCGCCAGCCGAGCCACGTCAGCCTCGTCGACCTTGACCCGGATGAAGAGTCGCGACAGGTCGGCCAGGGTGAGCAGGGTCTGGCCGCCTTGGGCGGTGCCGGCCGTGATCACCTGCCCGGGGTTGATGGCGCGCTCGAGGACGGTCCCGGCCATGGGGGCCACGATCTTGGTCTCGGTCAGCCGATCGCGCGCCTCGGCCAGCGAGGCCTGGGCCTTGGCGATCTGGGCGGCCGAGACCTTGGAGTCGCCACGCAGGACGGCCAACTCTTTCTTCTGTTGGTCGAGCGTCTCGCGCGCCACCAAGCCCTTCGCGCTCAGCTCCTCGTCACGCTTGAGCTGGGCCTCGGCGTGGGCGAGCTTGGTGGCGACACTGCCCCGGTTGGCCTTCACGACCGCGAGATCGGCCTCGGACTGAGTCAGCTTGCGCCGCTCGACCACCGGATCGATCTCGATGAGCAGCGCACCCTTCTCCACTTTGTCGCCGGCCTGCACCTTGACCGACTGGACGGTCCCCGATGCCTTGGACTTGATCTCGACGATGTACTCGGGCTCGACCGCGCCGGTGGCCGAGACCTCGATGGTGAGGGTTCCGCGGCGGGCCTCCACCACCTGGGCGGCCTCGGTGGCCACCGGTTTGCTCCGGCTACGGTAAATGTAGGCTCCGGCCGCGGCCAGACCGACCAGCACAACCACGAAAACGCCGACCTTGGAACCGGATGACTTCATCGCACAGCCTCCCCTGCGGCGCTCAAGCCGAGGTGGTTGAGCAGCCCGCCCGAGGCGGCCTGCATGTCGACAACGGACTTCACCAGGTCCGCCAAGGCCTGCTCACGATTGAGTCGTTCGGTGATCGCCTCGATCTGGACCGTGCTCAGGATGTGGGCGGTGGTCTTGCCTGCCTGATATCGCTCGTTCTCGTTGGCCAGCTTCTCCTCCGCCAACTTGGCCGCCTCTTCGGTGAGCCGAAGCTGCTGCCGGGCGAGCTGAAGCGTGCGCCACGCGAGGTTGAGCTCGAGCGAGAGTTCTTGAACGGCGATCTGCTGCGTAAGCTCCGCCCGCCGGATCTGAATGGCGGCAAGGGCCTGGCGCGCCTTGGCCTCGAGATTGCCCAGCGGGACTTCGAGCGTGAGCCCAGCCGACCACCCGATCCGCTTCATGCCGTAGCTCGACCAGTAGCCGCCTTGGTAAGGCGAGGTCGTGCCCGCCGGAGCCTCGCCGCTCAACCCCGCAAACTGAAGGCCCGCGAGCAGATCGAGCTTGGGCAGAAGTCGGTGCGCGGCCACCTGTTCCTCGATCCTTCGGACCTGGATGGCGATGGCCAGGGCACGGTAGTCGCCGCGCGCAGCGAGCGCCTGCTGTCGTAGATCCTCCAGAGTCCACTCGGGTGGTGGCGAGCGCCGAGGCGCCGAAGCCGGCACCAACTCGGGCGTCTCCAGGGAGTCGGGCGCGACCGCGCCGATGATGCGAGCCATGCGGTCCCGCACATTGGCGAGCTGCTGCTCGGCCTGCAGCCGCGAGCGCAGGTTGGTCTGCACCATGTACGCCGACGAGGCTCTCTCGGAAGCGGCCAGTTTGCCGGCGACGATGAGCGCCTCGGTCTGGCGCAAAGTCTCTTCGGCCATCTGGAGCGCCGCCCCCGCGAGCGCCAGCTTGGCCTGCGCGGCTCGCAGATCCCAGTAGGACTTGAGCGTGCTCGCCGCGATCAGCTCGGCCTCGCGCTTGAGCATCTCGACCGCGGAGTCTCGGTTGAGGCGCGCGCTCGTGATGATCGCCTCGTTGGCCACCTTGCTCATGCCCTGAAGAAGCGCTTGGCGGGCCTGCAACGCCAGACTGGTGTCGTAGGCGGGATTGAAGCCGTTCTTGCCACCGCCAAACAGTCCCGCCGTGGCAAGGCGCCCCTCGATAGTGGTGCCCACGCTGAAGGTCTTGCGGATCCCGACCTCACCGCTCACGCTGGTGCTGCGCACCGGCGGGAGGCCCACCCGTTCCTGCGAAATGGAGCCCGGCGAGCCCGCCACTTCCGCGCTGGCGAAGAGCCCGGGCCGAAACGCCGCTTCCGCGACCTGCTCGGCGAAGTCGGTGAGGTTGGGATCGAGCCGATCGAGCTTGAGGCTGAGGTTCTCGGCCAAGGCGCGTCGCACGGCCTCGGCGGGAGTGAGCGCGATCGGCTCGGCGAACGCCCGCCCGGAAAGACCGACAGCCAAGACAGCAATCCAGATGAACTTGCGTGGCGAACTGGACATCTTTCGCCGCACGAACATATCACGTGGCGAAGAACTGAGATCGAAGTATCTCGTTACGCCTCGCGCTTCTGCCCTGAATCAGGGGTTCAAGGCTTGAAGAGAAATTTACTGAACTGCCACGCATCGTCGCGCTCCGGGCGGCCGGCCTGGCCCTGCTCGTCGTTGTTCGAGTTTCGAGCCAGCGGTGTCCAGTCCGACTCTATCGACAGCAGGCGCCCCAGATAGGGGCGGGCATCCCGCAGAATCTCGTCGTGCGGGAGATCCTCGGGGAGACAGAATCCCCGACGAGGGTTGCGCAGCATCCACTTCACCGCCGCCAGCACCCCCGCGGCGACCTGCACGGCGGTGGCGTTGGCCCGCGACACGTGTCGGCGAGCCTGATCGATAGTCAACTGGCTGCCGGTCCACCACGACTGGAACGGATGTCCCATGATGAGCGCTCCCACGAGATCCATGCCCGATTCGATCTCGTCGGTCAGGATGCGACTGCGGGGATGGAGCTCGTAGTTGCGGCAGCGCAGCTCGTGCAAAGACGTCATGGTGTCGTTGCACGCCAGGTAGGCGTAGTGAACCGTGGGGCGATACACCACGACGTTTTCCTCTCGCACGGTCAGTGCGTGGGAGATGGTGAAGGACTCCCCGTGGGTGACGACCATGCCCACGATCTCCTGGTTGGGCACCCAGGAACGCACCCAGGTGTTGAGCCCCCTCTGCGACAGGATGATCTGGTTGCCGGGACCGTGCTCGGGTGCCACCGCGCTCGCTGGCAACTGCTTCTCGTGCGTTCCCCAACCGATCTCCGATTGGGAAATGGCCTCATCCCAGCAGCCGTGGACGCTCCAGGTTCCGACGAACTCGTCGGGCGATTTGGCGACCGAGGCGCGTTGGCTGTCCCACTCGCTGCAGTGGATGACCCGCACGCCCAGGGCCTGGGCCAACGCCGCAAACGCGTTGTCCGCTATCAGGGCCTCGATACGCTGGTGCATGGGGCGAGGAATACGACCTGCGCGAAGCCCCGCGCTGCCCAGGTCGATCAGGCCCTGTTTGACGAAGTGGGACACCAAGCCCGGGTTGGCCCCATGGTCGATGACCGCAGTAGGGCCGGCGCTCCAGCCCGACGTGGCCTCGAGGAGCCGCGCGTAGCGCGCGTACAGCGAACGCTCCACCATCGAACGCGATGAAGACTCGGGCCCCCAAGATTCCACCGAGGCGTTGACGTAAAGGACGCCATGGTGGTGTGCCCAGCGCATGATCTCGAAACAGTCGATGCTCCACGCCAGATCGATGATCAACCCGCCTTGATCGACGTGGGTGGCGAGCAGCCGCTCGAGGTTGAGCGGGGTGACGCGCTCGTTGACGAAGCGAAGGCCCTTCTTGATCCAGGGCCGCAAGATGCGTCGGCGATCCTCGAAGTCGATGACCGTGATCTGCTTGGGCTGCATACCCAGGCGCTCCTCCACCATGGGCAGAAGCGCCTGCGCTACGATACCGAACCCGGTCATCAGAACTCTGCGTTTGTCGGTCACCATGGTTTGTCCTCGCGAGGTCGAGCGTGCGCTGGGGTGGTGGCAGCTGGGATTCACGCATGCTCGCCGTCGGCGCTCCCTCTCATGCAAACCACGTGCTGAATCTCTCGGACCAAGGACGCTTGTCAGGCGGGCGCCGCGGCCATGCCGGTTCGCGGCTTCGTGCAAAACGCAAATCGCGATTCGCATAGTGCGGCTGGCGCTCCGACAGGCCGAAGCGGTGGGAGAGCCGCGGCGAGCACCTCGGTCAGGGCGGATAGAGCAGATACTTGGCGCGCTTGGCGCGGAAGGCGGCCAGATCCTCGGTGTAAAGGGCTTCGACTTCGGACAGCGGGCGTTGCATCACGATGGCATCGGCCACGCGCGGGTCGCCCAGCGCCCGGTGCAGGCGCGTGCTGTCCCACTCGCGGCCGTGCAGTTTGCGCAAGGCCAGGGCCAGGGCCAGACCGGTGCGCACGGGATCGAAGCTCGCCCGATCCAGCAGGCGCACGCGCATCCCCTGGCAGGGCACGCCCGCGAAGCGGTTCACTCTCGGCGTGGGACCAGGCGTGAAGGCAAGCGGCTCGAAGCTGACACCTGCCAGGCCCGCGCGCGCGAGCTCGGCAGCCAGCCGTGTCCCGTCGATCCAAGGCGCGCCCACCACTTCGAAAGGCATCTCGGTCCCGCGGCCCACGGAGACGTTGGTGCCTTCGATCAGGCCCAGGCCGGGATAGAGCAGGGCTTGCTCGGCCGTGCGCAGGTTGGGGGACGGTGGTGACCAGGTCAGGCCGGTTTCGCCAAACGACGCTCTGCGATCGTAGTGGACCATGCGCACGACCTCCAGGCGCAGGCCCAAATGCTCGTCGGCGTTCATCAGCTCGGCCAGCTCGCCCATGGTCATGCCGTGGCGGACCGGCAAGGGGTGGTGATTCACCGCGGATCGCTCACTGGGTTTCAGCAGCGGCCCGGCCGTGTCCACGCCGTTGATGGGATTGGGGCGGTCCAGCACCACGACCCTCAGGCCGCGCGCGGCCGCCGCACGCATGGTCATGTGCAAAGTGCCAGCGTACGTGAAGAAGCGCGTGCCCACGTCGGGCAAGTCCACGACCACGGTGTCGATGTCCGGAGGCAAGGTCACGGGACGCTCGCCCCTCGCGCTTCGCTTCGACAGCGCGCCGCCATACAGGCTGAAGACAGGCAAGCCGGTCTCGCGGTCGCGGTCGTCCTTGATGACCTCGTCACGGTTGGCCGCCAGGCCGTGCTCGGGACTGAGCAGAGCCACCAGCTGCAAATCGCGCCGCCCCGCCAGCACGTCCGTGCTGCGCTCGCCCGCGCGCGTGCGGGCGGCGTCGTTGGTCAGCAGGGCGAAACGCGAGCCCTGCAGGCGCGCGAACTTCTGCGCGGCCAGCACCTCGATCCCCAGCATCAGCCCATCGCCCTCGGGTTGGCAGGGCGCGAACGTCTTTCCCACCAGAGTCCCGATGGCTCCGGCCAGCGCGTTGACCGATCCCTTGCCGTTGGGGTGCACACGGTTGCTCAGAAAAACCACGAACACGTCCAGCTCAGGATCGATCCACAGGGCGGTGCCGGTGTAGCCACCGTGGCCCACCGCTCGACGGGAAAAGCTGGTGCCTCGGTTGGCCGAATAGCCCGACTGCATGTCCCAGCCCAAGGCACGGATGCCGCCAGGGAGATCATGCGGAGCCAGCATTTTTCTGACGGTGGCCTCGGACAACACCCGCGTGCCGTCGAGCGCGCCCCCGCCCAGCACCATGCGCGCGAAACGGGCCAAATCGCGCGCCGACGAGAACAACCCTGCGTGCCCGGCTACCCCGCCCAGGCGAAAGGCGCGCGGATCATGAACCTGGCCGCGCATCCATGTGCCCTCCCGTTGTTCGGTGGGGGCGATGCGCGGCCCCAGGCTGGCATCGGGCCGAAACCCGGTTTCGTTCATGCCCAAGGGTTTGAAGATCGCGTCGCGGGTGAAGGCGGCCAAATCCTGGCCGCTCGTGCGCCGGATGATCTCCTCCAGCACCAGAAAACCCGCGTCCGAGTAGATGAGCTTGCTGCCGGGTGTGGCCTTGAGCGTGTGGCCGGCGAGGCGGCGCATGGCTTGAACGCGTCCGCGTTGGTAGTCGGCAAGCCGCGTCTCGGCCGGCAACCCCGAGACATGGGTCAGCAATTGCCGAATCGTGATCGCACCCTTGCCCTTGGCCGCGAACACCGGCCAGGCGCGCGCGGCCGGCTGGTCCAGATCGATCTGGCCCCGCTCCAGCAACACCATGAGAGCGCTCGCCGTGGCCAGGGGTTTGGTCAGCGACGCCACATCGAAGATCGTGTCCTCGGACATGGGCTCGACTTGCGGCTGCAACGCCCGCGAGCCAAAGGCGCGCTGGTACACCACACCACTGCCGCGACCCACCACCACCACGCAACCCGGTAGCTTGTCCTGCCCCAACGCCTCGCCGACCAGACGCTCGATGCCCTCGGACAAGGACGAGGTGCCGGCGTCAGGGCTGGCAGCCCAAACCGGAGCGCCAAGCGCGAAGAGAGCACCTGCGAGCGCAAGGGGAATGCCTTGGCCGGTGGTCATGGACGAAGGGGCCTGGCCATGCTGTGCATGGGCCGATTCTACACATCCGTCTGCGAGCGGGCTCGGTCCTCGAGGCGCAGATGAAGAAGAGCCTCCTCAATCGGCTCAGAACAGTGCGGCCACCGAAAGGGAGAACGTGGTGAGCGCGGGGCTGATGCCACGATTCTCGTTCTCATGGCAGATGATCCCCTCTGTGTCGCAGTTGCTTGACAGGTGGCGAACGGTTAGGCGCGCCAGGCCACCCAGAGCCATCGGGCCGACGGGCACGAAGCCTCCGAAGGTCACCCCCCACACGAATCCGGTGGCCGAGTAGCCCTCATCGGAGGAATCGTATGACCCCTCACCCACCGAACGCGAGAGCTTGAACATGCCCAGCTTGGCACCGAAGACGCAGAGGTGCCGAGGGCTCGCCGATTGAAAAAGCGGGGTGAGAGCAAAGTCGGTCTGGGTCTCCGTGGCCTGTGGGCCGGGGCTCATGTAGTCCACGTTGATCTCGGCATTGAATGAGAATCTCGGGGTCATGTGAATGCCAATGAGGGCGCCAAAGGCATGGCCGACGCTGTAGGCATCCGACTCCGCCAAGGGAATGCTGAGCCCCAGATAGGGCATGAAGAGAATGCCTTTCTGAAAGGGAAGAAGCGGCGCCGCCGGGCTGGAGGCAGCCTTTTCTTCCTCGCGCTGAGGAGGTGTTGGCCGCGGGTCGCTGGAATCCTGGCTGGGAGGGCTCGGCCACCACTTGCTGCGCCCCAGTTCGTCGGTCTCCCTGGGAGGGTCCAGTTTTGCCGGCTGCGCCGCGGGTGCACTCGGCCACCACTTGCTGCGCCCCGTTTTGTCCGTTTCGGCGGAGTCACCTGGCCCGCTAGCCGTGGTGACCGGTGCGCCCTGCACTGGAGCCGCCGCGGGCGGCGCGGCCGAATCCTTCGCAGCCGGCTGCGCATCGGCGAGGCTGGCCCCGGCGATCAACAACAAGCAGGAACCACAAACCAACGAGGCTCTCCGAGCGGTCATTCCAGTCTCCCGTCCAAATTGGCGAACACAGTAGCACGAAGCCTAATGCTGTATTGCGCTGCTGTTCGTGCGCATCAGAAGCGTCGCCGCTGTCGGCCCGTCACCCAAGGTGATCACCATCACGGCACCTTTCGAATAGAACGGCGGGGTCGTGCTAGTGTCCGGTGCGATCTGGAGTGACCATGCGACGTATCTTGCTTTCCCTGTGTCTCCTGTCCGGCCTCTTGACCTCCGCGCGCGCGGACGTGGTGGACTTCCCCCCTGCGAGTTGCCCCCGCGGCTCGACACCCGAAACCTGCCACGGTGGACCCCATTGCCGAGTCAAACTCTGCCAAACCGATGCGGATTGTCCCAAGGGCAAGGCGTGCAAACCGGTCCAGGCCTGTTTCGGCAAGATCAGTTGTATGGGGCGCCCCTTATACACAGACGCCAGCTACCCTCTGACCGACATCATGAAGAGCGCGTGTCCCAGCTCGGGGACGTGTTCTGACGGCCAGGCCTGCCCAACCGAGAACCTTTGTGTCAGTTCTGGCAGCGACACCACCGGGACAACCACGACCGATGCGACCTCGCAGCAGACCGGCTTGACCACTTCGGTCTCCACCTCGACCGGCACGACCCAGGATGCCGGTTCGATCGACACCAGGCTCGGAGACTCGGGCTGCTCGTGCAACATGGGTGATTGGACCAACGCCAAGGCCCTGGGCCCCTGGTTGCTCGCCGCCCTGTTCAGCACCATGGTCACCCTGCTCCGCCGTCCTCGCAAATCGCGCCGGCCTTGAACGAGAATGGGCGGGCGAGCATTAAGCCGCCTGCGTTAAGGTAGGCCTACTGGCCCGTTTTACTACCTTCAGAAGGGCCACCAGTGCCCGTGGGCCGGTGGAAAACGAACGAATTTGCCTACAGGCACCGATACTTACCTACTACCACTACTGATTGAAAAAGTTGCCAGTCTGCCGGGAAATCGGCGACATCATTGGGA
>CAZHUY010000171.1:0-8722 GCA_964535465.1 uncultured Myxococcales bacterium
CCCGGTGAACCGTGGTGGGCTGTGCAGTCGCGGGCAGGCGGGGCTGCAGCTCCTCTATCACCCCGCGCGCGTGCGCTCACCCATGCGTCGGGTGGGGGCGCGGGGCGCCGGCCAATGGCAGCCCGTCGCGTGGGACCAGGCCATCGCCGAGGTGGCGGACAAGCTGTCGGCCCTGCGCGCCGCTGGTCAGCCGGAACGGGTGGTGATGCTCGATGGCCAAGCGGAGGGGTTCGTGCCCGAGCTGTGGAGGCGATTGCTGAGCGCGGTCGGCAGCCGCAACCACGTGACTCTTCCCTCGCCCACGCTGGCCGGCATGGAGCTTGCCGCCCGGTACATGGGCGACGGGCTACCGGCCTACGATGTGGAGAGGGCTCGTTTGGTGGTGTTGATGGGGGCCGAGGGCATGGAGTCGTCCGGACAGGCCTTGCGTTTCTGGCAAGCGGCCAGCGCGCCGGCCGAGCAC
Organism: uncultured Myxococcales bacterium; assembly: GCA_964535465.1. Taxonomy (GTDB): domain Bacteria; phylum Myxococcota_A; class Polyangia; order Fen-1088; family Fen-1088; genus Fen-1137. Next base: position 464 of record CAZHUY010000171.1, read on the forward strand.
GGCCCGGGACGGCGTCTTCGCGTCGTGTGCGTGTCGCCCCGCCGGCCCGAGGCTCGCGTTGACGAATGGATTCGAATCTTGCCGGGCGGCTATGGCGCCTTGGCCTTGTCAATGGCCCATGTGCTCTTGCGCGAGGGGCTGGTCGATCGGCGCTTCGTGGACGCGCACGTGACGGATTGCCTGGCCGGGCGTGTGCTGGGCGTGCCCGAGGGCGAGGAGCAGAGATTCGAGCGCTCTGGACTGCAATGGGTGCAGGCGGAATTCGCGCCGGACAAGACCGCCGCCGTCACGGGCATCGCGCCGGCCACGGTCGAGCGTCTGGCCCGCGAGATGGCGAAGCGAGGGCCCGCGCTCATGCTGGGGACCGCAGGCGTGGCGGGGGCGAGCAACGGGCTGGCGAGCGCCATGGCCGTGGTCATGGTCAACGCGCTGCTGGGCAACGTGGGGCAGGAGGGCGGATTGTTGTGGCAGCAGCGGCCCCCGTTGGCCGCCTGGGGCGACGAGGACGGGGACGAGATCGCGCGACGGGGGCTGCAGAGCGCGCGCATCGACGGCGCACACGGCGAGGCCTGTCCCCTCGGCGACCATCGCGTGCACGCCCTGCCCGAGGCCATCCTGCAGGGTAAGCCGTATCCGGTGGAGATCTTCATGTGGCGCAAGGCCGATCCCCTGACCACGCTGCCGGGGCGGCAGGCCTGGACGTCGGCTCTGCACAAGATCCCGCTGCTCGTCAGCTTCTCCTCCTGCCTCGACCGCACCTCCATGCTGGCGGACCTGATCCTGCCCGAGCCCACGTCGCTCGAGACCTGGGACGTGGTGGAGCCGGCGCCGACCAGCGGAGAGCCACTCATGGGGATGTGTCGTCCGGTGGTCGCGCCCGTGCACGACACGCGGCCGGCCGGGGAGTTGATCCTGGGACTCGCGGACAAGATGGGCGGCGCGATTCGCAAGGCGCTGCCGTGGCCGAGCTACGAAGAAGCGGTGAAGGCCAGGTTACGGGGCGTGGCCCAGGCGGAGAACAATGAACACCTGGACACCCTGATGGCGAGCATGAAGGACAAGGGTGGCTGGTGGCGCGAGGCGGACGAGGAGCGGCCGGCGGCGAAGCCCGGCGACATTGCCGTGGCTTCGCCGGGGATCTTCAGCCGAACCCAGATTCGGCAGGGGGACCAGGGCCGACCCTTGTCCGGCTCATGGCCGGTCGAGGGCATGCCGCCGTGGCAGCCGGCCCGTTTCGCCGGGGCGGCCCATGAGTTCCCGTTTCTTCTTCATGCCTACCGACCCCTCTCGTGGGTCGATGATGGCGTGGCCGCGTTTCCCTGGCTGCGCGAGTTGCCCATCGCGGGGACGAGTCCTGGGCCGCGCGCCGAGATGCATCCCGAGGACGCCGCCCGGCTCGGCCTGTGCGATGACGACCCGGTGACGATCGCCTCTCCGGCCGGCGCGTGCGTGGCCAAGCTGCGCATCAGCGACGGGGTTCGCCCTGGTGTGGTGGCCATGGCCTTGGGCAGGGGCGACGTCCTCGAACTGCTGGTGATCGACGAGGATCGGCTGGCGGGCCTGCTGGCTTGGCAGGGCACCCGTGTAAGCGTGAGGAAGACGGCATGAAACGCGACGACGACGTGAACGGCTCGCGCCGACGTTTCCTGGCCGGACTGGCGGGCTCGGCCGCGTGCGTGGTGGGCGCGCGCCTGTCCGCCGAGGAAGACGAGGGCAAGGCCCCGGCCAAGCCGCGCCAGTGGGGCATGGTCATCGATCTGGATCGCTGCGTTCGCTGCGCCGGTTGCGTGGTGGCCTGCCAGCAAGAGAACAACGTGGCGCCGCTGGGTCAGGCGCAGGAAGGTCCGCGCCCCATTCGTTGGATGGATTTTCTGCCGCCCGCGCCGGGAGACGCGCGCGCCACACCCGTGCCCTGCATGCACTGCGAGGATCCGCCCTGCGTGAAGGTCTGCCCGGTGGGCGCGACCTATCAGAATCCCGACGGCATCACCGCCCAGGTCTGGGAACGCTGCATCGGCTGCCGCCATTGCATGGTGGCCTGCCCGTACGCGCGTCGTTCGTTCAACTGGACTGCGCCTGCCTTCCCCGATCCCAGCAGCCTGAATCCCGACGTGGCGCTGCGGCCGCAAGGCGTGGTGGAGAAGTGCACCTTTTGCCATCAGCGCGTGCGGGCCGCGCAAGAGCGGGCTGCGGTCGACGAGGAGCCGCTGGAAGATGAGGCGCTGCGCCGCTTGCCCGCCTGCGCCCAGTCCTGTCCGACCCAAGCCATCACCTTCGGCGACCTGGCGGACCCCGATTCCGAGGTGTCGCGTCTGGCGCAGAGCCCGCGGGCGTTCCGCCTGCTGCCCGAGGCCGGCACGCGGCCCAAGGTCATCTACTTGCGGGAGATGCCGTGAAGCCCCGCGCGCTCCCCTTCGGCCTGCTCGCGTTGCTCACGGTGGGTGGCTTGTATGCGGCCGTGCAGCAGCTTCGCCACGGCGATGCGGTCACGGGCTTGGGCGCGGGGGGCGTGGTGTGGGGCCTTTCCGTGGTGGGCGATGGTTTCTTCGCCAGCGTAGGGTTGGCCTGCTTGATGCTGGCCGCGATCTTGCGCCTGTCTCGGACAGCGAGCCTGGCGGCGGCCGCGCACAACGCGGTCTCTCTGGCGGCGGCCTGCTTGGTTGCATCGATGCTGTGCGTGCTCGCGGATCTGGGGCGTGCCTGGGTCGCCGCCATCAACCTGTCCTTGCTGGGGCGGGCGCGGGCGCCCTTCTTCGCCACCTTCACCCTGGTGGCGGGGGCTTCGCTCTGCGCGGCGCTGGTGCAATGGTTCTTGACTAGTCGGGTGGCCTGGGCCGAACGCGCGCGGGACCATGGCATGTGGCGCATCTTGGCCCGTGGTCCGCAGGGCAGCGCCTCGGCCGCCTACCGCCGCGGCCAGGTCGATTTCTGGTACGGGCTGGGCTTGCTTCCCTTGCTCTTGCTCGCCCTCGTCATTCTGGCGCGCGTCTTCTGCGTCCGTCCGGGCCGCCCCGTGCTCCTCATTCACCTGGAGACCATCACCTTCGTCATCTCGGCGGGCGCGGCCGCGTGCGGTTTGGTGTTGCTGGTCAGCCCGCGGGCCACGCGGGTGACCCTGGCCCGCATCTTGTCGGTGTTGGTGGCGTTGTCGGTGGTCTTCATCGAGCTGTGCCAGATGGTGGCCTTGCGTAGCCCCGGCGCGGCGGTGCAGGGCTATGTTCAGGCTCTGCTACATGGTCCGTGGCGCGTCCTCTTCTGGGTCGATGTGGCCTTATTCCTGGGCGCGGGCGTGCTGGTGCTGGCGCGGCTGTGGAAGGGTCAGGCCTCGCTCGTCTGGATGGCCGGCGCGGCTTGCCTGATCGGCGTCGCGGTCTTCATCCAAAGGTATTTGCTGGTGGTGGCTTGGCAGACGCACGGCCTGGGTCTCTCCTGGCCCACCGGACACTACCGGCCCACGGGCGTGGAGGTGGGACTGTTGCTGGGGATCGCGGCCCTGGCGGCGGCCATGGCGTGGTTGCTCATGACGTTGGGGCCCTATCGCGGCGTGGCTGCGGGGTGTCCGTCACCTCGGCAGGCGCGTCGCACTCTTGTCACCGCCGCCTGCCTGCTGGTGGGTGGCGCGTCGGCTGTCTTTGGGCTTGCCTTGGCGGCCGGCGTGGGCTCTTGGCCTTTCCTCGATCCGGTGGTTCCCGGGGGGCCTCTCATCTTTCTGGGCGGCCTGCTGCTGATACTCCTGACGCCCGTGGTTTACGAGCTGCTGCCCGAGAGCTAGCGTCTCTTCGCAAGCCGCGAATGGAAGTGCCCGGCCACGACCACGGCCACGACGTTTGGGGATTCGGTCGGACCGGCAGGAGGTGCGCCCGTCCACTGCCTGCGGGACACGTCCTGCGCGTTCGCTGGTTAGCCGCGCGCGCGGGTTGAAGTAGGCCTCGAAAGGGCTCGGACGTGGGCCATGATGATTGAAGGGGAAAAGGTGAGGCCATGAAATCATCGACGACGGTGTCGGAAGGCAAGGGGCCCTTTCACCCCCACGCCGAGGTGCCAGATCCCTCCAAGCTGGTCGAGGGGTTCGTCAAGGACATGTCCACGGTGGCCTTGGTCAAGGAGATCTCCAGCGAGGTGGGAGAGCTGGCTCAGAAGGAGATGAAGCTGGCCAAGGCCGAGCTGAAGACCGACATCAAGTCCGAGGCCATGATGGTGGGCGGATTGGGGCTGGCGGCGTTGGCGCTGCTGACCACCATCAACCTGCTGCTGGTGACGGTCATTCTGGCCCTGGCGGAGACCATGCCGGGCTGGGCCGCTGGTTTGGTGGTCAGCGGCTTCACGCTGGCGGTGGCCGGGGTCATCGGCCTGGTGGCTTGGGGGCGACGCGTCCCTTCGTTTCTCGCGAACACACGCAGCACCTTGAGGGAGGAGATCGCATGGGCAAGGACGAGGCTGATGCGAACGCGCAGGGGGAAGCACGACGGGGGGGCGAGGGTCTGACGGAGCTGCCCTCGCAAGAGAACGTGGGACGTCTACACGAGGAAGTCGAGTCGGCGCTGCGCAAGTTGGACGGCACGGTGGCCGAGTTGGATAGACGCCAAACCTGGCGCAACATCCTGGCGACCATGCGTCGGGGCCCATGGATTTTGGGCGGGGTGGGGTTGCTGGTCGCGGGGCTGTTGTTGCGCCGCAAGGGGCGGGAGATACGTCAGTCCGCCCCGTCCTCCACCGGCAGGGCGGTGGCCGCCGGAAGCATCGGCCTCCTGGCTCTGCTGGCCAAGCGCTGGGCCAAACGCCTGTGGGCCGGGCAGACCTGAGGCCTCCGTGGGATGACCGCCCGGTGGGGTCTGTGCGTGGGCCTGGCCGCGTTCATGGGTTGTGCGCACGACAAAGACAAGACTGAGCAGCCCCTCATTCAGCACCTGTATCTGGAAGGAACCAAACAGGTCAGCAAAGGCACCATCAAGGACGGCATCGCCACCACGGCGACAGGGTGGTGGCCATTCGCGCAGAAGCATCACTTCGATGCGGTGACGTGGCAGACGGACCTGCGGCGGATCGAACGCATCTATGAGGCGCAGGGCTTCTTTCAAGCCGAGGTGGTCAGGCATGAGGTGAAGCCGGTCAGGACCGGCGTGGACGTGAAGGCCGTCATCGACGAAGGCAAGCCCTCGCGCATCGACAGCCTGGAGGTGCAGGGACTCGACGGGTTGCCCGCGCGAGAGCGACGGCGGCTCTTGAAGATCATGGGCCTCGAGGTTGGCGATGTCTTCATCGAGCAGCGCTGGAAGAACGCGCACGAACAACTGCGCCAGCACTTGCGCGACCTGGGATACGCGCAGGTCGACGTGCGGGGCCGCGCGCTGGTCGATGTGGAAGAGCACAAGGTGAGCCTGTTGGTGGTGGCGCGACCGGGACCGGTCTTTCGCTTTGGCGACGTCGAAGTGCGCGCGGAGGCGGGCGCGCGCATCAATCCCTTGTGGGTCAAAGAGCAAGTCCGCCTGGCCATCCACCCGGATGAGCGGTTCTCTGACCAGGCCCTGGTCGAGGCGCAACGTCGCGTCTTCGCCATGGGCGTGTTCTCCATGGCCAAGGTGAGCGCGGGGTCGCCGGATGCCGACGCGCGCGTGGTGCCCGTGGTGGTGGAGGTGGGCGAGGCACCCTTTCGCACCTTGCGCGCGGGCGGCGGCTTGCATGTGGATCAGATCAGGAACGAGGCGCGTCTGCGCCTGGAGTGGACCAACCTGAATTTTCTGGGAGGTATGCGCAAGCTGGGCGCGCGGGCCGAGGCCGGCTGGGCCTTCATCCCCAATGTGTTCGCGGTGGCCCGCAGTGACACCGCGGGGGGAGCACGCAACGGCCCGGTCGCGCGTCTGGGCCTGCAGTTCGAACAGCCGCGCCTGTTCCAGCGTCCGTCATTGCGGGGGAAGAGCAACCTCGATGTGGAGCGGACCTTGGAGCAGACCTACGATGCCGTGGGGGCGCGCATGGGTTTCGGCCCGGCCTGGCAGATCTGGTCGACCCTGTCCGTGTACGCGACCTACAACGTGCAAGCTTACTACGTGGAGGGCGCGGTCATCGCCAGCGCGAACGCCGCCCCGCTGACTCTGGGCTGCAACACACGGGCCAGTGACTGTTTCATCCTGCTCTCCTATCTCGAACAAGGAATCGTGTGGGACCACCGGGACTTCCCACTGGAGGCGCGCAACGGATTCTTCATCAGTCTTTCGCTGCAGGAAGGGGGCGGACCCCTGGGCGGCGATTTCTCTTATGTGCGGCTGCTGCCTGATGTACGCGGTTACGTGAGCGCGGCCAACCGCGTGACCTTCGCGGGACGCTTGCGCCTGGGCGAGCTGTATCACTGGAGCGCGGAGAGCGCGGTGGTCACCCGCTTCTTCGCGGGCGGGGGTGTGTCGATGCGCGGCTTCAGCGAGCGTCGCCTTTCGCCGCTGCTCATCGCCCCCGCGCCGGCGTCGACCGTGTCCGCGCCCGGGACATTGACCTTGCCCATCGGCGGCAACGGGTTGCTGGAGGCCAACTTCGAGATGCGTTTTCGTCTGAGCACCAACCTGATCTTCGCTGTCTTCCTGGATCTCGGCCAGGTGACACGCCGGCGCTTCGGCGTGGGCGATCTGTCCTCGGTGCTGGGGGCCGCGGGTTTCGGTTTCCGTTATCGCACGCCCATAGGGCCGATTCGTCTCGACCTGGCCCGGCGCTTGCCCTTCGGGACGCCACCGCCGCTCTTCACCATCAACAGCGCAAACGGCGAAGTCGTGCGTGTGCCCTACGCGGTCAATGACAGTTGCTTCGGCATCGGCGGCTCGGGGCGGGCGACCCCGGTGACCGACGGCCTGTGCGCCTTCCACATCGCCATCGGCGAGGACTTCTAATGTTGCGCGCGATCAAACTCGCGGTGTTGGCCTTGGCGGGTTTGCTCTTCTTGTTGGTCGGTGCCGTGGTGGCGCTCTTGCTCGTCGTCCAGACCGAATGGGGCGGCGACCGGGTGCTGCACCTGGTCCTGCCGCGCGTGAACGCCAACCTGGCGGGGCGGATCGAGGCTGGCCACCTGCGGCTGTCGTGGAACGAGATCTCCGTGGAAGAGCTGCAGCTGCGCGATCCACAGGGTGGGACAGTGGTCCAGGTGAACCGGCTGCACCTGCGATGGGCCCCTCTGGCGCTCGTGCGCAAACATCTCGAGATTCGCGAGCTCACGCTCGAGCGACCCCGTCTGGTCCTTCGGCAGGATGAGAGAGGCGAAAGCAACCTGCAACGGGCGCTGACCACTCGATCGCGAACGACAGAGTCGCCTTCTTCGCAGCCCTCACGTCGAGTCACGGACTGGCGCGTGGACTTGCGGGGCCTGCACATCGTCGGCGGTTCGCTGGACCTTCGTCTTGCGGGCGAAGGGGCGGTCCGACACTGGCACGCGGAACAGCTTGAAGGTGGGATCGAGGGGCGATTCGCCGCCCGTCCTGGCGGGGAATTCTCGCTGCGGGTGCGGGTGCGGGCCCAAACGAGCAGTCCCCTGGACGGCGCCCTGCGCGCCAGCCTGGCGGCACGCGGATCCTTGCGGTCGGGTGGGTTGATGTTCGAGGGCGGAGGCGAAGTTCATTGGGGTGATAACCTCGTTCGCTTCTCCGGCCAGGCCGAGCAGACAAGCACCAGCAAGGCGCGAATTCACCTGGACGAGCTGCGCGTGCAACCCGCGTTGCTGCGGGCCCTGGGGGCGGGCGACGCTCTCCAGGCCACCGTCGTTTGCCAGGGTGATGTGAAATGGGCGGGAGAGACACGACAACTGACGGCGGATCTGCGGGCGAACGCGGGCGGCGCTCAGGTGGAGGTCGAGACGGTGGTGACAAGCGCGCCGCTGGCGGTGCCCAGCCTGGCCTTGCGTGTGCGCTCTCTGGATCTGGCGCGGATCATACGCGGCGGTCCACCCTCGAAGGTCGATCTCGATCTCGACGCGCGGGTGCAGGGTGAGGATCTCGCGTCTTTGAGGGGGAACGCGGAGCTTCGCGTGTCCGCCGGAGTCCTGGGCGGTTACCCCATGGGACCCGTGCATGTGCGCGCCCAAGCGGACAAGGGCCACTACCGCCTGCTGGATCTGTCGGCGATCTTGCCCGGCCTGCGCATCACCGGGTCGGGGCAGGCCGGCAAGCAGTCCTTGCGCTTCTCGGGCCGCATCGACGTGGGTGATCTGGGCAAGACGATCGCCGCCCTCAGGGCGGGGGGCGCAGGGCCCCGGACCCGTGCCTCTGGTCACGGCCGCATCGC
>CAZHUY010000171.1:8732-13255 GCA_964535465.1 uncultured Myxococcales bacterium
GGCCCCTTGCGGGGACCGGCCTTGAGCGTGCGTGCGCGCATGGGGGGGCTGTCCTGGCAGGATCTGGATGTTGCCGGCCTACGCATGACCGCCAAGATTCCGAATCTCGCCAACCCCCTGGCCTCCGATCTCAGCCTCCTGGCCCGTCAGGTGGTGTACGGTTCGCGGCGTCTTCGGGAGGTGAACGTGGTCTACCGGGCCAGTGGGCCGCGCTTCTTCGCGAAGGTGTCGACACCGCCCTTGGCGACGACGCTGGTGCGGGCCGACGGCACCTGGAATCGAAGGCACTCGGCCGTGACCCTGGGCAAGGGCAGTGTGAGGCTGGGCAGGGCACGATGGGAGCTGTTCGGCCCGACCGTGCTCTCCATGAGCAAGCAGGGATGGCGGGTGAGCGGGTTGGATATGCGCGGCCCGGGCGAACAGCGCCTGCGCCTCGAAGGAGAGCGTCGAGGTTCTGCTCTGCACGCCGACCTCTGGATCACGCAGCTACGGTTGGAGCTGCTGCCCGCGGGGTGGCTGCCCTCACCCGTGAAACCGGCCGGACAAGTGGACGCGGAGGTGCACGTGCGTGGTCGCCTGTCCGACCCCGTGGTGGATGCGCACCTCATGCTTCAACATGCCGAGATCGATGGTCTGGCCGACATCTCCCTCACCAGCCACGCGCACTGGCTGTCGCATCGGATCGCGGGTGATCTTCAGATGGAGGGCGGAGGTGCTCAGGTCTCGGGCCGCTTCGATGTGCCCGCCGCTTGGCCGCCCCCGGCCAGCGCGCGTCTGTCGGTCGATCTGACCGCGCTCGACCTGGACCTGCAATGGCTGAGGGACAGACTCGCGCGCGACAAGGTGGGGGTGCCCCCACTGAGCGGACTGGCGTGCTTGAAGGTGCTGGTACAAGGCACCGGCGCGCAGCCCGACGTGACGCTGGACCTGCGCGCGCGCGAGCTGCGGGTCGCGAACGCGTCCATGGGCAACATGATCTTTCAGGTGGCCGCGCGTGACGGCAAGCCCATCAGCGCACGGCTGGAGATCCACCCCGTCGGGCAGCAGCGCGGGGCGGGGCAGGTCTCATTGCGGGCCGGACTCTCCCTGAACGAGCTGATGCGCCCGAGGGCCTCGTGGCGGCCGATCCAAGCCGTGCCTTTGCGACTGGACGCCCACTTCGAGAAGATCGCCCTGGCTCCGCTGATGGCCCTGGGCGGAAGTGCGCGCCGATGGTCCGGCCAGGCCGATGGGGACGCGAGCTGGGAGGGTACGGTGGAGGGCGGCACGGGCAAGTTGCGCGTGAAGGGCCAGGGGATCGCCATGGATCGATATCCCCCGACCGACGTGGAAGTCGAGGTGGAATCGGGCAAGCGCCAGCAGCAAGCCCGCGTGCGTCTTTCGCGCAGGCAGGCCGAGTTGCTTGCCATCGATCTCTCCGTGCAGGCACCGCTCGTCGAGCTACGGCGCCCGGGCCGTCTGCCCCGCTTGCCCGTGCACATGCGTGCCTCGCTGGGGCCGCTGCAGGTGAGGCGGGTTGGCCTGTCTCCCGAAAGCTACCGGGAACCCGCGCGCGTCTTGCAGGGGCGTTTGCTGGCCTCGGCCGAGCTGACCGGGACCCTGGGAGCGCCCCGTCTACAGGCGCACGTTGGCTTCAACGATATTCGCGTCGACAACCTCGTGGTGGGCAGCATGGATCTGGCCCTGAGCTACCGGGATGGCCGCGCCCAAGGCAACTTGGATGTCCACACCCTCGGTGGGGGCCATGGGCACGCTGACGCCACGGTGCTGGCGGACCTTGGTTACCCGGGCATCACGCGCGGGTTGGATCAGGCTCCCCTGAGCGCGCACCTGCGTGCGACCGATTTCGACCTGACGGGACTGTCGGGGTTGACGCCCACGCTGCGCAAGGTCGCCGGAAAGGTCTTCGCGGATCTGGAGATGAGCGGGCGTGTCGGCGATCCTCGCCCCAGCGGACGTTTTGAATGGAAGGACGGCGAGCTGGCCCTCGTGGGGATCGGCGAGTACCGAAAGATACATCTGTTGATGCAAGGCGACCGCGAGGTCTTGAATCTGGACGAGTTGAAGCTGGAGAGCGGATCGGGCGACGCGCGCATCACCGGCGGTGGTCGGCATCGTGCGGAAGGCGGCTACGACATCACGACCCAGATACGCGTGAACAAACTGCCGCTCTATGTCGAGGGTCAGTCCCTGGCCACCCTGTCCCTGGATGCCCAGGCGCGTTCGCAGGTGACGACGCGGCAGACCCGGGCCGAGGTGGCGGTCAGCTCGGCCCGGGTGGTGCTGAGCGACGCCAAGAGGAAGCAGCTTCAGAGCTTGGCGCGCCCCGAGGACATGGTGTTGCTCGAGGACGGACGACCGCTGAACGCGGAGCAGAAGCGCAAGCTGGCCAAGGTCAACGCGGAGCTGGGGTTGGTCGTGGGCCAGGAGAGCGGGCTGGCCTCGCCCGAGCCGCGACTGCCCGTTGCCGTGCTGACCGTGTCGGCTCCTCGCGATACCTGGATCACCGGCGAGGACGCCAACCTGGAGTTGTCCGTGCAGCCTGGTTTCCGCATCGAGATCGGCGAGGCAATCCAAGTCTTCGGCAAGGTGAAGATTCGGCGAGGCATCGTCAACTTGCTGGGACAACGGTTCGACCTGCAGGAGGACTCCAGCGTGGTCTTTGGTGGGTCGCCCGACCGGCCGGAGCTGGATGTCATCGCCATCTACAACGATTGGCAGGACGACATCGTGGTCGAGATCAGGGTCAAGGGCACACCCGAGAACCTGAAGATCGGCATTCGCGCCCCTGCGCGACCGGACTTGACCGAATCGCAGCTCACCACGCTGGTCCTGACCGGGCGTCTGACTGTCGGCGAAAACACGGGCAGCACCAACAGTCGTGGCGATCAGGCCGCCTCCTTGCTTGGAGGTTTGGTGGCGGGTCAGGTTCAGAAGATGCTCGCCAACAAGCTCCCGCTCGACGTGCTCACCATCCAAACCGGCAGCCAGCTGGGCACGGCGCGCGTCGAGGCCGGCACCTATGTGACCAGAAGACTCTACGTCGGTTACGTCTCGCGTTTGGGCGCCATGGATCCGGCGCTGCTGCAGAATCGCAACGCCGTCCGTCTGGAGTACGACCTGACCTCGCGCTGGAGCTTCCAGGGCGAATACGGCGACGCCATGAGCGGCTCGGCCGATGTGATGTGGACGAAGCACTACTGAAACGGGGCGCCGCCACCCTCCACACACAAGTTGCGCTGGTCCGCGAGCAGGCTTGTCGACTCCCCCGACGATGCCATACTGAGTTCGAGGTTTTAGGACAAGGAGGGCCGAGGCATGCGAGTGGCGGATCTGATGACCAAGAGTGTTGTGAGTTGCCGGGTGGATGATAGCCTGAGCGCGGCGGCGAAGCTGATGTGGGACTGCGATTGCGGGGCCATCCCGGTGGTGGACGGCAGCGGCGAGGTCAAAGGGATGATCACGGATCGTGACGTCTGCATGGCCTGCTACACCAAGGACAGCTCGCCCAGCGTCATCAAGGTGCAAGAGGCGATGTCGTCCAAGTTGTACGCCTGCTCGTCGGACAGCAGCGTGCAGGATGCCGAGTCAGCCATGCGCTTCAACAGGGTCCGTCGCCTGCCGGTGTTGGATGGCCAGAAGCACCTGGTCGGCATCTTGTCGCTGGCCGACATTGCCCGGGAGGCCGAGCGTGAGCGGAAGCAGGGGCGGCATGATGTCTCCTCCGACGACATCGTCGACGTGCTGGGGAACATTTGCCAGCCGCAATCCGCTTCGGCCCAGGCGAGGCACTGAGCGTCGGGGCCTCCGAGGCGGAGGTGATCCGCCTCGGAGCGTGGAACGGAGGAGGGAGAGTTGTCATGCATGTTCACAGCCACGAGATGACCTTGAAAGGTCTGAATGATCTGCTCAAGGACGAACTGGCGGCCGTCGAAACCTACAACCAGGCCCTGGGGAAACTGTCCGCCGAGCTGACCGCGAGGGTGGATCTGGAACAGTGCCTGGCTTCGCACGGCGAGCGTGCGCGCCGGCTGGAAGAGATCATCCGGGGCCTCGGGGGCAACCCGACCAAGAGGTCGGGCCTGTGGGGCACGCTGGCCAAGCTGATTCAGGGAGGGGCCCAGATCCTGGGCAGCAAGGCCGCCATTGCGGCGCTGGAGGAAGGCGAAGATCACTGGCTACGCGACTATCAGGATAGCCTGGGCAAACTGGACCCCGCGACGGCGCGCTCGGTTCGCGATGAGCTGCTGCCGGCCCAGCTGCGCACCCATGACACTATGAGCGCGCTCAAGCACGTGGTCAGCGGCAAGTAGGCGGCGCGCGGGTGTGCCGTCTGGTCGACGTTACCGGATGGTGCGCGAGGTTTCCCGAGAGTAGCTGGACGGGCTGGAAATCCCGACCCCTCGCGGGGCCAAGCGGGGTGGGGCCGATGGCCTGAGGAATGCACGGGGTGGAGAGCGAACAGAGCAACCACTCTGGAGAACGAGGGAGGAGTGACCATGCAGGATACATCGACGTCGGGT
>CAZHUY010000172.1:0-11012 GCA_964535465.1 uncultured Myxococcales bacterium
GGATGCCGTTGATCGGCTTGCGTGGTCGCGTCTGCCGCAACAGATCGAGAAAGGCCAGCCACTCCTCGCGGTCATCCTCTTGCGTGGCCCAGCGACCGGCGGTGTCCAGGATGACCGCCTGGTTGGTCAGCCACCAATCGCAGTTGCGCGTGCCGCCCACGCCCTTGACCCGGCCGCCCTTGGCGTAGGGAAAGGGCAACCCCGAGCTGCGCAGGGCCGTGGTCTTGCCCGCGCCGGGCGGCCCGATGATGAGGTACCAGGGCAGGGCTGCCAGCGCGTCCCTGCCGCCCGCCGACAGGCGCGAGCTCTTGAGGTTGTGCAGGGCCTTGCGGAACTCCGCCTGCATGGCCGCGATCTCGGCCTGCTGGTCGGGGCGGATGTGCGAGCCGGGGCTGTCCAGCCCCTGCTCCAACGCCGAGGACGCCCGCCGGGTGGCTCGCCTTTGCCCGAGATCGTAGATGAGCAGGCCGAGCGGCAGCAGGATGCTGAGCCCGGCGGCCGACCAGAAGAGCGGGGCGATTCCGCGGAAGACCAGGGCGCTGGCCCAGGCCAGTGCGATGAAGACGATAGCGACGGTGTACTTCAGCATGGCCAACCTAGGGGGCGATCTCGTCCACGCGAGCCGCCAGACGGGACACCTGGTGATCGAAGGACAGCCGCAACCCCACGAAGCTCGCGAAGCCCAGGGCCAGAATGGCCAGAGACACCCAAAGCAAGCGATGGCCACGGGCACCGCGCACCAGCGGCTCGTCGGGCGCCTCGCCCGCGGGAGAAAGGACATCCCGCTCTTCCTCTCGCGGCTGCAGGCGATGGCGTAGGTTGTCGCGCAAGCGCATCAGCTCGACCTCGCCGCCGGGAAAGGCGCACTTGCCCTGGAACCCGAACAGCAGACAAAGCTGGTACACGACCAGCACGGCGGCACGTCGCTCGTCGACCAGCAAGCGATCCAGGCGGGTGAAGAATCCCTCCCCCGCGGCGTTCTCGCCGAAGAGCTGGAACTGCAGCGGGTTGTCCATCCAGAAGCTGCGCAACGATTCGGGCCCGGCCAGGGCCACCTCGTCGGCCAGCGCCACCAGCGCATAGCAAGCGTCCTGCAGGTCGCGATCGGGGATTCCGGCCTGGCGTCCGCGTTCCTGCAAGCGGTCCAGGCACAGGCGCAAGGCATCCTGCACGGTCTGGGGCGAAACGACGTTGTCGTCGGTGCCGCGCAAACACGCGATGGCGTTGAAGCACTCGCGGGTCAATTCCACCAGATGGTCCATGGCTTCCTCACGGCTTGGCGGGGATTGCGAACAGCTCGAGCTTGAGCAGCCCAGGGTGGTAGGGCGGCGGCAGGTAGATGGCCAGGCCCTGCTCGTCGAAGGCGCGCCGCCAGTGCTCGCTGGTGCCGTCGAGAATGAAGTAGGCGACCTGCGGGCGCACCGGCACTTCGGCCGGTGGTCGGTGCGTGACCTGCAACCCCAGGCCGCGCGTGGCCGACCTGAGCAGGAAGGGCAACTGCGCGGGCGAGGCGATCTTGGCCCGTGCGGGCAGCTCGCGCGCCAACTGATCCTCGGTCACGCCCTGGGCCTGGGCCGCCAGGACGAACTGCGCGCACCCGAGCACGCGCTCGTCGTTGAGCAGGGCGAGGTGGACGCCGTCGCGCACCTCGATCGGCACCGGCAGGCAGGCGCCGCGCACGCTGGAGCGGAGCATCTGATCGAGCAGCGCGAATAACGGTTCGAAGGTCGCGCGCAGATCGGCGAAGCTGAAGACCGGCACATCGGTGGGGTCGGTGTCCGAGGCCAGCGTGGCGAGCTGGCCGACCATGCGAATGAGGAAGAGATAGAGCTCGCGCGCGGAGATCTCGCCGGCGCGGCCTGCGTGAACCAGGAAGGGCAAGAAGGTGTTGAGCGCCGCGAGCTGCAGGTAGCGCGTCACCTCGGGGGCGCCGAACTCGACGCTGGCGGCGTCGCGCTGCTGGCGCTCGTGCGCCAGTTGGCGCTGCTTGGCGGTCACCAGGGCCAACAGGCGGCGCAGGCTGGCCATCAGAGTGGGCGAGGCCGAGCAAGAGAGCAGCGACGGGATGAACGACTCGTGCAGGATGAGGCCGCCACTGGGATTGCGCGTGACCTCGGCGATCTTCAGCGTATCGAAATCGTCAGCCGGCTCGTCGCCAAAGAGGATCGAGACGTTGCGCTGGGCGAACGCCACGCACAGATCCGCGGAATCACCCGCCAGATCGCTCACCGTGCGGCTGGTGGCCCGGAAGCGCGCGCGACGGCTCTCGGCCGGATCGCCGTTCTCGGGCGCGATGCTGGCCACACCCTGCCGTTGCTTGGGCAGGGCCAGGAACACCTCCAGCACCGACTGGGCCGGGGCGAAGTGCGCGCCTATCGCGCGGCTGGCCGGGGCCTCGGCATCGCCGGCCTGGAAAGCGAGATAGGTGCCATCAGGCAACACCCCCCGAAAGCGGCCGACGCACACCTGCTCCGAAGCCAGCGCCCCCACGTCCATGTCCAGCGTGTGCACGCCCCAGGTGTGGGGCGAAAGCGCGGCCAGACGACAGGCCACCAGGTTCTCGTGGTACAGGTCGGCTTGTTGAAAGTGCTGGGGCGACACCAGCATCCCCTCCGACCACACGACCCTTTGTGGCGTCATGGCCTCCCCCCTTGCGCGTTGATCTGGTTCTCCAGCAAGCCATAGCGGAACCAGGGCCGCAGACTTTCCTCAGAGTGGCAGTGGGCGGCATCGACGGGCGGCAGCTTGTTGGCGGCACGCCAGCCCGAGCCCGCGGGACGGCGAAAGAACGCCACCACCGCCAAGAAGGCGGCCCCCTCGCGGCGGTCGAGCAGCGGCTTGGCGGCGTCGCCCGGGTAGAGCGTGATTTCTCTTACCGAGAGCAGATCCTCGCCGAGCGTGGCGCGATCATCTTCCAGCATCTGCTCGAGGGTCGCCGTGGCCAGGCGCCCCACATCCTTCAATTGATACAGCCTGACCGTGGTGGGCAACGCCCGCCCATTGTCATCGGCGTTGAGCCGATCCCCGGCGCTCAGGATCACCGGAATGTATTCAGGGGCAGGGCAGGGCGCGGGGACAGGCGCGTGGCCGCAAGCCGCGCACAACAGCCCCAGCAACCAGGCAGGGTTCTCGCCGACCGATTTCGAAACCATGCCCCCTTGTCGGCAAGCTCAGCCAACGGTTGCGTGCCCTCCGCGAGATTTTTTGCCTTTTCGTCCCGGTCCCGCCGCCGGGTGGCCCCAAAAATCGCTGGAGGCTGCGGCTCTCCGCTTCGCTAGAACTCCTGCGACGCGCGCAGGAACCAGGTGCGCCCTAGCCGTGGGATATCGACGCCCAGAGCCCCTGGCTCGCCGCTGCTTTGGTCGAGCAGGTTGTTCACGTGAAGCGAGAACACCGTGGCTTGGCCGCGAAGCAGATTCAGCTCCAGGGTTCTGATCGTGAGATCGACCACGACATAGGACGGCAGCAGGTAGGCCGCGTGATTCTTCATGATGTTGGCCATCGAAGACTTGCGTTCCCCGACGTAAGACACGCGCAGAGAGCCCTGCAGGTGGGCACGCTCGTAGCTCCCCCCGACCTCTCCGTGCCCCATCCACATGGGGTGGTAGAGCGAGTGATTGGAGCCAGCCCCGCTCTTGTCGTAGAGGACGTGCCACCAGTAAGGGTCGAGCGGCGGCGACCTCGTGGCGGTGGTCCATTGGTACGAGATGTTGGCTGTCGAGAAGAAGCTGCGCTTGGCGATGCGCGCCTCGGCTTCAACACCATGGCTTTGACTGGGGACGACGTTGCGGGCCGTCAGTTGCGTTCCCGCGTAGACGAATTCCACGCGATCGTCGATCTTCGTGAAGAACTGGTTGATGGCGAAATCAAACCAACTGACGGGTTTGTAGGACAGCTCGATCTCGCAGGTGGAGGCCCTCTGCGACTTCAAATCCGGGTTGCCCACGATGCCGCCTTCCATGCGCACCGGCTCCTGCTGCAATTGCGCAGGCGCGGGGGGCACGTAGGAGGTGCCGTAGATGACCTTGGTGGAGAGACCTCGTCCTATGTGGTAGGTCGCGCCCAGTCGGTAATTGAGGCTGTTGCCCCAGATGTTGTTCCAGGCGTAGCGAGCGCCCGCGATCATCGTCAGGTTGACCACAGGTCGCACGATCAACTGTCCGATCAGGCCGTGGTCCATGACGTGAATGGATCGGCCGGGCGCACCCCGTACTTGGTTTCCCGCGGACGCGCCGGCGCCATCGCGAAACACCAGGTAGGTCGTATCGCCGCTGTCACGCAGACTCTGGTATTCGTAGCCGACCAGGGCGGTGTGTCCCCAGCGGTCGTAGGACACTTCGGTGCCGAGGGTGGTCGTATGGGATGAACGCTCGCGCCGGTAGGTGTAAGGGGTGGCGCTGCTGTCGAGCTTCTCGAAGGGCAGATCGGCGCCGTGCGAGTACCGACCGGTCGTGTGGATGTTCAAATGCTCTCCGAATTGCAGGCGGTGACTGAGACCGAGCATCTGGTTGCGCATGGCGATGCGGTTGCCTTGGGTCAGGACGCTGATGCCAGAGAACTGACCATGGGCATCGAGAGTCTGCTCGATGTACTGCGCGTTGAGGGAGCCGAGCGAGCCGAGGTTGAGGCCGCTGTCCACGAACACGCTGCGTGGCCGGGCAATGTCGTGCTCACTGCTTTGGCCGGAATAGTTCGCCCCGAGCGGCGATGTGTCGGGAACCGCCAGCCCAGAACGGTCGAAACGTCCCCCGCGCAAGGCGAAGGTGACGTAGTGCTCGGCATCCTCCCCGAACGCCAGACTGCCGGCGATGTCCCCGCTGCCGCCCCATCGGCTGTTGTTCATGGCGCCGAACTCGCCGCTCAATCTCAGGTGGGCCCCCTCGCTGTTGGGGCGGCGGGTGACGACGTTGACGACACCCAGGAAGGCGTTGGCACCGTAGAGGGCGGCGCCCGTTCCACGGATGATCTCGATTCGCTCAACGGCATCGATGGGCAGGAACTCGTCCCCCAGCAGATTGCCGCCGCTGCTGTGGTAGGTGGCGGCGTGGCCGTTGATCATGACCTTGAGAATGCGGCTCCACGAATCCGGTCCACCATGCGTGCCGCGCACCGAGATGTTGTTGGTGACCAGGTCGTCGGCGACGTAGAAGCCGGGGACCGAACGAAGCGCCTCCGCGACCGAGCGGTAGCCCATGGCTGCAATGGTGGTGCGTTGTATGACCGTGATGATCGAAGGAGCCTCGGCGGCCTTCAGCGGGACCCGCGTCGCCACCGTCACCCGGACGTTCATCAGCTCTTCCAGGGTCATGTCCACCAGGTCTTCAAGGGAGCCATCGGGGCTCGCGGCCGGCGCCGGGGTCGCCTGGCTCACGGCCGGCGTCTTGCTGTCGCTGCCCGCGTCTGGCGACGTGCTCTCTTGGCTCGCGGCCGGCGTCGCGACCCCCGTGCGGGTGGGCGACGCTTCAGGTCCCGTTGGCTCGGCCCCTGCTTCGGCTTGCGTCGGTGCGACCTCTTCTGTCCCCGCGTCGCCATGAGCAGCGCGGGCCCACGGCGCGTACACCAGGACGCACACCGAGAGCGTCAGATAGCAGGCGCGCTGAAGAGAGTGCATACCCACCTTTGGGGCCCCGAGCCCATCAGAGCCACGTGGGTGTCCACGTACCCGTGCTCTCGAACGTCCTATCGCGCGTGATCCAAAAGTCGAACAGGCTGGGGACGTCGCCATTTTCGTCGAAGTCGAGACCGCCGCTGACACCCTGGTAATCGACCTGCTGGCCGGCGGCGATCAGTTGGAGGGCGAGGCCGAAGTCTCCGGGGCCCACCGTCGTGCCACCAGGACCGGCCACGGCTCTCAGGCCATCGCGAACCGCCAGAGGATCGGTGCTGCCTGCCTGGGCAATCGCCAGCGCCATGAGATAGATGGCGTCGTAGTTCTCAGCCAGGCGCGAAACCGTGGACAGCGAAGCCCCCGACCCCTCCTCGACCTTTCTGGCCAGAGCACTGCGGGCGGCGGGATCGCCCGGCATGACGCCACGGATGCCGTTCGTGTTGCCCTTCACCTTGGTGAAGAGGGTGGTGTCCGCCATCATGCCATCGACGTATATCTGCCCCTGGTAGTTCGCGTTCAAGAGCGCCTGCAGGTAGCCGGCGCCCGTGGGGTCGAGCGCGGCGGCTATGAAGATGGCGTCTGGATTCTGTGCCATCACAGTCTGCGCGTCGGTATCGTAGCCGTTGTAGGCGACCGCATCGGGGCCGAGAAAGTAGTCGACGATGCCGTCTGCGCCGGTGAAGGGGATGACGGAGCCTCCCAGGGACATGAAGTACTTCGCGAACGGTACGGCGGTGGAGGCCACCATCACCGGAGACGCGATGACCGCCACCTTGCCGTTTCCTTGAGAGTAAGCGTAGTGGGCCGTGGCCTTGCCGCCATCGGCGGCCTTGCCGCAGGCACGGAAGAACATGTCGGTCGTGTCCAAGGTGGTGACGTTGTTGCCACCCGCGACCGTGAAGAGCACCAAGGCGCCGCCGGCCTGTGCGGTCGCGGCCATGTGGTCAGGCGTCTTACCCCCGTCGCTGAATACCCAGAGCCTTTCATTCGTGGACAGAAGCTGCTGAGCCACCAGGTCGCTGGTGTAGGGCGGCGCGGCTTGACCGGTATCGCTCTGCGAGTCCCTCACGTCGAGGTACAGCTCGCTGTTGAGGACTCCCCCCGCCTGGTTGATCTCGGACTGCGCCACCTTGGCGGCTGCCTCCCAACCCGGCGCTTGCGATGACAAGAGGCCCGCTGTCAGGGGCATGAGGACTGCGATTCTGGTCGCCTCCCCGTGAGGCCCACTGTCGGCCTCTCCACAACCAGCGCAAGGGAAGGCCATGCATCCCACCAGGATCAGATTCCGCATAGGAAGAACCTCCTCTTGTCGGTGCGGACATCGGCAGACTGGGTCCAAATCTTAAACACGCCCATTCCTGATTGTAACCCTGCCTCCCGCCGTCTGGGAATGTCAGATTTCCAGGTGTCCAGGGGGGGGAACTGGCGGCCTTGGCCGTCCTTTCGCCATGCCCTGCGCGGCCCGGTTTTTTGTCAGAGGGAAGCAACTGGAAGGGCCCCAGGTCGATAAGCCGCCCGAGGGCCATCATGCTCATCAGTATCAACGTCAAGGATTCGCGTACCCAACGCGAGCAGGACCACGCGTTCCAGCAGTTCCCCATCCGCATAGGGCGCAACGCGCTCAACGATCTGGTCATCGACGACAGTTTCGTATCGCAGTGGCATGGGGTCATTCGCTCCGAGGGGCGTCGCCTGACCTTCATGGACCTGGGCTCGACCAACGGCTCGTCTCTGGATGGCAGACGCCTGCCCAAGGATGTGGCGGTGTCGCTGCCCGCGGGAGCGTACCTGAACGTCGCCTGTTTCCAAATCGCGCTCTTGGTCACCTCCATCGAGGACGAGCCGGATAGCGGCACCCACATCGTCGTGCGGCGCCCGAACCCGCACAGGGTTGCGCAACCCGTGGAGCTGGCCGACAGAACCGCGCGCGTGGATTCCACACAGATCGCTCGGTGTCTGCGCCTGCTGCAAGGATTCAGCGACGCTTTCGTGGCGCTGCGCAAGGGACATCAGGAGTTTGGCGAGCAGGTCGGGGTGCGGCCCATTGCGGGTAGCACGCCCTTGCACCGGGCGCGCACCGGCAACGAGATCGCCGAGCACCTGCTGGATCCGTCGGGCTCGGTCGACCTGTGCCTGGCCGAGCTGAAGTCGGTCTTTGCCGACATGGGCATCCATCAGATCGCCCTCATGGAGGGAATCAGCCAATCGGTGCGCAGCCTACTGGAGTCTCTGGATCCGGTGGCGCGACCAGGCTTGCTCGCGCGCCTGTTGGGCAGGCGGACGGAGGAGAGGCTGCGGCTCACCACCCTCATCGACGAGGACGAAGCGCTGCACGCGGAGATCTTCGGCGAGGTGTTTGCCCGCGCCTACGCCAGCGTGGCCCTGGGCGCCGGGCAGGAATAGCACGACTGACTCAGATCTCCCTGCGCCTTCGCACGTTCAGGCGCCGCCCCTCAGTAATGCGCGCAGCGAACGCCGTCGTTGCTCGTCGCCCTTTCGGAATCGATGCCAATGCGGGTGGCCGCGGTAAGAGTGTTCGGATCGCCGAAGTACCAAGAACCGCCGCGCAGCACGTGTTTGGCATCGCTGCCGGTCCGCCAGGTCGAGCCGTCGGACGGCGCACCCTGGTAGTTTTCATGGAAGGTGTCACCCACCCATTCCCAGCAGAAAGGCGATCATCACCTCGTCCGTCTGGGTGCCCGGATCCTCGCGAATGTCCGCCGCGCATGATTGTGCCCAGAAAAAGTAGTTGGCGGGCACCAGGAGGCGCCACCACACGGCCGGGTCATCCTTCTTGATCCGGAACAACGCCCGCCCCAGCAGGACGACGCCGAGGATCACGGCCAGTTCGGCCAGCCAGACCGACCAGAGTGGCGACTCGCGGTTGATGAGAAGGTTACGGAGCACCTACGACCTCACGCGCATCTTCCGTGTGACGGGGGCGCGCGTCAAGGGTCAGCTGCAGAAGACGGCGAACTAGCGCTGGTCCGTCGACGGCAGTTCGATGAGCGGGATGCGCTGCTTGCTCTTCGGCAGAAGATCCACGCCCACCAGCGGCGGCAACGTCAGCGTACGTGCCACCGCGGTCGGGTGGATCCAATCCTCGACCGGCACGTGCGCGATGGGCCGGGCCTCGAGCCTACGTTCATCGATGCGATGGCGCGGCCAGGGTAGACTGACCCGTGTGGTGTGCGCCGCCACGGCCAGCAGGAAGGTCAGTGGGTGGTACGAGTGGATGACCTGGTCGACCGGTAGCCCGGCGTGGGTCGCCAGCCTGTCGGTCCAGAAGAGGTACGGCTCGATGGCCGTGGCGTGGAGGCTGCGGCGTCTGTCTTCGGGGATGCCCGACAGCTCGGGCAGGCTCACGAACTCGGCCAGGGCAGTGCGGTCGCCCCATTCATGGCGGTGCCGGACCGCCAGGCGGCGTAGGGCGAGGCGAGGCTCGCGCGCGCGACCATGAAACAATTGGCGGCACTCGCTGGCGGTGATCTGCTCGTCACCGTCGCCGTCCGCGCTGGCGATCAGCCCGACCTGACGGATCAGCGGTCCGTCGCCGACGGCATTCACCACCTGAAAGACGCGTTCCAGCGCGGGCCCAGGTCGATCGATCGTGAAGATCTCGAAGTGCACCTCAGGCCCCTGCTCGGGCCCGCGCCGGACCTGGCCCACCCGGCCCAGCACGTCGCCGCTCTCCACGCGCAGGTCGAGCAACGCCACCTGGCCCGCGTGCAAGGCAGCCTGACCCTCGGGCGGCAGGGCGCGCAGCCAGGGCAGCGATGAAGCCGGGCCTGGAGCGGGCAATTCCAGGTGAAAGAGCAACGAATAGAAGACCAGCACGGCTCCGTCCACCTCGACCTCGTGGCGCAAGAGCACGAAGGACCGCCCCTGGTCGGCGCGACGGGCGGCCAACAGACGTCCGCGCGCCGGCGCCTTGACCGGACTGCCCGCCAAGGCACGCAGATGAACGCCCGAGTGCCACAGCCGTCCGGGCGCCACGGGGAAGAACCCGGTGACCCGCTCTTCGCTGGCGAAGTGCGCGGCTCGCCGTGCGGCCATCAGTCCCTCGCGTGTGTCGGGCAGCTCGGAGAAGGCGCGCACCTGCACCGGGAAGGCGAAGCCGCGCAGGGCGCGGGTCAGTCGCTGCCAGTCGAACGCCCCGGGATCCCACTTCTGCTTCTGCAGATCCACGTGCAAGTGCCCCACGATGCCGTGAAAGTCCTGCGGGCGGGCCAGCGTCTCCAACAGTGGCTGACCTTGCTGCTCGGGAATCACGGGGCGCATCTTCGGAAAGGTTCGCAAGAGCGCTCGACTGAGCGCGAGCAGGGATTCGTACTGTTCCGGGCGGAAGTCGTAGGCCTCATGGGTTGCCCCGTTGATCCTCACCGGGCGATGCGGCCGCGTGCGGTACTCGATGGGTAGGCGGGCAAGCTCGCCGGGGTTGTAGCGTCCGCGGTTGCAGATCTCGATGCCCACCGAGATCGAGTTTTCCTGTTCCGCGTGAAAGGCGCGCTCGGCCACATCCAGGGTCTGGTAGATGGTGCCGTCGCCGTCGATCATGAAGTGCGCGGAAAGACCGCAGCCGCCCCCCGGCCGCACCCGGTTGTGCATGCTGCGAAAGCACGAGCGCGAGTTCACGCAGCCGTCGAAGTGCAGAACCGACTGCGAGACCGCGTTCTGCAGAGCTGGCAGCGTGCGTTCACCCAGTCCCTTGCGTGTGCCGTAGCGGGGCCAGTCTTCATCGCAGCAGCCGCCGCTCTGGTCGACACATCGTGGGTTGTAGCCGTCGAACCCCTGAGGATCGTTCCACAGCACGACCGGCCGTCCCACGTCCACGGCGTTCCCAGCCACCACGATGGCGGTCCCGGGCGAGGACACCCCCCCTGGCTGGCCTGCCAGCACGAGCAGCAACGGAAGCAACACAGGTATCGCCATCGAGCAGTCACGGACACAATAGCCTGCATTTGTTGCCAGGGGGGCACTAGACGGCAGCCTCGTCCATGTGATACCCGGACTCACCGTGATCGGCGGTATCGAGTCCTTGCTCCTCGCTGTCGGGGGGCGGACGCAGACCGAAGGTGGCCTTGATGGCGTAGGCCAACACGGCGGTCACGCTCAGCGCGACGGCCATGGTCAGCCCGGCGGCCTTGAGTTGCTCAAGCCACAGAGTTCTGCCCACCATCTGGCCGAGGTTCGTGTTCAAGTTACCATTCACCTCTGCGGAGGCGAGGAAGCCGGTGAGGATCGCGCCCAAGGTTCCGCCGACACCGTGAACACCAAAGGTGTCCAGGGCGTCGTCGTACTTGAAGATGTGCTTCAGCTTCGTGCACGCGAGGTAGGGAACCACGCCGGCGAGCACGCCGATGATGACCGCGCCGGTCGCCGAGACGAAGCCGGCGGCGGGGGT
>CAZHUY010000172.1:11022-13100 GCA_964535465.1 uncultured Myxococcales bacterium
CCAGCCCGGCCACGACACCCGAGCAGAAGCCGAGGACGGTGGGCTTGCCGCGCGCGATCCACTCGATGAGGGGCCACACCACGCCGGCCACCGCTGCGGCCAAGGTGGTCGACATGAAGGCCACGGACGCGATTCCATCCGCCGCAACGGCGCTGCCCGCGTTGAAGCCGTACCAACCCACCCACAGCATGCCGGTTCCCGTTGCCGTCAGAACCATGCTGTGAGGCATGAAGCGACGCCGACCGAAGCCCTTGCGGGGGCCGAGGATGATGGCGAGCAAGAGCGCGGACCAACCCGAGGACATGTGGACCACGGTCCCGCCAGCGAAATCGATGGCCTTGATGGGCGCGCGCGCATTCGCGAGACCGTTCATCATGCCGTCGGAACCCCACACCATGTGGGCCAGCGGGAAGTAGACCAGCAGCATCCAGCCCAGGATGAAGGCCATCAGCGCCGAGTACTTCATGCGCTCGGCGATGGCTCCGACAATGAGCGCCGGGGTGATGATGGCGAACATCATCTGGTACATGGAGAACACGGATTGCGAGACCCACGGGCTGTAGTCGGGATTGGGGGCCGAGCCCACGCCTTTGAGGAAGGCGAACTTCATCGAGCCCAGGATCGAGTATCCGCTCTCGGAGCCCGCGCTGGCGAACACCGCGCTGTACCCGAAGGCCCACCAGAGGACGGTGACCAAGCCCGCGGCGCCAAAACACTGGGCCACCACGGACAGGATGTTCTTGCGACGGACCAAGCCACCGTAGAACAGGGCGAGGCCGGGCAACGTCATGAAGAGGACCAAAGCGGTCGAGGTCATCATCCAGGCGTTGTGCCCGGGCCCAGGCGTCGCTGTCAGGGTCTTCGGCGCCGTGTTGTTGATGTAGGCCTCCAGGTCAGCGATACGTGCGGCGAGGTCTGGGGGGGCAGCGACCGCAGGCGCCGGGGCGGTGGTCTCGGCAGGGGGCGCCGCGGGTGGGGCGGCTTGCGCTGGCGCGGCGGGTTCGTCGGCCTGCGCGGACAGGGCCGCGCAGAGAGTCAGCGGGAGCGCCAATGCAAAGGCTTCGATCTTCTTCATGGCGGGTTCTTCCCAAGAGTCCTTGCGAGTTGAAGGCCTGCCATGGGTGTATCAGAAGCCCTTCAAAAGCCGATTTCGAGCGAGTGAAATCGCTGTTAATTCAGATGGTCACTTTGGAAACAGAAGACCGAGATCCAGCACAATGGAGTTCACGTGCTGGATACACGCGCGAAACACGCGCAGCGCGCGCCCGCGATGGAGGTTTCCCACCATCCGAAGCGTCGGGCGTGCATCATGGGGGTGCTTTCCATGCGCGTCCCCACCCCCTTGCTCGCCGGCCATCTGATCTCCCGCAGAAAGCGATTCCTGATGGACGTACGCGTGGACAGTGCCATCGTGACCATTCACTGTCCCAATTCCGGGAGCATGGAGGGCTGTCTGCCCGAAAACGCCGAGGTCCTGGCGTCACCCAAGATCGGGCAGGGCAAACTGCCCTTCGTGGCCGAGTGGATTCGTGGCCCTGACGGATGGATCGGCATCAACACCCATCGCTCGAACGCCATCGTGGGCGAGGCCTTGCGGGGGCGTGTCGTGCGGCGGCTGGCCGCGTATGGGACGGTCCGGCCCGAGGTGCGCTATGGCCAGAACAGCCGCGTGGATTTTCTCCTGAGCGAGCCAGGCCTGCCCGACTGCTACGTGGAAGTGAAGAACACCACCTGGCCCGGCCCCGACAATGCCCTGGCCTTCCCCGATGCCGTCACCGAGCGCGGCCTGAAACACCTGGTCGAGCTGTCCGCGCAGGTGGCCAAAGGTAAGCGCGCGGTGCTGCTCTTTCTGGCGAACCGGCCGCACGGCGACCATGTGCGTGCCTGTCACGAGAAGGATCGCGTCTACGCCAAGGCGCTGGTGCGCGCCCACCAAGCCGGCGTGGAGATCGTGTCTTTCCGCACCCGCATCGAGCCCCCGAACGTGGTCCTGGCCGAAGAAGTGCCGGTGCGACTGTAGCCCGTGCTAAATCACCGTTCATGATTCCGGATCAGAAAAAAGGTTGAAAAGCACGGGA
>CAZHUY010000173.1:0-13099 GCA_964535465.1 uncultured Myxococcales bacterium
TCTCGCGCGTCCGCTCGGTCACGCTGACCAGCATGATGTTCATGATGCCGATGCCTCCCACCAACAGAGAGACCAGGGCGATGCTGGCCAGCAGGGTGGTCAGGGTCTTCACCCCCTCTTGCTGGGCATTGGCCATCTCGGCCAGGTTGCGGATGCTGAAGTCATCGTCGGCCCCCACCGGGATGCGGTGCCGATCGCGCAGCAGGTTGGTGATCTGGGTCTCGGCGCGGCTGGTGGCGTCGCTCGACACCGCGGCCACCATGATCTGGCCCCGGATGTACTTCTGCAGCCCGCCCTGGATCTTGGCGGAGAAGGTGCTGTCGGGGATGAGGACCACGTCGTCGAAGTCTTGTCCGACCGCCGACTGTCCCTTGCTCGCCAGGACCCCGATGACCTGAAAGGGAACGTTCTTGATGCGCACGGTTTGCCCCACGGGATCGGCGCTGGCACCGTACAGCTTGTCCACCACGGTTTGGCCCAACAACGCGACCTTGGACCCGGCCTCGATGTCGGATTGGCTGAAGCTGGCGCCCAGGGCCACCGGCCAACTGCGCAGCAACAAGTACTCGGGCGAGACACCGTTGATCGATGTGGCCCAGTTCTGATCCTCGCTGATCACCTGTTGGGTGGTGCGCATCATCGCGCTGGCGTAGCGGACGGCGCTGGCCTCGCTCTTGATGGCCTTCAGGTCGTCCCAGGTCAGGGTGGGCATGCTGCCGAACCCGCCGCGCGCGCCCGAGGCGGTGGTGGCGCCCGAGAGGACCACCAGCAGATTGGACCCCATGGAGGCGAACGACTCCTCCACGCGGGCCTTGGCACCTTCGCCGATAGCCACCATGGCGATGACCGCTGATACACCGATGATCACGCCCAGGGTGGTCAGGAACGAGCGCATCTTGTTGCGGCTCAGCGCGCGCAAGGCCACGCGCAGGATCTGTAGGGGATTCATGGCGTGAGCTCCAGCAACTCGGGGGGCACCACGGCGGGCAGCGCGGTCTGTCGCTGGTCGGATTGCACGCGCCCGTCACGCATGAACACCACGCGCGAGGCATAACGGGCGATGTCGGGCTCGTGTGTGACCAGCAGCAGCGTGATGCCGGTCTGCCCCAGCTCCTGGAAGAGGGCCATGATCTCGATGCTGGTGCGCGAATCGAGGTTACCGGTGGGCTCGTCGGCCACGATCAGGTGCGGGCGCGTGACCAGCGCGCGCGCCACCGCCACCCGTTGCTGCTGACCGCCCGACATCTGGTTGGGGTGGTGGTGCATGCGTTCTCCCAGCCCGACGCGCTCGAGGGCCTCGCGCGCGCGCCTGTGGCGTTCCTTGCCGGACACGCCCGCATACAGCAGCGGCAGCTCGACGTTCTCCAGGGCCGAGGTGCGTGACAGCAGGTTGAAGTTCTGGAAGACGAACCCCAGCGTGCGGTTGCGCAGCCGCGCGAGCTGGTCGCGATTGAGCTGCGAAACCTCGTCGCCCACCAGGCGGTATCGCCCCGTGGTGGGCCGATCAAGACAACCCAGGATGTTCATCAGGGTGGACTTGCCGGAGCCGGACGGGCCCATGACAGCCACTGACTCGCCTTCTTCGATGGTCAGCGAGACATCGCGCAGGGCATGGACCTCCACATCGCCCATGCGATACAGCTTGCTGAGACCAGCCACTTCTATGAGGGGCTTGCCCATCGTCGCTCCTAAAAGCGCCTTGCGCCTCTGGGGGGCGGGCCGGCGCCAGGGAGCATTCCCTTGGTGGCCGGTTTCAGACCGGCGGGGAGCGTGGCATCGCTGATGACCAGATCGCCCAGTTGAAGCGCGCCGTCGGTCACCTCGGTCTTGCTGCCATCGCTGACGCCCACCTTGATGCGCACCGGGGTGGGCGTTTGGTCCTTCAGCACCCAGACCATGCGGCGGTCGAGCTCGTCACCCTCGGCGCGTGGTCCACCAGGCCCGCGCTCGCCGCCAGGCCGCCGGCCCTTGGGGATCTCCAGCTTGAGGAAGGACGCCAGGTCGGGGCTGGGGCGGAAGCGCAGCGCCGAGTTGGGGATGTGGAGGGCGTCGTCCCTGTTGGCGACCACGAAGGTTACGTTGGCGGTCATGCCGGGGCGCAAACGCAGATCGGGGTTCTCCACGTCGATGACGGCGTCGTAGGTGACCACGTTCTGCACGGTGGTGGCGGCGTTGCGGATCTGGCGAACCGAACCCTTGAAGGCCTGCCCCGGGAAAGCATCGACCGAGAAGGTCGCCTCCATGCCGGGACGCAAGCGGCCCACGTCGGACTCCGACACGCTGGTGTTGACCTGCATCTTGCGCAGATCCTCGGCGATGGTGAAGAGCACGGGCGCCTGCAGAGACGCGGCCACCGTCTGCCCCACATCCACGTTGCGCGAGATCACCACGCCGTCGGTGGGCGAGATGATGTTGGTCAGATTCAGATTCACCTCGGCTTGGTTCAGGATGGCCTGCGCCTGTTTCACGCTGGCGCGGGCGGCCTCCCGTTGCGCGGCGGCGGTGCGCGCGGCCGACTCCGCCGTGTCGAAATCGGCCGGCGAGATCAGCTTGTCCTTGGCCAGTGCGCCCTGTCGCTGCAACTGCCGTTCGGCGAGGGTGGCCTGGGCCTCGTCCCGGTGCAGGGACGCCTTGGCCTGGGCCAGGTTGGCGCGCGCGTTCTCCACCGAAGCCTGAAACAGGCGCGGATCGATCTTGGCGATGATCTGCCCCTTCTTCACCGGCGAGTTGAAATCGACGAAGATCTTTTGCAGCGAGCCGGAGACCTGCGTGCCCACCTGGACCGTCACCAGGGCCGAGAGCGTACCCGTGGCGGTCACGCGCGCGGTGATGCGGCCGCGATCCACCGAGGTGGTCTCCCACTGAATCTTGGGCTTGCGGTCGCCGCTCTTGGTCCACAGGGCTACCCCTGTCCCGATGCCCGCCGCGATGACGATGGTGCTCCAGAATCTGACGGATTTGAGCCAGTGCATGCGTTCCTCTTGCGTCCTCAGGCGCCCGGTGTTCGCCCAAGCGAAGCGGGCGGGCAGGTTCGGTCCAGTTCATCCAGATTGGTCACGATTCGTCGGAGCCAACCCCGGAACGTGGTGATCTCGTCGGCAGAAAAGCCCGCCACGATGGCGCCCCGCACTTGTGCGGCCACCGTCAAACAGCGCGTGGCGTACGCTTGCCCTCGGGCGGTCAGGGTCATCAAGCGGCGTCGTCGGTCCTTGGGATCGTTTCGTATGCGAACCAGTCGGCGCCGGCACACGGCGGCCACCACACGCGAGGCGGTGGGCTGGTCCATGGGCAGGGCGGCCAGGATGTCAGCCAGCGAGGCCCCTTGCTGTTCGCACAGCGTCACCAACAGCCAGAACTGCTGCGTGGAGAGCTTGAGATCGCGTACCCGCATCTCGACGGCCTGGCGCTGCCTCCTGCGCACGGAGGCCAACAAGAGTCCGATGGGTTCCTGCCGGGGCAACATATGTCGTGCTATAGGTTTCACCCAAGAAGCGCCACTGTCAATCGCGCTGCTCGGGGCGCGGCGAATCCACGGAGGGCCGGTGCGACCAGCGACCTCAGAGCACGCGCACGATCCAGCATTTGAGGTGGCCCGTCTCAGGAACGCCGGCCAGCTCGGGGTGATCGCGGCCCGCTCCGCGGCGTTCCAGGATCTGGATGATGCGCCCGCTCTGCGCGGCCGCGCTCCCCACCAGCTCGTCGAATTGTCCACGCGAGACGCGCCCCGAGCATGAACACAACACGGCCATGCCTCCTGGTTGCGTGATCCGCAACCCGCGCAGGATGATCTCCTGGTAGGCCCGCAGGGCAGCCTGATCCCCGGCTTGGCGTTTGGCCAGCGCCGGCGGATCCAGCACCACCACATCGAAGCGCTGCTTTTCCGCCTCCAGCGTGCGCAGCAGCGCGAAGGCGTCGGCCTGGCGGACTTCCAGGTTGGCCAGCTGGTTGCGTTTCGCGTTGGCCTGGGCGCGCGCCACCGCCTGCGCATCCTGGTCCGTGGCCAACACTGGCCCCCCTTGTCGCGCCATGGCCAGGGCGAATCCCCCGTGGTAGGTGAAAGCGTCCAGGCAACGCGCTCCGGGCCGGGTCCATGCGGCCACGCTGGCGTGGTTGTCGGCCTGATCCAGGAACCCGCCGGTCTTGCTGTCGGTCAGCAGGTCGGCCAGGAGCTGATTGCGCCCCAGACGATACACGACCTCGGTGGGGCCCTGGCCCGCGCTGACCTCGCGCACACGCGGCAGACCCTCGAAGTCTCGGGCCGAGCCGTCGTCGCGGGTTACCACCAGACGCGCCTTGAGGTGCTTGTGCAACCAGTCCGCCAGCTTCGCACGGATGGCGTTCATGGCCACGGAGGTGGTCTGCATGACCAGCGCATCGGCGTAGCGATCGATGAAGAGCCCGGGCAGGTTGTCGCCTTCGCCGTGCACCAGGCGGACCCCATCGCGGTCGAACCCCAGGTCGTGGCGCCAGGCCACGGCGGCCTGCAAACGCTGGGTCACCAGGGACAGAAAATCGGGCAGCTCGCTGATGGATTGGCGCCGTTCGAGGATGCGCAGGGCGACGGGCGACTGCGCCGCCCAGCTCGCGATGGCCAGGGGACGCTTGCGTTCGTCCAGCACCGCCAGCAAGGCCGGACCGTCATCGCGCGCGTCCTGGGGCGGGCCTTCCAACACATCCTGACGGTAGATCCATGGATGACCGGTGCCCAGCCGCGCGCGTCCACGGGCATTGACGACGGCAAAGGGAAAAGCGAGGTGCTGACGCTGGGGGGACATGCGGAGGGGGGGACGCTACACCGCGTCGGCGGGCGGGGGGTGCGCTTCGCCGCGTTCACCGGGCAGGCGGATGACGAACGAGGTGGGCCAGCCTTCTACGTCCTCGATACCGATCCGGCCATGGTGGGCCTCGGCCACCAGGCGGCAGAAGTACAGTCCCAGGCCCCAACCCAACATGCGCCGGGTCTCGCTGTCGCCCTGCTGGAACTTGTCGAAGACCTTGTCCCGCTCGGCCGCCGGAATGGGCTCCCCGGTGTGGTGGACCGACAGGACGATCTCATCGTTGTTCTTGATCGCCACCAACAGAATGCGCCCGTCCTTGGGGGTGTAGCGAACGGCGTTGGAGACCAGGTTATCCAGCAACCTGGGAAAGAGCCGACGATCGGCGGTGATGGTCAGGTCATCCGGCGCGTCCACTTCCAGGCGGAGGGACTTGCCTTGGGTTCGCGAAAGCGCCTGCCGCTGGGCTGTCTCCAACAGTTCGCGAGCGGGCACGTCCTCCAGGTGCAGGGTGATACGTCCTTCTTCCAGCTTGGTGGTATCCAGGATCTGGGAAATCATGTTGGCCACGTTGCTGGAAGAGGTGAGCGCGTCCTCGACCGCCTCGGCCACGTCCTGGCTGGTCCGTTGTCGCTTCGCCTCTCGGTTCAGATACTCCAGCGACAGGATGGCGGCGCTGATGGGGCCCTTCATGTCGTGAACGATCAGCTGCACCAGGCTGTCCTTGTCCTGCTGAAGGCGTGACAGCTGGTCCACCTGGGCGCGTGTGTTGGCCAACTGATGCCGCGTGGCCTCTCCGCCCGCGGTTTCGCGGAGCAGGCGGCCCGTCCGGTCGACCAGGATGAAGCCTGTTCCCGCGGCCAGGATCAACACGCCCGGCGGAAGAAACATGTGCGAACAAGGCGCGCCCACTTCGCAAAGCAGCAGATACTCCGCGACGGTGGCCACCACCGCTGCGATGACGATGTAGCTCCGCCGCAGAGAAAGCCCATACAGGCTGACAATGACCGCGAAGAGTCCCAGCGCCAAACCCGCCACGAACTGTCCACCCTCGGGATGAATGTGGATGGCGGATCTCAGCATGAGGTAGGGGACGACCAGATCGAGTACGGCCAGCACGGGGCCGAGGCGGGCCAAGGTCTGGGTGCGGCGAAGGGCGAACAAAAAGCCGGCAACCAGGGTGTAGCCCGCCAGAGCAGAGGCTTGGGGCCACCATGAGACCGTGGGATAGGCGGCCCAGAAGACCAGGTTGAGCAAAAGGAAGATCGGCGCGGCGATGACGCGAATTCCCGCACCCTGCGCCAGGGTCCTGAGACGCTCCTGCTCTGCAGCGCGCGTGGCAGCCTCGTGGGCAGCGGGAATGGGCAAGGAATCCATCGTAAGGGAGGCGAAGTATACAGTATGGGGCTGTTTGCTGTGGTGTTTCATTCAGGGTCTGCTTGTCGTTTGGTGCCCCGTCGCCCGTGCGGTGGTGTCGCTTATCGGCCCCCAAGCATCCGGCGATTCGAGTATCATCTGTGAGTCGCGACAGGCAAGCTGAGGTGGTGCGGGGAGGACATTGCGGATTCTCAGCCGAGGTGATGGCCGAGTTCCGTCTTCGTTTGGAGTGCAAGCTATGAAGCTGGAAAAGACAGATCGCATACCTGGTTCGCCCAAACCTGGCTTGGAGCCGGGACGCATCGATTTCTACGGCGGGGCGATCACCTTGGTGACTTTGGCCTTTGTGGCCCTGGGCTGCAGTGCCCAAGGCGGCAGAGGCGTGCGGTCGGACGAAGGAGAGCCGGCGGGAGGCGCGGGAGGTTCGACCACGATGGACGCCGGCACGCGCTGGGACATCGGCCCGCTCATCACCTTGCCCGAGGCCGGCACCGTTGAAGTCGCGCCTGCAGGCTGCAAGGACTACTCGGTCTGCTGCGGAAACGGGGTCAAGGATCCCGCCGAGGAGTGCGACGACGGAAACAAGGACTCGAACGACGGCTGTTCGGGAGCATGCAAGCTGGAGGCGGACCATGTTTGTCCTGTCCCGGGTGAGTCCTGCCAGTCGACCGTGGTGTGTGGCGATCGTCGCGTCTCGGGTGACGAAGCCTGCGACGATGGCTCCCGGAACTCTGGCGATGGTTGCTCGGAGGATTGCCGCACCATCGAACCGGGCTGGCTGTGCAACTCTCCCGGGGTGCGCTGCGTGCCCGAGTGTGGTGACGGCCTGAAAAGAGGCACTGAACAGTGTGACGATGGCAACACCAACGACGAGGACGGCTGCAGCGCCAAGTGCGCGCGTGAGCCGGGCTATGCCTGTCCCGACGAGGGAGAGGAGTGCCACAAGACGGTGTGCGGAGACAAGATCGTCGAGGGCGGCGAGCCGTGCGATGACGGCAACCAGATCCCGGGCGACGGCTGTACCCCCGACTGCAAGGCCGAGCCGAAGTGCGAAGCCACCAATGGGTGCAAATCGCCCTGCGGCGACGGCCTCAAGCTGCCCGACGAGGAGTGTGACGACGGCAACACCCAATCGGGCGACGGCTGCACCTCCGAGTGCAAGCTGGAGAAGGAATGGAGCTGCACGGTCACCATGGACGAGGCCAAGACCGAGTTGAACGTTCCCGTCATCTACCGCGACATGCTGCCCAATGAGGCTCCCAACGGGCACCCCGATTTCGAGGTCTCCTCAAGGACCTCCGCCTCCTTGAACATTGTGCAGAACGTCCTCGGTCCTGACGGCAAGCCGGTGTGGAACCCCGACGTCGATCTCACCGAATCCAAAACCACCAGCGCCGAGGATTTCGCAGATTGGTGGCGAGACTCCGAGCACTCGACTGTGGTGTTCGATACGATCACATTCGTCCCCGGGCCGACCGACGGAACCTTCGTCTACGATCACTCGGGCAAGTGGGACCGCGCCGAGGAGAAGTGGACCACGCCACCCTTCTTCCCGTTGGATGGTCGCGGAAACGCCGCGCCCGACGGCCCCGAGCTGGAATATCTGGGGACCGGTGACGATGGTGAGGATCACAATTTCTACTTCACCAGCGAGCTGCGCTACTGGTTCGAGTACATGGGCAACGAAACCCTGGACTTCATCGGTGACGACGATGTCTGGGTCTTCGTCAACGGGCACTTGGCGGTCGACATCGGCGGAGTGCACGGGGCTCTGACCGGATCGGTCCTGCTTGATGAAGCCAAAGCCACGGAATTCGGTCTGACCAAGGGCCAGATCTACGAGATCGTGGTGTTCCAGGCCGAACGCCACGTCAGCAGGTCCAGCTACAAGCTGACCATCGCGAAGTTCAACCGAACCCGCACCGTGTGCACGGCCTCGTGCGGGGATGGCGTGGTCAACGGCAGCGAGGAATGCGACGACGGGAAGGACGACGGGCAGGACGATGGGAAGCAGCACAACAGTGATACCGCCTACGGTGGTTGCACCACCGAGTGCAAATGGGGACCCAGGTGCGGTGATGGCAAGGTGGACGCCACCGAGACCGTTACCGAGGAATGCGACAACGGAGACAACACCTCGTCGCCCTACGGGGTGGCCGGTGGATGCGCGCCGGGGTGTCGCAAATCGCACTACTGCGGCGACGGCATCATCGACAGCGCCTTTGGTGAAGGTTGCGATGACGGTCCCAAGAACGGCGCCACCGGAAGCTGGTGCCGGAGCGACTGCATCTTGATCGTGCCCTGATCATCCCGCACGCAGGCGATCTTCTTCGTGAACGCTTGCCATGCGTGACGGCAAGCTGTTACGAAAACTCCAGCGACCGGTGGCGTTCGACGCTTTCTGTCCAGTCGGACGTGTCAGGGAAGGCAATGGATCCAATGGGTTGTGCATTGTTGATGCGCTCTGCTCGGAAGAAACCTGATGGTTACATCAAATTAACCGGGATTTAACTGCACGCCCTCGCAAAGGCATTCAGCATATCTGGGTCTCACATCGGATTTTGCCGCTCATTCCGAGCGGTCCCCAACCCAGGAGCAAAAGAAATGTCGTACGCACAGAGCGTGATTGATCAGGTGAAGAGGCGAGATCCCGGACAGCCTGAGTTTCATCAGGCGGTGACCGAGGTGCTCGAATCGCTGCAACCGGCTTTGGACCGCTACGGCAAGTACGAGCAGCACAAGATCCTCGAGCGCATCGTGGAGCCTGAGCGTCAGCTCATGTTTCGCGTGCCGCATTCAGTTCAACAGCGCCATCGGCCCTTACAAGGGCGGCATCCGTCTGCACCCCAGCGTGAACCTGGGCATCCTGAAGTTCCTGGGTTTCGAGCAGGTATTCAAGAACTCGCTCACCACCTTGCCCATGGGCGGCGCCAAGGGCGGCTCGGATTTCGACCCCAAGGGCAAGAGCGACAACGAAGTGATGCGCTTCTGCCAGAGCTTCATGACCGAGCTCTTCCGGCACATCGGCGCCGACACGGACGTGCCGGCCGGCGACATCGGCACGGGCGGCCGTGAGATCGGCTACATGTTCGGCCAGTACAAGCGCCTGCGCAACGAGTTCGTGGGCGTGCTCACCGGCAAGTCGCTCAACTGGGGCGGCTCGCTCATCCGTCCCGAAGCCACCGGCTATGGCTGCGTGTACTTCGCCGAGGAGATGCTCAAGACCCGCAACGAGAGCATCGAGGGCAAGATCTGCACCGTGTCGGGTTCAGGCAACGTGGCCCAGTACACCGTCGAGAAGCTGTATCAACTGGGCGCCGTGCCGGTGACCATGTCGGACTCCGACGGCTTCATCTACGATCCCAAGGGCATCACCCCCGAAAAGCTCCAGTTCGTCATGGAGCTGAAGAACGTGCGTCGCGGCCGCATTCAGGACTACGCCAAGAAGTTCGGTTGCGAGTACGTGGCCGGCAAACGTCCCTGGGGTATCAAGTGCGACGCGGCCTTCCCCTCGGCCACTCAGAACGAGCTGGACGGTCACGACGCCGCCACGCTGCTCAAGAACGGCTGCACCGTCATCGGTGAAGGCGCCAACATGCCGTCCACGCCCGAGGCCATCGAGCAGTTCCTCAAGGCCAAGGTGCTGTACGGCCCCGGCAAGGCCGCCAACGCCGGCGGCGTGGCCACCTCGGGTCTGGAGATGAGCCAGAACTCGATGCGTCTGTCGTGGAGCCGCGAAGAGGTCGACGCCAAGCTGAAGGGCATCATGCGGTCCATCCACGAGGCCGTCTACCAGACCGCCAAGGACTTCGGCCAGCCCACCAACTACGTCATGGGCGCCAACATCGCCGGCTTCATCAAGGTCGCCGACTCGATGATCGACCACGGCGTGGTGTAATCACCATCCTCTGACACATGGTCCCCGAGGGGTGCGAATCCCTCGGGGATTTTTTTATCGTGAGGTGCGTGCCAGCGGCACGAAGCGGCCGTCGCGAACCGTTCCGGCAGCCGCCAGGGCCGAATGGACCCCGGGCAGCAGCAGACCAATGCGCCCCGAGCTTTGCGACAGGGGCAGGAGTTTCTTTTGCGGGTCGATGCCTCCGGGCGTGCGCTGCAGGACCAGGACGTCCAGGGCGGGGGCGCTGATCTCCGGCGGCAGGGCCCAGGCCACCGTGACCTGATCCTCGCCCACCAGGATCGAAACCCCAGGCGCACAGGGCAGGGGCACATCCGCGGGCGCCACCTCCGCCACGCGCAGCGGTTGCCAGCTCGCCTCCAGGGTGGCCAGGCGGGCCTTGGCGCGGCCGCGCGCGGACTCGTCGCCCGCGCTCTCGGCCAGCTCGCGGAAGATGGCGATGGCTTCGGTCAGTCGCCCCTGGCGCGCGCACAGCTCGGCCATGGTCTCGGTCTCGTAGAGGTGGTCCATGCTCATGCCAGAATCTCCCGAACGCGCTGCAGGTCGCGTTTGATCTCCGTCACCAGCTCGCCCGTCGACGGGAATGAACGCTGGTCGCGCAGCCGGCCGACATACTCCAAGCGCATGCGTTGACCATAGAGATCGCTGTTGAAGTCCAGCAGGTGGGCTTCCACGACGATGGCCGCGGCTCCGCTGTCGCAGACGAAGGTGGGGTTGTTGCCAACACTCACCGCCGCGGGCAGGCGTTTGGCGCTGTCCAGGCAACGGGCCCAGGCGGCGTACACGCCGGACTTGGGCAAGAGATCCGTGTCGGATGCGAGGTTGGCGGTGGGGATGCCCAGCGTGCGACCGCGGTGCTGGCCGTGAACCACCAGTCCGGTCGTCTCGTAGGGGCGCCCCAACAAGAGCGCCGCGCCTTCGACCCGACCTTCGAGCACGAATTCGCGAATCTTGGTGGATGAGCACACCAGCCCCTCGTTCATGACCGGCGGGA
The DNA here is from genome assembly GCA_964535465.1 of uncultured Myxococcales bacterium. GTDB lineage: Bacteria > Myxococcota_A > Polyangia > Fen-1088 > Fen-1088 > Fen-1137. The sequence continues at coordinate 11,063 of CAZHUY010000173.1, forward strand.
CCACGGTGACCTGCATGCCCAGGCGCATGCCTTCGCTGGCCAGCAGCGAGGGATCGCCCCGCCGGCCGGCCCCGAAGCTGAAGTCCCAACCCACCACCACGTGGCTGGCATGCAGATCGTTGCGCAGCACGTTTTCGATGAAGTCCAAGGCGGACAGCGCGGCAAACTGCGGGGTGAAGGGCTCGACCAGGACCACGTCGGCCCCCGCCTGGGTCAGCAATTCCAGGCGACGTTCCAGCGACACGAGCATGGGCGGCGCCAGGCGCGGCGCGAAGAAGCGCGCGGGGTGCGGATCGAAGGTCAGCACCACCGCCTCGCGGTTCTCGGCCCGGGCCAGGCGCTGGATGGTGGAAACCAAGGCCTGATGTCCCCGGTGCACGCCGTCGAAGTTGCCGATGGCCACCACGGGCGCACGCAGCGGCCTCCCCAAATCGGGGACGATGTTGCGACGGCCGCGGATGATGTGCACTCTTCGGGGATAGACCCCGGAATGGCAGGCGTCAAGTTAGCCGCAGGTTGGAGGAAGCGTGGCGGGGGGCTGATCTCCCATGGTTAACCACTCGACACGGGCCTCGGTTTCGCGTTGGATGGGGGCATGTCTGAGCACCCCAAGCGCCCGTGGCCGGCCCTAGAGCCGGTGATCTTCGCGGTGGCGTTCGTGGTGTATGCAGCGGGGACACCCCTGGGGGTTGACCGGCTGGGCGCGGCCGGGTCGGCGGCGGCCATGTTGGACGCTGCGGGGCAGGAGCGGGTGGCGCCGCTCGCGCTGATGATGAATCGCGTGGCCGGCATCTTGCCGTTGGGCGACCTGCCCACGCGGGCCAACCTGGCCACCGCCTTCTTGGCGGCGCTGGCGCTCGCGCTGCTTGGCCGGGTTTGCGTGGATGTGCTGGTGACGTTGCGGCCACCACCCCACGCTCGACAGGGGACTCGGGTCTTCATGCACGAGCCGGTGCTGGCCGTCGGGGCGGTCCTGACCGGCGGCATGGCGTTGGCGAGCTTTCACAGCGCCACCTCGGCGGGCGCGGCCTCGGCCACGCTGGCGCTGCTGGCCGGGGCGTGGTTGGTCGCCTTGCCCTTGTTGCGCGGTGAGGGCGGGGCAGGGCGCGGCCTGGTGCTGACGGGGCTGGCGGGGCTGGTGGCGGGTGTCGATCCGGTGGCGGCGCCGCTCTTGTGGCCTCTGCTGATTGGCCTGTGCGTTTGGGAGCTGCGACGAGGGAGCCGCTGGCCTCTGCTGGCTCCGGTGCTCTTCGTCGCCGCTCTGGGCGGGTGCGTGCTGGCCAGCCTGGCGGTCACGCATAGCCCCGTGGGACCCTTGCACCTGCTGGCCGGCACCTGGCCCGAGGCCATGCAGGACAGAACCAAGCTCTTGCAGACAGCGGCCGAGCTTTGCGACGAGTTGGGCGTGGTGGGCTCGCTGCTCGCCGGTGTGGGCCTGTTGGTCCTCTTCAAACGATCGCCGCTCGTGGCTTTTTGGTTCGGATTCACGTTGGTCACGGCGCTGCTGCTCGGCCATCCGCTGGCCCACGGCGGTTTGAAGCTGGAATCGGCGCGCGCCGGGATGCCCACCGCCCTGCTGGCCACCGCCATTCCGCTGTGCGTGGGCATGGCCGAGCTGGCAGGTCGCCTCGGGCGGGCGCGTTTCATGACCGCCATGGTCCTGAGCGCGCTCACCGTGATCTCGCCCGCGTTCGACGGCGGTTCGAGCCGCTGGCGACGTGACACCCATGTCCACGAGCGCCTGCTGGAACATGCCCTGTTGCGTGCGCCGCTGCGTGCTTCGGTGAACCCGGGCACGCCCGAGATGGAAGGCTTGATCCGCTACGGCGCGGGGCTAGGCCTGCGGCCGGATCTGGAGATCAAAGGGAGTCGATAGCGGGAGAACCACCGAGGACACGAAGGACCCGGCGCCGAATGGAGTCGGGATTCTGAGCTTCTGGGGGTATTGCCGTGGCCCTGGTCGTGGCCGTGGCCGTAGACGCAGACGCAGACGCAGACGCAGACGCAGACGCAGACGCAGACGCAGACGCAGACGCA
>CAZHUY010000174.1:0-3549 GCA_964535465.1 uncultured Myxococcales bacterium
CCTCCGCCGCTGTCTCCGTCACTATCCCTCTACCCACAGATTCGGGTGGGGAGCCCATTCGCTGGTCAACAGCGTTTCGGGCTTCGGCGTGGCTCGGGTGGCGCTCGGTCTGGGTGAAGGTGGCAATTTCCCTTCCGCCATCAAAGCGGTGGCCCTCTGGTTCCCCAAACGCGAGCGCGCCTTTGCCACGGCGCTTTTCAACTCGGGCGCCAACGTCGGGGCCATCGTGGCCCCCGCTGTGGTCCCGCTCATGGCTTTCACCTGGGGTTGGCGCGCGCCTTTCGTTTTCATGGGCGTGATCGGGTTCTTCTGGCTCGTTCTGTGGTTGCCTCTTTACGACGAGCCTCAGAAGGTCAAGCGCCTGACAGTCGAGGAGATGCAGCACATCCAGAGCGAGCCCTCGCAAGGCGATGCTCAGCAGGAGCGCGTGTCTGCGCGCGTTCTCCTGCGCTATCCGCAGGCCTGGTCCTTCATCGTGGCCAAGTTCATCACCGATCCGGTTTGGTGGTTCTTCCTGATTTGGCTGCCCGACTATTTCAAAAAGACGCGAGGCTTGGATATCAAGACGAGCTGGGTCCATCTGGTGGCCATCTACGCCGTCATCACGGTTCTGAGCGTGGTCGGGGGCTGGTTGACCGGCTACCTGGTTCGCCGTGGGCTGGAGTCGAGCCGCGCGCGCAAGACCGCGATGTTCATCTTCGCCGTCACCGTGCTGCCCATCCTCTTCGTGACCAAGGCCAGCCCTTGGCTGGCGGTGCTGCTCATCGGAATCGCCGGCGCCTCGCACCAGGCCTGGTCCGCCAATCTGTTCACCACGGTTTCGGATATGTTTCCCAAGAGTGCGGTGGCGGTCCTGGTGGGTATCGGCGGTATGGCCGGCTCGGTCGGCGGGATCATCTTTCCGACGCTCGCGGGGCGCTTGCTCGACCACTTCCAGGCCGCGGGTAATGTCACCGCCGGGTACGCGATTCTGTTCGCCATCTGCGGTTGTGCCTATCTGATCGCTTTCCTGGCCAACCACCTGCTGGCCCCCAGGTTCGAGCAGGTGAAGATGTCCGCGTAGTCGTTCGGCATTTTCCTTCAGGTGGTCGCTGGTAGGGGCGTGTGGCATGGGGGTGCGGCGTGGTCGGAATGCGAGTACCATTTTCCGGAAATGCGTCACCGTGTTCCCAAGACACCCTTCAAGCATGCGCCGGCGGAATTCGCCTAGGGAGTCGTGACGTGCCCACGCCCATGACCTTTCTGCTCATCGCGATCGTGGCGGTCCTGTGGCACACCGGCCTGAACTATGTCCTCTTCCTCGCGACCCGGCGCAGGAACCTGTTCAATGGGATGTTTGGCATCCTGTGCCTGCTGGGCGGGGCCTATGCCTTGTCGTGCTTGATCGGGTATCGGACGACCAGCCTGGCAAGCAGCGTGTACGTCAGCAAATGGACCACCACCTTCTCGCGCCTGATTCTCGCGCTGCTGCCTTGGTTCATCGGTCTCTACTCCGATTTCAAACCCAAGCGATTTCTCGGTTTCCTCTCCGCTGCGTTCTTGCTCTTGGGCGCCGCCAACCTACTGACGGAGCAAGGGCTGCTCTTCTCTCAGGTCACTGGAGTGGTTCAGCACGTGACACCTTGGGGCGAGTCGCTCTCCGCCCTGGCGGGTCGGGTTTCTGCCGTCACGTACGGTGCCTACCTGCTCTACCTGTTCGTCATCGGGTTTGCAGCTCATTGTGGTCTGCGTCTGTTGCGCAGAGGGGCCAAGAAGCGAGGATGGCGGTTGCTGATTCTGGTGGGCTTCGCCATCGTGGGCTTCGCCAACGATGCTCTGCTCGATGAAGGAAAGATTCGCAGCATCTATCTGGAAGAGTTCGTGATCTTCGCCTTCTTGCTGGTCATAGCAACCTGGCTGGGCACCCGTCACTTGATGGCCGAGGGCAATTGGCGCATGTTGGTGCAACAGGTCCAGCGCGCGGAGAGCCTGGGGTTGTTGACCGGCGGCGTGATCCATGACTTCAACAATCTCATGACCGCCCTCATGGGCAACGTGGAGCTGGCGCTCAAGACTCTGCCCGCCACGGCCTCGGCCCGCCAGTCACTGGACGAGATCCAGACCATCGCCTCGCGGGCAGCTGAGCTATGCCGAAAGTTGATGGCCTACTCCGGTCGTGGAGGTTCAATGAGCAGACCGACCGAACTGAAAGAGATCGTCGAGGAGACGGCGCGTATCCTGGAGGTGTCCCTTCATCCGAGAATTCGTCTGGTCTTGAATGCGTCTTCCGCGATTCCCCTTGTCATGGGTGATGCGACCCAGCTTCGTCAGGTGGTCATGAACTTGATCATGAACGCGTCCGAGGCCATCGGGAATCAAGACGGGACCATCACGGTGGGCTTGGCCGGACGAGAGGTGACCCAGGCCGAGATTCCTGGATTCGTGGCTCAATCAAGTCTGCGCGAGGGCTCATACGTCGAATTGACCGTGACGGACACAGGGTGCGGAATGGATGAAACCGCTCGCCACCAGGTTTTCGAGCCGTTCTTTTCGACCAAATTCGACGGACGCGGTCTAGGCATGGCTGCCGTGCTCGGCATACTGCGTGAACGCAAGGGCGCCATTCACATAGACAGCGAGGTCGGCAGAGGAACGACCGTCAAGGTGCTGCTGCCGGCGGCCGAGAAGTCCGCGAGTGCGCGGCCTGTGCTGTCGCCGGAAGCGGACGGACAACCATCCCCCTCGACGGTTCTGGTTGTGGACGACAACCCGCGGGTACTGGACGCCGTGTCGCAGCTCGTCGGAGCTCTGGGCTATTCCGTGCTGACAGCGGGTAGTGGACAGGAGGCATTGCGCGTTTTTGCCGAGAATCACACGCGCATTCACTGCGTCCTGCTTGATCTCACCATGCCGGACATGGACGGCATCGAAACCATGAACGGTCTCCGGGCCATTGACGACAAGGTCAGAGTCGTGCTGTCCAGCGGGTACGGCGAATCCTCTGTGCGACACCGGTTGTCCGGCGAAGGTCCCACGCGCTTCTTGCAGAAGCCATTCGTGGCAGAAGAGCTGAGACAGGCTCTGGAATCGGCCATCGGATCCGAGGCGAGTCGAAGCTCCTGAACATCGCCCGGTTTCCGGTTGTGGGAGGTCGCACTGTGTGCCTTTCCAAGTCGACGCTCAGTCCATTGACTGGGTGGGTTGTCCTACTGTAGAGGAACAGTACAAACAGAGTGCCGAGGAATTTCACTGCGGACACTCTCAAAGTCGAGCGGAGTCTCTTTTTTCGGTTATAATCGCGCCACAATGTCCAAGAACTCTCCCCAGCTCGAAGCACTTGTTCAGGATTTCGTCAGCCGCCTCGTGGCGGTGATCGAAGCGGATGTCGCCCAACGCATCCAAGGCGCGGTTGCCTCCGCTCTTGGTTCGTCGACGGGACTCCGGGGTGGCAAGGCGCGCGTCGCTCAGCCTGGCCGCCGTCCGGTCGTGGTCAGCCGTGAGCTGGCCGCGGCCCGCAAGCTCCAGGGACAGTATCTTGGTGCGCTGCGCGGACTGAAGCCGGCTGAGCAC
>CAZHUY010000174.1:3559-13060 GCA_964535465.1 uncultured Myxococcales bacterium
CATGGCCCACGAGAAGGGTTTGCCCGCTGCCATCAAGCTGGCCCACTCGCTCAAGCAGTAGTCTCGATCCGACGCGCTAGAAAACCGCGACCAGTCTTCTGGGCCGCGGGCCTTTGCGAAAGGGCCGATCGATCGCCGGCAGGCCGCACTGTTAGCGCGGCCTGTGTCCAATACTGGGCTTCATCGTCTGAGCTGCGGTCGGTCCCCCAGCTCTTTGCGATCCACGCTGACGTGTCCTCGCTTACGGGGACGTGCCCAGAAAACCCTGCTCGAGTGTTACACAGGGCCGAGGGCGGTCCGCCCAACGTCCACCGAGCGGGAGCAATATCCATGAAGCGAGGCCTTGCGGCTTGTCTGTGTTTTTCCTGTGCGATAGCGACCTGGGGCTGCGTGAACTTGGATACGCCAAAGGTCGTTGCTGAATGCACCAAGGCTGGGACCTGCGATGTTCAGGTCGATGCCCCAGTCGTCCATCAGGCCGATACGGGAAGCCCGGACATGGTTCCTCTCTCCTTGGATGGCGAGATTGACGAGGCGGGGTCGCAGCTCGACGCAGCCGATGTGCCGGTTTTTCGTCCGGACGGCGGCAACCGGGACGTTGTCGCGGGCGTGTGTTGGACGCCCAAGGGACCGGAAGCGGCTGGAACCGTGTGCAGGCCCGCCAAGGGACTGTGCGATGTCGACGAGGTATGCGACGGCATCAACCCAACCTGCCCTGCCGATGGCTTCGCCTTGGCTGACACCGTCTGCCGTGATGTGGTCGGGGATTGCGACCTGGCGGAAAGCTGTACCGGGGCAAGCCCGGAATGCCCGCTCGACGTGCTTCGTTTGGTGGGAGCCGTCTGTCGCGTCTCCGCCGGTCCGTGCGATGTGGCCGAGAGCTGTTCTGGAACCGACCCCGAATGTCCGGTGGACGGGATGGCACCGGCCCAGACGGAGTGTCGCCCATCGACGGATGGCGATCTCTGCGATCCCGCCGAAGAGTGCACGGGATCGGATGTCGCATGCCCGGACGATATCGGCTACCCCAAGTCCGCCGTGCCCGGCGCGGTCAAGGCCGAGTCAGGGGTCCTGAGCGCCACCATTTCCTGGGCCCCGGTTGCGGGTGCCACGGGATACAACGTCCGAGTCAGCGACACTAGCCAGTCGGGCTATACGATCCAGGGCTCGGCGCCCACCGCGAAAGCTTCGCCCTATGTCAGCACGGGATTGACCGGCGGTTTGAGCTACTACTACGTGGTCACGGCCGTCAACACCATCATCACATGTGAATCCGATCTGTCCGACGAGGTTGTGGCCAATCCCGAGGGGGTCTGCGTACCACCAGCCGCCCCCACAGTGACGGCAACCGCTTCCAATGGCCAGATCGCGCTCACTTGGACCGCCTCGGCCGGCGCCACTTCCTACCTGGTGGCCCGAAGCACCATGGCCGGAACCGGCTATGCGTCCATCGCCGTGGTCAACACGGGTGTCTCCTATACCGATCTCAGCGTGGTCGATGGGACCACGTACTACTACGTGATCAGGGCCAGCAACGGCTCGTGCAGCTCGGTGGATTCCGCCGAGGTGTCCTCTTCGCCGCGCTGTACCCCGCCCGATCCTCCCACCAGCTTGGTGGCGACACCCAGCGACGGCTCGGTGACCTTGTCGTGGACGGCGCCAAACGGAGCGGTCTCGTACCAAATCCTGCGCACCTCCGTCGGTGAGGCCGGCTACGCGTCGGTCGGCAATTCGGCAACCACCAGCTACACCGATACCACCGTGACCAACGGAACAACCTACACCTACGTGGTCACGGCCAGCAATGGCACCTGCAGCTCAATCAATTCCGCCGAGGCGCTCGCCACACCGGCGTGCATGCCTCCCTCGGTCCCGGCCGGCGTCACCGCCACCCCCGGCAACCGTCAGGTCGTGCTGGTCTGGGATCCCTCGAGCGGCGGCGCGGTCTCGTACGAAGTCTCGCGCTCGACAACCGCGGGCGGCCCCTATACCTCGGTGGGCAAGCCCACCAGCGCGGGATTCACGGACACCAATCTGAGCAACGGCGTAACCTATTACTACGTGGTCACCGCCAGCAATGGGGCGTGCAGCTCGGCCGCTTCCCTCCAGGTTTCGGCCACGCCGATCTGTACCCCACCCGGTGTGCCATCGGGACTGAAGGCCACCCCCGGCGACGGCAAGGTGTCCTTGTCCTGGGCCGCGCCTCCCAACGGCCCCACCTCGTACACGGTTTCGCGCGCGGAAGGTACGGGGGCGTACGCTGCGGTTGGCACCCCGACCACCACCAGTTTCACCGACAGCACCGTGGTCAACGGCCACACCTATTCCTACGTGGTCAGCGCCAGCAATGGCACCTGCAGCTCGGACAACAGCGTCGCCATGACCGCGACGCCAGAGGCGGTTTGCACGCAGCTTGCGCCCACCGGCTTGACCGCCACGGCGGCCAGCCAGAAGGTCACGCTCACCTGGACCGCGGCGGTCGGCGCCGTGGACTACGGCATCTCGCGCAGCACGACCCCGGGTTCGGGCTACACCGCCGTCGGCACAGTGACCGCGCCCACCACCACGTTCGTGGATACGGACACGACGCTCGTGATTGGGTCGACCTACTACTACGTGGTGACCGCCAACAACGCCACCTGCAGCTCGCCCAATTCCGAGGAGGTCTTCGCCACCGTGGTTTGCACGCCGCCACCGGCTCCTTCGGGCTTGAGCGCGAGCCCCAACAACACTGACGGCTCGGTCACGGTGTCGTGGAATACGGTGGCGGACGCGACGGGATATTTGGTCTTTCGCAGCACGAGTTCGGACGGAACTTACACGGCCATCAGCGGCAATCAGACTGCCGTCACTTACAAAGACACCGGCTGCGCCAGCGGTACCACCTGTTACTACCAGGTGCGGTCGACCAACGTAGGCGGCACATGTGTCTCCCTTGATTCGAAGGTTGTATCGGGCGCGGCATGCAAGCTGCCCGGCAAGCCGAGCCCCACCAAAGCCATTGGGGTTCCGAATCCTGCCCCTGGTCCCGGAATCGTGACCATTTCCTGGTCATCTGTCAGCAGCGCCGATTCGTACGAGGTCTTACGCATGGATCCTGACGGATCCACCTTCAATTCCATCGGCGTCAAGAACGCCACGGAGGCCCTCAGTCTCACCGACAGTGGGCTGACAGTCGACGAGACGTATACCTACATGGTCAATGCACGTAACGGAGGCGCGAGCTGCGTCGTCAGTTCTGACCAGATTACGGCCATCCCGCGTGCCTGCCAGGTCTTGGCGGGAAACAGGTACAAGTATGATCCCTTTGGCACGAAGGATGGAGTGTGCTTCGTGATTTGTCGGGACGTCCAGGGATGGGGCTGCAACAACTTCGCCGCCGCGAACAACACCACAACCCGAAGCATAATGGTGAACGACGTTTCTTCGGTGAGCTGTGGGACAAACTTACCGGCCAAGCGCAACGGCGCCTATACGTTCAGCATCGGGGCCGGGGACTATTCCTGGGCCGCGATGAACTGGTGGCCAGAGCTCGCCGTGGACGACTGCCCCTAGCGCGACACGGTCCGCATCGTGGCTCTGGCTTATCAACGGGGGCCTGCTATGACCTGGGCATGTGCCTGGGTATTCCTGGGAAGGTGATCGCCATCGACGGCCTGCAGGCCACGGTGGACTTCTTTGGTGTGCAGCGTTTGGTCCGTCTGGATGTGGTGGATGAGCCGGTGGCCGTTGGCGACTACGTGCTGAACCACGTGGGGTTTGCCATTCGGCGCATTCCACCGTCAGAGGCGGTCGAGACGCTGGCGCTCTTCGAAGAGCTGGCTAGGGCCAACGAGAAAGACCTGCTGACCGAGGACATGCAGGCCGAGCTGGCGGCCACCACGGAGCAGAAGAAGTGACATCGAGCGCCCAGGGGGCCGCGGAGCTCAAATTTCGCGACCCGGCGCGCGCCCGTGAGCTGAACCTGGTGCTACAGGGACTGATGCGCTCGCTGGGGCGCCCGGTGACCGTGATGCACGTGTGCGGCACCCACGAGCAGGCCATCGCGCGTTTCGGTCTGCGCGCCCAACTCCCCGCGGCGCTGCGGGTTATCATGGGGCCAGGGTGCCCGGTGTGCGTGACCGACCATGGCGAAGTGGACGAGGGCGTGGCCCTGGCCCTGCAAGGCGTCCGCGTCGCCACCTACGGCGACATGCTCAGACTGCCGGGCAACTCCAAGTCGCTGGCCGACGCCCAGGCCTTGGGCGCCAAGGTCGAAGTGGTGTACAGCGTGAGCCAGGCCGTCGAGCTGGCCCTGGCCGACCCGGCGCCGCTGGTCTTCTTCGCCTCGGGATTCGAAACCACGGCCGTCGCCACGGCCGCGGTCGTGTTGTCGAACCCACCCGAGAATTTTTCGGTGCTGTCAGCGCACAAGTATGTCCCCACGGCCATGGAGGCGGTGGCCCGTCTGCCCGAGACCAAGGTCGAGGGGTTTCTGGCCGCGGGCCACGCGGCGGTCATCACCGGGTATGGCTTGTTCGACGATTTTGCCCAGCGCCACGCGATCCCCGTGGTGGTGGCGGGCTTCGAGCCTCTGGACATCCTGGCGGCGCTGGTGAAGCTGCTCGAGATGATCCGCGACCGCGACACCAGCGCGGCCAACGCCTACCCGCGCTGTGTAACCCGCGAGGGAAACCGCCGGGCGCAGGAGTCCCTGTGGCGCGTGTTCGAGACGGTGGACGGGCCTTGGCGTGGCATTGGCGTGATCCCCGGTGGGAATCTGCAGATACGCCCGGAGTTCGCCGCCTTCGATGCACGCCGCCGGTTCGCCATCGACACCTCAGGGTTGAAGCAGGTTGCCAGCTCGGAGCTGTCGCGTCGCTGCCTGTGCGGAAAGATCATGGTGGGTTTGGTCGAGCCCACGGACTGTCCGCTATTCGGTCGACAGTGCGTGCCGGAAGCGCCAGTGGGCTCGTGCATGGTGTCCAGCGAGGGCACCTGCAAAATCTGGTATCAGTACGGCGGACGGCCTGATTTGGGAGACAAGGCATGAGCAAGCTCGGGGACACCATCGCGCAGAAACACGGGGCGGGTGGTCCTGCCATGCGGGCGCTCATCGAGCAGGTCTTCGTCAAGGGCCTCGGCCCCTCGGGCGCGGCCCTGGCCACCATGGACGACGGCGCGGTTATTCCCCTGGGCGATCGTTCGTTGGTGTTGACCACCGATTCTTATGTCATCAAGCCGCCGTTCTTCCCGGGCGGCGATATCGGTCGTTTGGCCATCAGCGGTACCGTCAATGACTTGGCCATGATGGGGGCCACCCAGCCCTTGGGTCTGACCTGCGCCGTGGTCATCGAGGCAGGATTCGCGCTGGCGGACCTCGAGCGCATCCGTGATTCCATGGCCGCCACCTGCCAAGAGGCGGGGGCCAGCATCGTGACCGGTGACACCAAGGTCATGGGCAAAGGCGAGCTGGACGGCATCATCATCAACACCGCGGGCGTGGGTTGGGCCGAGCGGGTGGTGTCGGACCGCGGGCTGCGGCCTGGCGACCGCATCATCGTCACCGGCAGCGTGGGCGATCACGGCTTCGCGGTCATGAGCGTTCGCCACAATCTGCAACTGGAGGGCGGGCTGCTCTCGGACGTGGCGCCGCTCAACGGGCTGGTGCGCGCCGCCCTGACCGCGGGCGAGATTCACGCCATGAAGGATCCCACGCGCGGTGGATTGGCCAGCGCCCTGCACGAAATGGCTGGCAAGAGCGGGGTGGGCATCGTTCTGGACGAGGCCGAGATCCCGGTGCGGGCCCAGGTGCGCGCGGCCAGCGAACTGCTGGGCATCGATCCCTTGCACGTGGCCAATGAAGGCAAGGCGGTGATGGGCGTGGCGGCTCACGCGGTCGAGCCGGTGCTGCAGGCCCTACGCAATCATCCGCTGGGGCGCGAGGCCTCGGTCATCGGGACGTGCACCAGCGAGCGGGTGGGCTCGGTCATCCTGGACACCGGCTTTGGCCGCCGGTTGCTGGCCGAGCCCGAAGGCGAGTTGCTGCCCCGCATTTGCTGAGCTACATCGCGAAGGCGGTTCCGGTGACGCCGAGCTTGGCGGCGCGGCTGAGCCACACGAGACAGCGCGATTTGGGAAAGTAGTAGCGGGCGATGTCGAGCGCGGCGATGCTGAGAACCAGACCCACCGCCAGCGCGCGCGGGGCGCCGCCATCGCGTTTCATGCCGCGCAGATCGCCGTCGGTCGGCTCGACCCCGGCGACGTTGGACAAGGCATAGCCGAGGGACAACAGGAGGTTGAAGGTGAACATACCTTTGCGGAACGGGGCCTCGATCATGCGCAGGTCGGGGCGGGCGGTGAGAATGATCTCGTCGGTGTAGTGCTGGCACTGCAGGCCGGCAGAGACGATGGTGTAAAGGCCCGGGCGGCCGGCGTAGTAGGGCTCGCGGTTGTGCTTGTAGCACTCGCCGTTGGCGCATCTGATCGAGGGCGTGATGGCCAAGAAGGGGATGAAACCCAGAAAGGTCACCCTTTCAAAGCCTGGCTGGTTGCCGGTGCCGAGGTTGGCCGCCAGATGGCAGGTTTCGTGGGTCAGGAAGGCCGTGCCCGCGCCGGCGAGGAAGGCGGCCGTGGAGCCCCAGGAGAACGGCGGCTGGCCAAGCGCGGGTGCCGCCAGGAGCGATGGTGTGGCCGTCTGCGAGCGCGGCAAGTCTGCGCTGGTCTGGGCGGCGCTTGCTTCCGATGGGTCCAGTGTCTCGGCCCGGCTCGCTCGGCCGATGGCCACCGACGCGAACAGGGCTACGAAGGCGAGGGTGAGGTGGAACCGTGCTGGTCTTGAGAGGGGGCGTCCTGCGGTCACTGGCGCAGCCAGTTAACCACAAAAAGCCCGTGGGCACCCCTGATACCTGGGCCCTGTGGCTCGCCGCCCTCAAAGGTGGTGAGCTTGTCGTCGGGCCACGGACCGTCGGCCGATGCGTTGGATTTCAGGATGCAGCTCGCGTCCGCGCACGAGTCCAGCTTCCAGGCCACGCCGCTGATGGTGTTCTCGGCCATCCAGTCGAACCACAGGTTGGTCTCCTCGTCGCAGACGTAGAAGTGGTCGCGCTCGGGATCGGCGTTGGGGAAACCTCCGTCAGCGTCGGTGGCGCCGAACTCGGTGACGAAGAGGGCCACGCCGGCGGCAAGAGCGGTGTCGGCGCGGGTGCGCAACCACTGCTTGTGGGTACACGCGTAGAAGTGAAGCGTGTAGAGCAGGTTGGCACCAGACACCGGATCCGCAGCCGCCTCGTCGACGAATTGCGACCAGTTGGGGGTGCCCAGGACGATGAGATTGTCGGGGTCGATGGCGCGGATCGCGTCCACCACCACCTGATGGTAGGGCTTGATCTGGTCCCAACCATAGCCGCGCGGCTCGTTGTAGGGCTCCCAGATGACATTGGGATACTGGCCGTATTTCTGGGCCATGTCGGTGAAGAAGGCGACGGACTGCTTCTCCTGCTCGACGGCCTTCTCCGTGTGCCAGTCGACCAGGACGTAGACACCCAAGGCGAGAGCGTTGCGGATGACGGTGTCGACCTTCTTGACCAGAGAGGAGTGCGGGCCGGATGGATCGGTGCCCATGGCCACGCGGATCACCGAGAGCTTCCAGTTGTCGCGCATGTAGGCCAGGGCCTTTTTGCTGGTGGAGTAGGCTCGCGCCTCGAGGCCGAGCCACATGCTGCTGACCCCCTTGAGTTGGACCGGCTGGTCGTTCTGATCCAGGAGCTGCGTTCCCACCACCTTGAGCTGGCCGTGCACGGCGACCGGGGAGCCGGGCGGGGGCACCGTGTCCTCGGGATCGGGCGGGTTCCAGGTGTCATCCGGTGTGCTGGCGCACGTCGGGGTCAGGCAGGCCAAGGCCATGAGCAGAGCGATGCGGGAACAACGACTTTGCATGGTGCATCCTTCGACAGACAGGGGAGGAGAGTGCTTCTACCGAATCCTCGAACCCTGGGGTGCAGGGAATTGGGAAAACGACAGACCTCGTTGAAGAGTCGCCATTTCAGAACTGCGGGTCAGGATTGTCCGGGAAAGGTGCGGTGTCCAGCCATTGGTGTAGCGTGTCACCATGAAGAAACCCGGGGTGTTTCACCATCTGGCCATCAAAGTCCGAGATTTGACCGCGGCCGAGGCGTTCTACCGCGGGATTCTGGGGCTCTCGCTGCTGCGGCGCTGGCCCGCGGACGACGGGCAGGGGGACCGTTCGGTGTGGTTGGGCCTGGGCGCGGGCGCCTTCCTGGCGCTCGAACGGGCTGCCCTGGCGCGAGAGCCTCTGGCGGAAGACGATCCCGGCCTGCACATGGTGGCCCTGCGCATCGAGCCTGACGAGCGCCAGGCGTGGATCGAGCGTCTGGCCGCCGCGGGTGTGCCGCTCTACCGCCAGACCGACTTCACCCTCTACGTTCGCGATCCCGAAGGCAACCGCATCGGCCTGTCGCACTGGCCCCAGGCTAGTGCCGGGAGGTGATGGCCTGGCGGGCGAGTTGGTCGCAGCGCTCGTTGTTGTCCACGCCGGCGTGGCCCGACACCTTGATGAGCTTGACCTTGGGGAAGGTGGCGAGTTGATCGCGCAGGTTGGCGACCAAATCTTGGTTGGCCTTGGCCTTCCAGCCCTTGCCGAGGAGGCCCAGGGCGTAACTGGAATCGCTGTAGATGCGTACGGGCCGCGAGCGATCGGGGGCGATCTCGGCGGCCAGGTCGAGACCGCGTTGGATGGCGGTCAGCTCGGCGATGTTGTTGGTGCCGGTGCCCAGGTACTCGCCGCGTTCGGCGCGCTGGCGATCAGCGATGACCACGATGCCGATCCCCATGGGGCCAGGATTGCCCGAGCACGCGCCGTCGGTCCACACGTGGATTGCATCGGGGGCGTGGTCGTCGGCGAAGGACGCGCTGGACACGCGGGGTGCGGAGCGTGGCTTGCTGGCGGTGGGCGATCGGCTGGGCGCGGCGGCGGGCTTGCGCGCGGGTTGGCTGGCGGGCTCGGAGAGGGGAAACAGGTTGCCGGGCGCGGGGCGGTAGCTCTTGGGGTCTTCCTGGCGGTACTTCATTTCGGCGCGGCCGTCGCTGTCCAGCACCGGCCGTTGATCGGGGCCCACCTTGACCCAGACGGGTTGGCCCTTGAAGTTCATGCGTGCCCAGGAATCCATGGCGCGTACTATTGCGGAATCGGACGGCGGTTTCCATCTCTTCGTGGACGGGATCGCGTGGCGAATTCGTGTAATCTCCCGTCGTGAACGCAGAAAAAGCCATCCCCCAGCCGGACCGCGCCGTCGAGGTCGGTCATGGCGTGCTCTTCATCGGAATCGCCAAGGCATCTTTCATGGTGTTCGGGGCCCTGCAGAAGTTCCTGCTGGCCCGCGTGGTGAACGTGGCGGAGTACGGCGCCTTCTCGGTGGTCAACAACGCCATCTCCATCGTCAACAACACCATCGTGCAGGGGACCATCCAGTCGGTCTCGAAGTTCACCGCCGAGGACGATGC
>CAZHUY010000175.1:0-1469 GCA_964535465.1 uncultured Myxococcales bacterium
GACAACAAGGCCACGCGCAGGTTCGTCGACGCGCTCAAGCTCTTCCTCATCACGCCCAGCCTGGGCGGCTCGGAGAGCCTGGTGACGCAGATGTCGATGATGTCGTTCTTCGATTACCCAGTGGCCTTTCGCCAATCGATTGGCATCGTCGACAACCTGGTGCGCCTGGCCTTGGGCCTGGAAGAGGTCGACGACCTGATTGCTGACCTGGACCAGGCGCTGCAGAAACTCTGAGCCCAACAGCTAACGGGTCCGTTTCATATTTGGCCAACCGAGTCGGGAGGATGACCGCAATCCGAATGATGAAATCCCGCGGACGCTTGCCCTAATCCGTCTGCAATGCGCCCAAGAAGAAGGATCATACGTCGTTCGTTCCTCATCTCTTTCGCCATGAGCGGTCTCTTGTTCCTGGAGGTGTCGTGCGGGCGTTCCGAGCTCGACTTCGAACCGACCACCGGTGAGCCCAGCGAGCCGACGCTCGGTGACGCTGGATTGGCACCTGGCAGTCTGGACGCTGCACGGTTGCCCGCGGATAGCTCGATCGGGACGGGCCTCGCCGTGGTCCCGGATGAGGCCATGCCGTTGGATTCTGCGGGAACGGGCCGGGTCACCCGCCCGGACGCGTCGATCTTCACCGGGCGTGGGACAGGCACCGGCTCCGCCACGGGCGTCGCGACTCGTCCCACCTCGGGCACGGGCACCAGCACCGGGACCCGGACCCTACGTGGGCGGGACAGCGGCACGGGGTTTGGGACCGGTTTCGGCACCTTCACCCGCAACGACCTGGGAACCTGGGTGGGCACCGGGCTCGGCACCTTCTTGGACACCGGTACGCGGACGGGTTTCGGCACCGGCTTGGGCGGTGGCCCCAGTTCGAGGACTGGGACCGGAACGATGACAGGCCGCGAAACGCAGCGTGCCACGGACACGCGGACCTGGCCTTTCACCGGCACTGACACGCGACGAGGCACGGGGTCCGGCGGGCGCGGATAACACATCGCGTTTCCTCTGGCTCGAGAGCCCGTGGGCGGCGTGCCCGGCGGTGGGGAGACCGCTGAGCTGGGGGAGCTTCTGTTCAGAAGCGAAGAGCTTTTCTTGAAAATGAAAGTCACTTGCGCTATGCAAGTCGCATGCAGTCGGGCGCAGCCCCCGCCACCCTGGCCTCCCTCGAGGAGTCGCAACGCGCTTGTGTTCAATCCATTGGAGGCGAAACCGAAACGCGCCGGCGCTTGTTGGAGATGGGGTTGTGTCCGGGGGTGATGGTCGAGCTGGTACGGCGCGCGCCCTTGGGCGATCCCTTTGAATTCCGGGTACGCGGCTACCTGCTGTCCCTGCGGCGCGAGCAAGCCCGCCTGGTGACGGTTTCCCTGGCGGGGGCCGCAGTGTGAGCAGTGCGTGCGTCTCCTGCCCGGCCAGGGCGGCGGGCTGCGGCGAGCATCCCAGGACGGTGGCGTTGTTGGGCAATCCCA
>CAZHUY010000175.1:1479-12999 GCA_964535465.1 uncultured Myxococcales bacterium
CCGGCCCGTCCCGCGCGCCGCCGCGTCGTGTGGCCCATGAATGACGCCGGTCCCCTCCCCGAGTTCACCCTCGCCCTGGCCGGCAATCCGAACGCCGGCAAGACCACGATCTTCAACGCCCTGACCGGCTTGCACCAGAAGGTGGGCAACTACCCCGGTGTGACCGTGGACAGGCGCAGCGGCCGTTACATCCACGGCCACAGCACCGTCGAGGTGGTGGATTTGCCCGGGACGTACAGTCTGGTGGCGACCTCGCCCGACGAGCAGGTGGTGGCCGAGTCGTTGCGGGGCGGTCTCGGCGGTCTGTACCCACCGGACGTTCTGGTGGCGGTGGTCGACGCCAGCAACCTGGCCCGCAACATGTATCTGGTCAGCCAGTTGCTGGACTTGGGGCGGCCCCTGGTGGTGGCGCTGAACATGACCGACGTGGCCGAGCGCCGCGGTCAGCCCGTGGATGCGGCCAACCTGGCACGCGCCCTGGGTTGCCCGGTGGTCCCCATGATCGGCAACCGTCGCGCGGGGGTCGGTGATCTGCGCCAGGCCATCGCGGTCGCCTCGGCGCGCCCCGGCCCTGCCTACCCCGTGCCGGCGCCCCTTCTGGAGAGGGAGCAGCACCTAGCCGCAGTGATGGCCGGGATCCTGGGCCGCGACCAGCAGGCCACGCGCGGCTTGGCCCGACGGCTGTTGATCGAGGATCCCGCACCGGAGTTGGCGGTCTTGCTGGGCCAGCAGGCCATCAAGGCCGAGCTGCGCCAGGTGCAATCCGAGCTGCGCGCCCTGGGCATCGACGCGATGCAGGCCGACATCGAGGCTCGCTACCGATGGATCGATGGGGTGGTGGCGCGCGCGGGGGTGGCGTCCACGAACCACGCCCGCAGCAGAACCGAGAGGGTGGACGGCATTCTGGTGCACAAGGTGTGGGGACTGCTGATCTTCACGGCCGTCATGGCCGGCCTGTTCGTGGGCGTGTTCTGGCTGGCCAAGCCCTTCATACACGGCGTGCAAGGCTCGCTCGCTTTTCTGGCGGAAGCCGTGACCGCGCGCTTGCCCGATGGTGCAGTTCACGATCTGATCCGCGACGGCATCTTCGGCGGGGTGGGCGCGGTCCTGGGCTTCGTGCCTCAGGTCGCGGTGCTGTTCTTTCTGTTGGCGGCGCTGGAGGACTCGGGATACCTGGCGCGCGCCGCCTTTCTGATGGACCGCCTGTTGGGGCGCGTGGGCCTGCACGGCAAGAGCTTCGTCCCCCTGCTGAGCTGTTTCGCCTGCGCCATCCCCGGCATTCTCTCGGCGCGCACCATCGAGAACCGCCGCGAGCGCCTGACCACCATCTTCGTCGCGCCCTTCATGAGCTGCAGCGCGCGTCTGCCGGTCTACACCCTGCTCATCGCCGCCTGCCTCGCCAGCCTGGGCGCTGTGGCCCAGGGGTTCGTGATGCTGGCTCTCTACCTGTTCGGCATCGTGGCCGCGGCGCTGACCGCTTTGCTCATTCGGCGGCGTCTGCAAAGCGAGCGCAGCAGCCCCTTCATCCTGGAAATGCCGAGCTACAAGATCCCACAGCTCTCGCAGGTGGCGTGGCAAGCCTGGACACACACGCGTTCCTTCGTGGTTCGGGCGGGAACCACCATCTTCATCATGAGCGTGGTGCTGTGGGCGCTGTTCTATTACCCGCGTCTGCCCGCCCAGGTGGCAGCCCAGCTTCCCAACCCGCAACGGCAGTTGGCCGCGCAGGTGGAATACAGCATGGCCGGCCGCTTTGGCCACGCCCTCGAGCCGGTGGTGAAACCGCTGGGTTACGACTGGCGCATGGCCGTGGGGCTGGTGTCGGCGTTCGCCGCGCGCGAGGTCTTCGTGAGCACCCTGGGCATTACCTACAGCGTGGCCGATGCGGGAGACGACGTGCGGAGCCTGACCCAGGCTATGCAGGCCGAGCGCCGGCCCGACGGTAGCCCGGTGTGGAGCGTGGCCACCGGGGTCTCCCTGCTGGTCTGGTTCGTTCTGGCCATGCAATGCCTGAGCACCTTGGTGGTGGTACGGCGAGAGACGGGGGGCTGGCGTTGGCCGGTGGCGCAGGTGCTTTTCATGAACGGGCTGGCCTATGTGCTGGCCATGGGGTGCTACAGCATCCTGGTGAGATTGTCCGGATAGCCTCTGGTCATTTCGGCAGGTTTACGTGGTATTTCTTCACATCCCAGGAGAGCACATGGAGAGGAACCCGCATGGTGGCAAGGCGCACGAGATGGTCGCGGCCCACATGGAAGTGAACGGCCTGCGCTCGACCGAACCGCGACGCCTGATCATCGACACCTTCCTCGCGGCCGGCAAACACCTGACCATCGAGGAATTGCTGGCCGAGGTCCGCAAGCTGAACCCGCGCCTGGGCTACGTGACCGTGTACCGCACCTTGAAGATGCTGACCGAGAGCGGGGCCGCGGTGGAGCACCAATTCGGCGACGGCCTGACCCGCTTCGAGCCCGCCGGTCAGTCCTGCCACCACGACCACCTCATCTGCCTGAAGTGCCGCCGCATCACCGAGTTCGAAGCCCCCGAAATCGAGACCCTGCAAAACAAGATCGCCAACCAGCACGGCTTCGAAATCCGCAGCCACGAGCATGTGCTCTATGGCCTGTGCGCGAGCTGCCGCGGCACACAGGGACGCGGTTGATTCGATTCACCCGCGCGCCGCGCTCCTGATCGCCTGAATCGCCGCCGCGATGCCTTGCTTGGCTTGGAACACGGCCACGCCGGCCACCAAGACGTTGGCCCCGGCCTGGGTGACGGCGCCCGCCGTGGCGGGGCTGACGCCGCCGTCGACCTCCACCTCGCACTTCAGCCCGCGCTGGTTGATGATCTCTCGCAGACGCGCGATCTTGGGCAGGGTGGACGGGATGAACTTTTGGCCGCCGTAGCCCGGGTTGACCGTCATGATCAGGACCTCGTCCACGTCGGGCAGGATCTCCTCCAGGGTGGAGAGCGGCGTGGATGGGTTGAGCACCACACAGGCCTTCTTGCCCAGCTCGTGGATTTGTTGGACCGTCCGGTGCAGGTGAGGGCAGGTTTCTTGATGCACGTGGATGACGTCGGCGCCGGCCCTGGCAAAGTCGTGGATGTGCTTTTCGGGCTCCACCACCATCAGGTGGGCCTCGACCACGGCTTTGGTGGAACGACGGACCGCCTCGACAATGGCCGGACCGAAGGTAATCACGGGGACGAAGCGGCCATCCATGATGTCCACGTGGATGCGCTCGGCGCCGGCTTCGCTGGCCTCCTTGACCTGCTCACCCAGGCGCGTGAAGTCGGCGGCCAGTACCGAAGCTGAGATCTCGACGGGGCCCATGTGCTTTTCTCCATCTATTAACTACCGTCAGGATGACTTTTTGTCAGAATCGCTTCAACAAATATTCGGGCGTGCCGGTCGGTGCGTAACTCCTCATGAACCACATCGTCTCCGTCTCCAACGTCAGCAAGAACTACAACCTGGATCAAGTGGTGGTGCCAGCCTTGCGCGGGGTCACACTCGACGTCTCCGAGGGCGAATTTCTGGCCATCGCCGGTCCCTCGGGCAGTGGCAAGACCACTCTGCTCAACCTGGTGGGTTGCGTAGACACGCCCAGCGCGGGTACGGTCACCGTCGACGGCAAGCCCACCGGCACGCTGTCGGAACGCGAACTGACCCGCCTGCGCCTGCACACCATCGGCTTCATCTTCCAGAGCTTCAACCTGGTTTCGGTGTTGAGTGTCTTGCAGAACGTCGAGCTGCCGCTGCTCTTGCAGCGCAAGCTTGGCGCCAAGGAGCGCCAGGCCCGCGTGGTGGAATTGCTGGATCGCGTGGGCATCCGTGAGTACGCAAAACACCGCCCGAGCGAGCTGTCGGGCGGCCAGCGGCAACGGGTGGCCATCGCGCGCGCCCTGGTCACGCGTCCCAAGTTGGTGCTGGCCGACGAGCCCACCGCCAACCTGGACTCGGTGACCGGCACCAACATCCTGGACTTGATGAAAGAGCTGAACCGCAGCGAGAAGACCACCTTCATCTTCTCGACCCACGACGCGCGCGTGTGGTCCTACGCCAGCTCCGTCGTGCGGCTGGCCGACGGGCAGCTCCAGGGCCGGATGTCGGCGGCCGAGGCGATGGCGGCGACCGGGTTGGTGGTGGGAAGGCCGGCCTGATGCGCGGTTCGTTCGACACCCTGAAGGTGATCGTCCTGATCGCCTTGCGCAACTTGTTCGCCAGCCGCCTCAAGACCCTGATCGTCGGCGGCATCATCCTGTTCGGTTCGCTGCTGGTGGTGGTGGGCACGGCGTTGGTGGACAGCTTGGACCATTCCATGAGCCGCAGCGTGATCGGATCGGTGGCCGGGCATATCCAGGTGTATTCGTCCAACTCCAAGGACGAGCTCTCGGTGATGGGCAGCATGAACATGGAGTCGGCCGACATCGAGCCCATCCCGGATTTTCGAGTCTTGCGCACCAGCTTGCTGAGCGTGCCCAACGTCAAGGCCGTGGTGCCCATGGGGTTGTCGGCGGCCATGATGGCGGGGGGCAACACCGTGGACGTGGTGTTGGAGCAGCTTCGCGACATGGCCCGACGCAAATTGGCGGGTGAGGAGGTTGGGGAGGACTACCAGTCCAAGAAGGATCACGTGCAGCACATCGTGCAGGTGCTGGCGGGAGACCTCGCCAACCTGAACAAAATTCAGAACGAAGGCGCCATCGGCAAGGAGAACCTGGAGGCTATCGCCAAGGCCACCTCGCCCAAGTTTTGGGCGAACTTCGACCGCGATCCCTACGATGCCTTGGAGTTCCTCGAGAACCGCATCGCCCCCATCGCCAGCGACGCCGACATGCTGTTCCTGCGCTACCTCGGCACCGATCCCCAGGCCTTTGCGACGTCTTTCGATCGCATGAAGATCGTCGACGGCACCAGCATCCCGCGTGGGCAGCGGGGGTTCCTCTTCTCCAAATTGGTGTACGAGCAGCAGGTCAAGCTGAAGACCGCCTTGCGCCTCGACAAGATCGCCGATGCCGTCAACAAGCGGGGCAAAACCATCGCGGGCAGCGACGAGCTCCAGCGCTTCGTGAAACAGAACGTGAACGAGGTGAAGGAGATCATGCTGCAGCTCGATGGCCGGAAGGTCGTGGCTTTCCGGCGGATCCTGCAGGCCGAGCTCGGCAGCCAGGAGACCGACGTGTCCAAGTTGCTCGCCGAGCTCCTCAGGGTCAACGATGCCAACTTCGCGCGCCGCCACCGATTCTTCTATGACCAGCTCGCGCCCTCGCTGCAGCTTTATCGCATCAAGATCGGCGACACGCTGACCATCAAGTCGTTCACCAAGAGCGGCTACGTGCAGTCGGTGCGCCTGAAGGTTTACGGAACCTACTCCTTTCAGGGGCTCGAGGACTCGCACATTTCGGGCGAGCTGAACATCATGGACATGGTGTCGTTCCGCGAGCTGTACGGCTCGCTGACGCCGGAACGCGAGCGTGAGATCGCCGAGATCAAGGCCGGGGCCGGCATGAAGGAGATCACGCGCGAGCAGGCCGAGAGTGAGCTGTTCGGCCAGAAGAACGCGACCGATGAAGGACAAGTGGCGCGGGGCCAGGGCGACGCCGACGCGGCCCTGCGCAGTCTGGCGGGGCGCCAGCAGCGTCAGGATCACGCGACCCGGCCTTACGACCCGCGCCAGCTCGAACAAGGTGACGTGCTCAACGCGGCGGTGATCCTGCATGATCCGTCGCAGCTGCGGCACAACCTCAAGGACCTCGAGGCGGCTGGCGCCAAGGCCGGGATCCCTTTGCGTGCCATAACCTGGCAGCAGGCCTCGGGCCTGGTCGGGCAGTTCGTGACCATGATCCGCGCGGTGCTTTACATCTCGGTGCTGATCATCTTCGCGGTGGCCTTGGTCATCATCAACAACGCCCTGGTGATGGCCACCCTGGAACGCATGCCCGAGATCGGGACCTTGCGGGCCGTGGGGGCGCAACGTCGCTTCCTGCTCGGCATGCTCTTGGTGGAATCACTGGCGGTGGGGTTGTTGTTCGGCAGCCTGGGGGCGCTGCTGGGCGCGGGCATCGTCACCGCGATCCATTCGGTGGGGATCCCGGCGGCCAACGACATCCTCTACTTCTTGTTCTCGGGTCCGCGGCTCTACCCCAGCCTCAGCCCGGCCAACATCATCATCTCGCTGTCCATCGTGCTCGCGGTCAGCGCCATCTCCAGCATCTACCCGGGTCTGCTGGCCATGCGGGTCAGCCCGCGCCAGGCGATGCAGTCCGACGACTAGGACCACCATGAAATCCCTATTCTTGGACCTGCGCATCGCTCTCCGCTCCCTGCTGCAGCATCGGCGGCGCACGTTTTTCCTGGCCACGGCCATCGCTGGGGTCACGGCCTTGCTCATCATGCTCAACGCCCTGTCCACGGGGGTGAGCGAGACCATGATCCGCGCGGCCACCACCTTGAACACCGGGCACCTCAACGTCGGCGGGTTCTTCAAGTACACCAGCAACGCGGGTGGCCCCATCGTCACCGACTATCAAAAGATCATCGAAGCGGTGAAGCAAGACTTGCCCGAGATGCAGGGCTTGGTCCATCGCGGGCGCGGCTGGGCCAAGATCATCTCGGACCAGGGATCGATCCAGGTGGGTGTTACGGGCCTGGACATCAAGAACGAGCCCAGCTTCCGCAAGGTGATTCAACTGGTGGCGGGCAGCATGGATGGGCTCGATGAGCCCAACGGCATGCTGGTGTTCGAGTCGCAGGTGGAGCGGCTGAAGGTGGGGGTGGGCGATGCGGTCACCATCTCGGCGCAGACCACGCAGGGCTCGGCCAACACCATCGACTGCCGCATCGTCGCCATCGCAAAAGACATGGGGTTGATGAGCAAGTGGGGGGTGTTCGTCCCGGTTCAGACCGTGCGCTCGCTTTACCAACTGCGCTCGGACACCACCGGCGCCGTGCAGATCTACCTTCAGCCGCAATTCGTCCCCGACGTCACCGCCATCGCCGCGCGCCTGCGCGCGCAGTTGGAGAAGCGGGGCTGGGTGGTGATGGACGCGGATCCCAATCCCTTCTGGATGAAGTTTCAGAGCATCGCGCGCGAGGACTGGATCGGGCAGAAGCTGGACGTGACCACCTGGGAGGACGAGGTGTCGTTCCTCACCTGGACTTTGACCGTGCTCAAGGGCCTGACCGCGGTGCTGTTGACCATCCTGATCGCCATCGTGGTGGCCGGCATCATGAACACCATGTGGATCGCCATCCGCGAGCGCACGCGTGAGATTGGCACCCTGCGGGCCATCGGCATGCAACGGGGGGGGGTGCTGCGCATGTTTCTCTTCGAATCGCTGCTGCTCGGGTTGATCGGGACGGGCGCGGGCGCGCTCCTGGGCGCGGCGTTGGGCCTCGTCATCAACGCGGCCCGGATTCGTGTGCCGTTGTCCGTGCAGTTGTTTCTCATGTCGGATCACCTCCAGCTCGCCTTGCACCCCATGGCTCTGCTGGGCGCGGCGCTCTTCATCACCTTCATCACCACCCTGGCGGCGCTCTATCCGGCCTACCGAGCGGCTCGACTGAAGCCAGTCTCGGCCATGTCTCACTTCGGCTAACCCTCTCACTGGAGCAATCGATGCGCATGTCTCGTTTCCTTGCCGCCCTCGGGCTGGCATTGGCCCTCGCCGCCCCCCATGCGGCCTTCGCCTTGACCAAGGCGGAGATGGTCGAGCTTCTCAAAGTCGTGGACGAACGGCAGCGTAACCAGGGCGACTGGCGCTCGTTCGTCTACATGGAGCAGAAAGAAAAGGACAAGGTCGACGTGGCCCACGAGGCCTTGGTGTTCCGCCGCAGCAAGGACCAGAGGTTCATGATCCTGTTCACCAAGCCCAAGGCGTCGCAGGGGCAGGGCTATCTGCGCATCGACAAGAACTTGTGGTTCTATGACCCTTCGGTGGGCAAGTGGGAACGTCGCACCGAACGCGAGCGCATCGGCGGCACCAACTCGCGGCGCTCGGACTTCGACGAATCACGCCTGGCCGAGGAGTATGAGCCCGAGGATTTGGGACAAGAGAAGCTGGGGGCGTACAGCGCGCAGGTGCTGAAGCTGACCGGCAAACCGAACATCGATTTGGCGTTCCCGGTGATGAAGCTGTGGATCGACAAGGAGACGCAGAACGTGCTCAAGCGGCAGGAGTTCGCCCTGTCCGGGCGCCTCTTGCGCACGTCGTACTATCCGCGCTGGAAGAAGGTGTACAGCGAGTCCAAGAAGGCGGACGTGTACTACCCGGAGGAGATGCGCTTCTACGATGAGGTGGAGAAGGCCAACTCGACCTTCATCCTCGTCAAGTCGGTCGACATGAAACCGCTGGAGCCGAACTTGTTCACCAAGGCCTGGCTGGAGAGCAAGAGTCGATGAGGCGGGCAACCCCGTGGACGCTGCTGGTGTGTGGCGGACTGCTGGCAGGGGCGGGGCAGGCGAGGGCGGAGGAGCGGCCGAGCGAAGACGATATGTTTGGGGGAGGAGCGGCGCCGGAGAAGGCGGCCGGGGCCACGACCACGACCACCCCCTCCGGGAGCTTCGGGACGGACAGCCCACCCCACCAGTCCCCGTCCGCTGCGCGGACGCCCGTCGCGTCTACGACACCGGGCGAGGCCTCGCGGGATGAGTTGATGTTGGGGAGGCCGGGGGCGGGGCCGAAGTTGTCGGACGAGCTGGCGCCGGAAGATCCGCTGAAGATCGGCGGGCAGCTCTATCTTCGTGGGCAGGTCACGGCACAGGAGGGGCAGGAGGCGGGCGATTATGCGTTCTCTTCGCCGTCCCTGCTGGACGTGTTCCTGGATGCGCGCCCCAATGACCGGGTGCGAGGATTCGTGTTGGGGCGCATGTTGTTCGACCCGACCTTGCCCCAGACCGCCGCGCAAGACCTGAGGTTGAGCAACGTGGGGGCACCAGCGGGATTCACCAGCGGCGGGGTAACCAGTCTGAATGCCCTGTTCGCTTCGCAGGCCACGCGCACGCCGCGGGTGGCGCTGGATCAGATGTGGTTGCGTTTCGATATCAAGCGCCGGGTGTTTGTCACGGCGGGGCGCCAGCATGTGCGCTGGGGAACCGCGCGTTTCTGGACGCCCACCGACTACCTGCACATCCAGCGGCGCAACCCCCTGGATGTGTTCGACGCGCGCACCGGCACCAGCATGGTCAAGCTGCACATCCCTTGGGAGGAGTACGGCTGGAACTTCTACGCCTACGGCATCACCGAGAACACAGACGCCACGCCCACGGCCAGCAAGCTGGCGGGCGCCGCGCGTCTCGAGATGGTGCTGGGGACATCGGAGTTGGGGGCCGGTGTCTTTGCCCGCCGAGGACAGCGCCCCAAGCTGGCGGCCGACCTCTCCATCGGTATCTGGGACTTGGATCTCTACGGCGAGGTGGCGGTGCGCTGGGCCGAGGACATCGATCGGATCAGCTTCAACCGCAACGTCAACCCGGCGGACCTGCCCTTTGGCCCCACGCCCACCAGCCAGGACGCCGGATCTCTCGCGCGCTTCCTCGGGCCGGCCGTCGACATCCTGTACCCGGTCAAGTCCGGCGAGCCCGGCTCGGTCAAGGTGCAGGCCACGGGGGGCGTCTCGTATTCCATCAAATACGCCGACAAGGATGTCTTCACCCTGGGCGCCGAGTACTTCTACAACGGCCTGGGCTACGACGACACCGCGGTCTACCCCGGCCTCATCCTGCCGCACTCGCAGTCGCTCAACGAGCCCGCCAGCTTCTTCTACCTGGGCCGCCACTACGCTGGCGTCTTTGCCTTGTTGCCCGCGCCTGGCTCTTGGGATCGCACGACCTTCACGCTCTCCAGCATGGCCAACCTCTCCGACCGTTCGGGCCTCACCCGGCTGGACTACTCGTTCATTCTGCTCACCCACCTGCGCTTCGAGGCCTTCGGCGCCGTTCACTGGGGGGAAAAGAAGGGCGAGTTCCGCTTTGGCACGGATGCCTCGCTGCTGGGCGAGGCACGGCCCCCCATGCTCTTCAACCTGGGCCTGGGCCTGCGCATGGCGATCTGAGTGAGGCGGCCGGTCGCGGGCCGAGGTATGTGCGCGCGATCACAGCGGGCGCCCGCTCGCCTCGATCAGGGCACGGTCTGCTCCGCTATAGTAACGAGTTCCCAACGGGCGCCGAAAGGGGAACGGACATGCACACATCATGGGTGACGTGGCGAGCGAGAAACCTGGGTTTCGGCATGGGGGCAGCGCTGCTTCTTTGCGCGGCCACCGGCTGCTCGCGCAGCTCGCCGGGCAACAGTCGGGCGCTCGACGGGGCCGTCGACGGCCTCTTGGCGACTGGCGGGACCGCGGCAGGGTCCGGCAGCGGCGCTAGCACGTCGAGCATGGGCGGAGCGGGAGGCGGCGCTTTGACCGCGACCACGAGCCGCACAGGGGGAGCGACCAGTGTGGGGGGAACGTCTCCCGCCGGGGGCCGCAGCGGTCTCGCCGGAACAAGTGGCGCGGGTGGGGCCGTGACCGGCGGCTCGGCCTCGCTTCGTGATGCAGGGGTCGGAGGGGGTGGCCTTGGCGGCTCGCACGCCAGTGGCGGGGGCACGTCCGGCCTCACGGGCGCGGGCGGAAGTTCATCGGCCGCGACTGGTGGAAACGGTGGATCCGTGTCTGGCGGGGCGGGCGGCCACGAGCCCGATGCCGGCATCGCCACCACTCCGGACGCTTCGCCGCGCGGCGACGGCTCTCCCGGCGACATGCCAACCTACCGTGATTTCGGAGTCATCATCGCCGGCACATGGCTGGTGGGATGGAGCAGCGGGGATGCCCGACACTATTCCTGGGTGCGTCTTGGCGGCCAAGGCGCGGGCACGGCGGAGTATCTCTCCGGCGCTGACATTCCCTCGAATACGCCTTTCTGCGTGTGCGACGGCAGCGCGAGCTGGTTCACCACCGCCGCCCCCTACGCCATCATGCTGCGCTTCCCGGCCTCGTGTTCAGGTGATCTGCGGGGCTATTTCACCTTCCGGGCGCTGTCCGACACGGCCGTCGCTCCACCAGGCGCCACGTTCGGCATGGTCTCCGATCTTTCTTCTCAACCTTCGGCGGAGTGGTGGCGGTACCCCGACGACCAGTGCGACGCCGCGATGTCAGCGTGCAAGAGCCCCTTCTAGTCAGTATGGAACGACCGGCTCCTTTCGCATGTGGCTCTGCGCCACGGTTTCCTTTTCCGGTCCGCAGCGTAACCCACGCTATCTGCGAACCGGAGCCGGTCGTTCCATACTGACTAGCAGCCAAGGGCAGCCGGCTGGCCCGACACGGGAGGTGGTGACCACGTCGCCTTGCTACGGCGGCGGTTGCGTCACAACCACCACGGCATCGAGTCCGACGGGTCCTCCGCGGGCCAGCAGCAAGACATGTGATTTTTCGTGCGACATTGGCCGCCTGCTCCGACCGGTGTACATTGCGCCACGTTTTCAGGAGGTCCCCCATGTCTGTAGGAAGTTCGGTTCGTTCGATGCTGTCTGTTGCCC
>CAZHUY010000176.1:0-4568 GCA_964535465.1 uncultured Myxococcales bacterium
GCAGCCAAGCGCAGACCAGCCGTGGCTCGGGTGGCACGAGCAACAGCTCGGGAACGGGTGGCACCACAGGAGCATCGACGGCCGGCGGCAGTTCCTCGGGCTGCTCTTGTGGGCTCGCGGGGTCGCGACGTCCCGAGCGCCTGGGTGCAGTCCTGCTTGGATTGGGCATGCTGGTCTGCTATCGCGGCCGACGGAGAGTGACCAGAACCTCTCGGTGAAACCAACGTTCGAACGGTCAGTTCAGCCAGAGCAGGTAGCGCAGCTTGCGCTCGAACGACTCGTGGCCGCGACTCGGACGGGATAGGGAAAAGACGCGACGCGGGAAACGCGCTGGCTAAAACAGCGGTGGGACAGGGGAAGACTCGCGTCGGAACGGTCCAAGCCGCACGGGAACGGACCGAAGCTGCACGGGAACGGACCGAAGCCGCACCGGGACGGACCGAAGCCGCACGGGAACGGACCGAAGCCGCACGGGAACGGACCGAAGCTGCACGGGGACGGACCGAAGCCGTGTCGCAACTGACCGAAGCCGCGTCGCGAGCGACCGAAGCTGCACGGGAACGGACCGAAGCTGCACGGGAACGGACCGAAGCCGCACTGGGACGGACCGAAGCCGCACGGGAACGGACCGAAGCTGCACGGGAACGGACCGAAGCTGACGGTGGACGTTCCGAAGGTGCAGCGAAGATTCACGCGGCGACGATGCTGAGCGGAGCGTGTTCCCGGCGGGGCAACGAAGGTCGGTCAAACGTGGGCGTGAGCGGTCGGCTCGCACAACGCACACGCCCTCGCTCACGATATCCGCGCTTCGCTCTTCCGCGTCACGCCCACGCTCATGCTACCGATCTCGCCCACGCTAGTTGCTAGCGCCGATGTGAGGGCAAAGAGAAAAGGCCCGGGCGAACCCGGGCCTCTTGGGTGATGGGGGTGAACGGCGCGGTTACCAGAAGTAGATGTAGAAGGCCAAGACCACGGCCACGATGATGGCGCTGTGGATGACGTCCCACTTGTTCCAGCTCGCGCGGCTGGCGGCTTTTTCCTCGGGTGTGGTGCCGAGCGCGGTGTACTTCTCTTTCTCCTTCGCCGGCGCCGGGGTCAGGTAGCTGATGACGACGAGCAGGATGGCGGTGAGGATCAGCAAGCCTTCCGCGTAGTAGAGCCAGTGGATCTGATCGAGGTGGAAGAGGATGCCCCACTTGGCCTGCAGCTCGGCCGCCGTGGCGTGCCCCTCCTTGAGGGGACGGTCAATCACCAGGTCCAGACCCAAGCGGAAGAAGCCGCCGAAGGCGCCCACCAGGAAGGACCAGAAGGCGGCCGGTGCGGTGGCGCGCTTCCAGAAAACACCAGCGGCGAACAACACCGCGATGGCCGGCGACATGTAGCCCTGCACGCTCTGCAGGTATTCGTACAGGTTCTTGCCCAGGGACTTCATGACCGGGATCCACAGGATGCCGATGATGACGATGGCCACGGTGGCCAGGCGGCCCACCACCACCTGTTGCTTGCCCGAGGCGTTGGGGCGCCACTTCAGGTAGAAGTCCATGGTGAAGAGAGCGGCCGAGGCGTTGAACTTCGAGGCCAGCGAGGCCATGAGCGAGGCCAGCATGCCGCACGCCACGACGCCGCGGATCCCGTGCGGCAGGATCTGCGCGACCAACGAGGTGTAGGCCGCGTCCCCGCTGGTGGCGAAACCGCTGCCCGGCATCTTGGTGAGCGCGAAGGCGATCATGCCCGGGATCATGAAGATGAAGACCGGGGTCAGCTTGAGGTAGGCGGCCAGGATGGTGCCGCGGCGGCTCTCGCGCTCGTTCTTGCCAGCCAGCACGCGCTGGACGATGTATTGGTCGGTGCACCAGTACCAGAACCCGATCATGGCCGAGCCTGGCAGCACGGCCAGCCAGGGGAAGGACTTGTCGTGCAGCGGCCTGACCAGGTGAATCTGATCGCCCATGGCGGAGATCATGTTGCTCCACCCGGTCAGCAGGCTGCCGTTGCCCAGGGTCGACAGACCGATGAACAGGATGAAGAAAGACCCGAGCAGCAGCACCGGGGTCTGCAGCACCGAGGTGTACATGATGACCCGCATGCCGCCGGCGATGGTGTAGACGCCCGTGGCGAAGGCCAGGCCCAGCGAGATGACCCAGAACATGTCGATCTGGTGGCCCGCGATGCTGATGGAATCGATGCCCAAGAAGACCTTGAACACCACGTCCGCCGCGTAGAGCGTCGCGGACAGCTTGGTCAGCACCAGGCTGGCGATGGTCAGGAAGCTGAGCAGGGAGCGCGAGCCCTTGGAGTAGCGCAGCTCCAGGTACTCGGGCATGGTGAAGACCTTGATGCGGTCATAGATGGGCACGAAGACCCAGCCCAGCACCAGGATCAACCAGGCGTGCATCTCCCAGTGGGCCATGGCCATGCCGGTGGCAAAGCCGGCGCCCGCCAGACCCACCAGGTGCTCGGAACCGATGTTGGAGGTGAAGATGGAAGTCCCGATGGTCTTCCAGGTGGCATCACGCGCGGAAAGGAAGTAGCCGGCGCCGTCCTTCACGCCCTTGCGCATCGACGCCCACACGATCCCCACCATCGCCAGGAAGAAGAGGGCAATGGCGACCCAGTCCGCGCCATTGAAAATGGCGGTCTTCTCCATGGAGCGACTCCGTCAGGCTAACGGGTCGAGAACTGGTAGGTCGTGGTCTGCTGGTAGCGCTTGCCGGGCTTGAGCACGGCGCTGGGGAAGTTGGCGTGGTTGGGGGCGTCCGGGAAGTTTTGCGCCTCGAGCACGACGGCGGTGCGGTGCTTGTAGGCGATCCCGCCCTTGCCCTTGATGGTGCCGTTGAGGAAGTTGCCCGAGTAGAACTGCAGGCCCGGCTGATCGGTGACGATGCTCATCACGATGCCGCTCGAGGGATCGTAAAGCTCGGCGGTCTTGCGCGGCTTCTTGCTGGGCTTGGTGATGGCCCAGTTGTGGTCGTAGCCCTTGCCGAAGCCCAGTTGCTCGTCCTTGGCATCGATGCGTGCGCCGATCTTGGTGGCCTTGCGGAAGTCGAAGGGCGTGCCCTCCACGTTCGCCAGCTTGCCCGTGGGGATGAGGCCCGCGTCCACCGGGGTGGTCTTGTCCGCGTCGATCATCAACTCGTGGTCCAGGATGGTGCGGTTGGGATCGCCGCTCAGGTTCCAGTACGCGTGGTGGGCCGGGTTGATGATGGTGGCCTTGTCGGTGGTGGCGAGGTAGCCGATGCGCAGCCCGTTGTCCTTGGTCAGGGTGTAGGTCACCGTGATGGTGAGCGTGCCGGGATAGCCTTCCTCGCCGTCCTTGC
Source organism: uncultured Myxococcales bacterium (assembly GCA_964535465.1). Classification (GTDB taxonomy): domain Bacteria; phylum Myxococcota_A; class Polyangia; order Fen-1088; family Fen-1088; genus Fen-1137. The sequence goes on from CAZHUY010000176.1 coordinate 3,318, forward strand.
TGACCCAGGTGAGCTTGACGCCCGGGGCGTCCTTGCCCTTGGCGACTTGGCCCTTCCACAGCTTCTTGAAGAAGCCGCCGGAGCCGCCGTGCAGGTGGTTCTTCCCGTCGTTGGTGGTGAGCTGATACTCCTTGCCCTCCAGGGTGAACTTGCCGGCGCCGATGCGGTTGCCGTAACGGCCCACCGTCACGCCGAAGAAGTCCTTGTCCTTCTCGTAGCTCGCGAGATCGTCGTAGCCCAGGACCACGTCACGCAGCTTGCCCTCGCGATCGGGGACCTTCAACGACACCACGCTGGCGCCGTAGTTGATGATCCTGGCCTCGGCCCCGGCCGCGTTGGTCAGGGTGTAGAGGGTGACCTTGCTTCCGTCGGCCAGGGCGCCGAATTCCGATTGCGTGACGGAGGACTCGGCCTTCTTGCCGGCCGCCGAGGCGAGCGTCGGCAAAAGCAGAGCGACAGCAAACGACAACAACGTGGACTTCATGACCATGACTATCTCCTTGTGGGGGGGAACCCCATACTCAATCCGCCAAGAACGGCGGTCTATTGCCCGTAGTAGGCGTTCTTACCGTGCTTCCGTTCAAAGTGCTTTCGCACGATATGGTCCGGAAGTCGAGCGGCCTGGGGGTGCAGCGTCCGGGTGATGAACGCCATCTTGGCGAGCTCTTCCAGGACCACGGCGTGGTACACGGCCTTCTCGGCCGTCTTGCCCCATGTGAACGGGCCGTGCCCGGCCACGATCACCATCGGGGTCTGGCCTGGGTCACGCTTGGCAAAACAATCGATCACCTGTTTGCCGGTTTCGGCTTCGTAATCGCGCTCGACCGCCTCGGGGGTCATGATGGCGGTGCAGGGAACGTCTTCGGCCAGGTGATCCGCGTGGGTCGTGCCGAAGAGCGGGATCGGCATACCGGCCTGCGCCCAAGCCGTGGCGTAGGTCGAATGCGTATGCACGATCCCGCCGATGCCTTTCCATGCCCGGTAAAGGGCGGCGTGGGTCTTGGTGTCGGAGGAGGGGCGGAGCTTCCCCTCCACGACTTTCGATTCGAGATCGACGATGACCATGTCGTCCGCGGTGAGGTCGTCGTAGGCGACGCCGCTCGGCTTGATGGCGAAGACCGCCCGTCTGGCGTCGAAGGCCGAGACATTGCCGAAGGTGTAAATGGCAAGGCCCCGGCGGGGGATCTCCATGTTCGCCCGCCAGGCTTCTTCTTTCAGCTCACCGTATTTCGAGGAGGCCATCGTCGATTC
>CAZHUY010000176.1:4578-9290 GCA_964535465.1 uncultured Myxococcales bacterium
CCAGCCGGTAGGCGGCGTCGTTCCAGCGCAGCTCGTTCTTCATCTGGGCCAGATCGGTGTCCTTGCCGATGCGCACGCTCTCGATGCCCCAGAACCCGGCCAGTTCCATAAGTTGCTCGGTGCTGACCGCGCGACTGAACGAGGTGTGGTGGGCGCCGCCCGCCAGGATCCAGGCCTGGCAACCGCGCTTGAAGTCCGGGCGCGGGACCCAGACGGCGCGGGCGACAGGCAGCTTGGGCATGTCGTTTTCGACCTTGACCGTATCCACCTCGGCGATGATGAGGCGCATGCGGCCGCCCATGTCGACCAGCGAGGCGGCCACGGCCGGGCCGGGGCTGGCGTTGAACACCAGGCGGCAGGGATCGGCCTTGCCGCCGATGCCGAGCGGATGGATTTCCAGCGTGGGCTTCGCATCGGAGATGGTCGGGCAGACCTCCAACATGTGCGCGCCCAGGACCTGCTCCTTACCCTTGACCAGGTGATAGGTGTAGTCCTCCATGAAGGACACGCCACCCTTCTTGCCGGCCGACATGACCTTCATCAGACGAACCAGGCCGGCCGTCTTCCAGTCGCCCTCGGCGCCGAAGCCGTAGCCCTCGGCCATCAGGCGCTGGCAGGCCAGGCCGGGCAGCTGGTTGAGGCCGTAGAGATCCTCGAAGGTGGTGGTGAAGGCGCCGTAGCCGCCGCTCACCAGGAAGCCGCGCATCCCGATCTCTTGTCGGGCGGCGTCGCGCAGGCTGTCGCGCTTGGCGCCGTTCTTCTGCAGGGCGGGGACGAGGGCGTAGGTCGCCTCGTACTCGTCCATGAGCTGATTGACCTGCGCATCCGAGACCTCGGCGATGCGCTTGACCAGGTCGCCCACCGCGTAGCCGTTGGTGGCCCAGCCGAGCTTGATCTGCGCCTCGACCCGATCACCGCCGGTCACCGAGACCTCGCGCATGTTCATGCCGCCGAAGCGCACGATCTTCAGCTTGCGCGATTCGGCCAGGGCCAGGGCCACGCGCGCCCAGCTCTCCAGCTCGGCGATGACGTCGGTGTCCTTCCAGTGGCCGACCACGATCTTGCGCTCCATGCGCAGGCGGGCGCCGATGAATCCGTACTCGCGATCGCCGTGCGCCGACTGGTTCAGGTTCATGAAGTCCATGTCGATCTGTCCCCAGGGCAGCTCGGCGTTGTACTGGGTGTGCAGGTGGGCGACCGGCTTGGTGAGCTGGGTCAGGCCGCCGATCCACATCTTGGCCGGCGAGAAGGTGTGCATCCAGGTGATGACCCCGACGCAGGCCGGGGTGGCGCTGGCCTGCAGGCAGACCTCGGTGATGGCGTCCGGCCCGGTGAGGGTCGGCTTCCACACCACCTTGACGGGGAACTTGCCCGAGGCATCGAGGTACGCCGCGATCTCGCGCGAGTGCTCGGCGACCTTGTCCAGCGTCGCCTGTCCGTACAACTCCTGGCTACCGGTCAGAAACCAAACTTCTTGGGCATTCTTGTTAGCGCTCATGGTGGCACCTTTTTTCGTTTCGTTTATGCGGCCAAACCTGGTCGCGTTGAACTTGTTGGGGACGACGGAAGCTTACTTGGGGACTTCCAACTCAGCCGGCCTGCGGGCGGGTCGAGCGCTGAGAAGGTTCAGCGCGACCTACGCTCCTGTTTGATCGCGGGGAGGAACCGAGCACGAGGCTCGATTCCTCCTCTTCGCGGGTGGGGATTAGAACGTGACCTGGGCCTGGATCTTCACGACGTTCTCATCGGGCGTCTTGAAGCCGTAGCCGCCGCTCTTGTTCTGCAGCTCGTTGGACCCGGCCACCAGCGGATTGGCGCCCCACGGAACCTGTCCGGCGAGCACCATCTTGTCGCCGTACGTGTAGCGCGAGAACTGCAGATAGATGCTCTCGCCCGAGAGGTAGTGCGAGAAGACCGCCAGTCGCCCGGTGATGGCGGAGAAGACGTATCCCGGCTTATTGAGGAGACTGACGCTGTCGAAGCGGGCCATGATGGACAGCCAGGTGAGGGGCAGGTAGGTTGCGTCGGCGCCCCACTTCAACTGGTTGATCTTTTCGGGCGGTGTGAACTTGTCCTCGCTTTCCGGCAGATCGAGACTCGCGCGAGCGATCAGTCCGAAGACGCTGACCCTCACGTCGGGCACTTGGAAGTCCGGCAGGATGTTCGACAGCGAGTTTTCGTAGGTGAAGCCGATGTTGAGGATGCTTCCCGAGCCCGTGCTGTTCTTGGGCGAGTTGGTCCACCCGAGGTAGTTGGAAGCAACGCCCAGACCGCCCTGGCTGTGCATGACCTCGGTGCCGCCGCCGCCGGCCAACGCCCAGCCATTCCTGACCTTGATGAACGAGGGGGAGATCCACAGGCGGCCGGCCAGTGGGAGACTCACATTGATCTCGCCACCGAGCACCTGCATGTAAGCATCGCGGGCCGCGGGGTATGACTTGTCCTGCCCGGCCCCTGCCGACTGGGTCATGTCGGGGTCGCGCGTCCATTCCCTGTTGTAGTGGAGGCCCAGGCTGGCGTACTTCAAGTAGTCGGCGCGCAGGTTCCCGTAGGCCACCAGGTTGGATCCGACCATGCCGGCGTACAGAGGGCTCTGGTTGGCCGTGCTGTAGTCGAACTTACCGTCGCGGGCGACACCGAAGCCTTGCTCGAGCGTGACGGTGAGCTCGGGGGACACGGGAACCGTGAACTTCAACTGCTCGCCGATGTGACGAAAGCGCCCGAGCGTGAAGGTGTCGTACTTCTCGAAGTAGCCATAGCCCGGCCACCAGGCGCCCATTTGCAGGGCGATGTTGGGCTGGATTCCCAGCACGTCCACGTCCGTATCCAGCTTCAGGTAGGCCATGGTCTGGCTTGCATCCGGGTTACGGAAGCCGGCCGCCGCGAACCAGTAGCCCATGATGCCGACCGCGGCGTCCACGTGCTTGCGCTTGGCATGGAAGCTGATCTCGGCCCAGTCCTGCTCTTGCAGGCGGGTATATGCGAAGCTGTAGTAGCTCCAGTCCATGACCCGGTTGGGCGCGTAGGACAACTGCAGGTGAGAGGGGCCGTCCTTCTCGCCAGGGCGATCATACTCGCCGGGATTGGGGCGCGAGCTGATGCCGATGGCCAGGGGGGCGCGGAAGTACCCGTGCGTTTCCATGGTCCAGCCTGCGAGCGCTCCGCTCGTCTGGGCTTCGGACTTGACGTCAGAGGCGGGCTTCTCCTCAGCCTGCGCCTTGACGGGTGGAGGAGCGTCCGCCGGTGTCTTCTCCTCCTTGGCCGGCTCCCCGGCCTCGGACGTGGGCTGATCAGATGAGGAGGCGTCGGTGTCCTCCTGGGCCACGGCCGCGGCCGTGAGCGAACCAACCGACACCCCGAACACGAGGAACGCTAGCAATCTTCGCAGCATGGTTTCCTTTCCGCCGTCGCGACGAAATCTAGAGGCCAAATTTATAGTTCAATTGGGTTCTGGGTCACAAGGTTTAACGAGGGCGCGGCGACCTGGTGGCTTGCCCATAACGCCCCATTCCCGAGCTTCGTTTTCTCGGAGGACGACGACTGATCTCCTGCTCGGGGAGGGGCCCCGAGTTGATCAACCAGCCGTGGCCGCAACGTGCTTTTGCCGCTCACATTCTTGTCGGAATGGCCGAAAAGAGACAGCTCGATCTTGGGTCTGATTGTTCTCTGAGATGCGGTCTTCTGCAGCTTGTCCTTTCCGTACCGCGCGGCCTCGATGAGAGGGCCTGCAGGCAAGGGTCAGTCGTGATCTTGGGGCAGCACTCGCGTGCCGCTGTTGACAGCGCTAGTGGCGCCTCGGGTTCATTCCGGGCGGAGGAAATTTACCGGAGCGGGACTTCCGTCATCGCGCATGACGTCGCAAAGGCGTGCATCGCGCGGGCGATGACGCGGGAGCCACTTGGGCCCCGCCACCTCCCGCAAGGCAGGCTCAGCGGCCACCTCGCCATTTTTCCGCCCGACTGCCTTGGCTCCAGCCACTAAGGTGGACGCATGGGCCTGATCGACAAGAATGACGTTCTCGTCTTGGCAGGCCAAGCCGCGGCCGGCGATCCACGGGCCCAACGTCAGTTGGTGGAGCGCCTTCGTCGCCGCGTCCAGAGCATCGCGTTGTCGATCATGGGCAATGCCCTGGATGCCGAAGACTGCGTCCAGGTGGTCTTGATGGAGATTCTCAAAGGCCTCTCATCTTTTCGGGGCGAGAATCTCTTCGCCTGGAGCGATCGCATCGCGGTTCGAACGGCCATGCGACATGCTCGGCAAAGACGCGTGCGTGGGCTGCGTTTCCAGGTCACCGATGACCTCGACGATTTTCCGCTGCACGCCCCGCCGCCCGATACCTTCGATCCGGATCTCCCGCGCGAGCTGCGTGAGTACCTCGCGCAGTTGCCCGAGGCGCGCCGCGTGGTCCTGGTCATGCGACACATGATGGACTACTCGATCGAGGAGATCGCCGAGATCACCGAGGTCTCGCCCAACACCGTCAAGGATCGGCTTCTCCACGCCCGCCAGCAGTTGCGACGTGCGATTCGTCGGGATCAGATGATGGACCAAGCCCGGGGGCACACATGAGCGCCGGCGATTGCGACCGTTGGATGGAGCTCACCGACCAGGCAGCCGTCGGTGGTTTTTTGAACGACAGGGACGTGGCGTGGCTGTCACAGCACGCCAGCGTGTGTCGCGATTGCGGGGCCGAGAAGCAGTTCTATGCCTCG
>CAZHUY010000176.1:9300-12979 GCA_964535465.1 uncultured Myxococcales bacterium
GCCCGAGATGCTGGTGGTGCCGTCTCAGGCGGTGGTGCCGTCTCAGGCGGTCGTGCCGGCCAAGGCGCGGGTGGCCGCGCGCAAACCGCTGTTGTGGGGCCTGGCCCTGGCGGCGGGCCTGGCCTTGGTGGTGGGCGCTTCGATGGCTCTTCGGCCGTCCTCGCCCACGGCATCGTTGCCGCCGCCGCCTCTCGCGGCGCGGGTGTTGTTCACCTCGGGCGATGCTCGCCTCGGTCCCGCGCCCGCCCAGGCAGGGCAGAGCATCCCGCATGGTCAACACCTCGGCACCGGCGCGGGCTTGGCTTGCATGGGCATCGCCGACTCCATCGACGTGTGCCTCGATGCTGCCAGCGTTGCGACCTTCGCCTTGAGCGATCCCCAGCAGGTTCTCGTGTACCTGGACAAGGGCACCCTGTTGGCGCGGCTCGACCGTCAGCCGGTCGGCCGCAAGTTCTTCGTCAGGACGGCGGGGGCCGAGGTGCAGGCGGTCGGGACCCGATTCTCCGTGCACGCCGAGAGCGACGGCAGCACGCGCGTCCGTCTGCACGAAGGCAAGCTCGCCGTGCGATCGGCCAGCCGCGTTTCGACCGATCTCGAGGCGCCCGTCCAGGCACGTATCGCCCAGGACGTCAGGGTCGCGCCTCTCTCCGCGGCGGAGATCGCGGAAGACAAAGCGCTGGTCGACCTGATGGCGCTCACCCACGCGACCCACGGAACCTCCTTGTTCCTCGGCAGCACCCCGAGCGGCGCCGATGTTCTCTTCGACAACGTCGCCATCGGCAAGACGCCGGTCTCCATGTTCCTCGCCAGTGCCGCGCATGTCCGTTTGTCTGCGCCTGGCTACCAGCCCGTCACCGACTGGATCGAGGTGCAGGGCCAGATGCGCATCGAGCGCACGCTCACCCTGACCGATCTGCCCAAGACGCCCGCGCGAGCCGGCGAGCCATCCTCGTCCAAGCCCGCGGGTGCGCGTGTCTCGCCCGCTCAACTCCTGGCTCGGGCTCAGGCCCTGCGTGCCCAGGGCCAGTACCAGGCCTGCGCGCGCATCTACCGTCGTCTGCGGTCCGAGTTCCCGGGCAGCGAGGAGGCCCGGGTCTCGATGATCTCGCTGGGTGAATTGGAGTTGGTGCAGAGCCACAACCCCGCGTCGGCCCTGCGTGCCTTCAACGCCTACCTGCGCCTCGGCGGCCCACTCGATCGCGAGGCGCGCTTCGGCAAGATCCGCGCCTTGCGCGCCCTCGATCGGGAGAAGGACGCCGAGTCCGAGACCGCGCGCTTCCTGAGTGACTACCCGACCAGCATCCAGGCCGCCACGCTCCGTCAGCAATCCCATGCCAGGTAATGCGAAGCCGATGGCCATCGCGGCACTGTCCATGGTGCTGAGCGGATGCCTCTCTTCGCAGGACCTGGTGGCGTCGTCCTACGGGGACTACGATCCCAGCTTCCAGCCCCCGCCCGTCATCCTTCAGATCGATGGCGATATCTCCGTCAGCGATCCCAGCCTGTTTTTCTGGCAAGGGACCTACTACGTCTTCTCCAGCGGTTCCGAGGACGCTGGCGGCTCCGGGCTGGACCTGCGCAGCTCGAAGGACCTGAGGATCTTCAAGAGGGAGCCGCAGGTCCTCTCCCCGGATCCCTCGTGGGTCCAAACGACGCTGCCGGATGTCACCGTCCTTTGGTCACCCAGTGTGCTCGCCTGGAATGGGACCATTCATCTCTACTACGCCGCATCCTGGTTCGGAGCGACCCGCGCGTGCATTGGACACGCGACCGCCTCCTCGATGGACGAGGGGTTTGTCGACGACGGACAGCCCCTCATCTGCTCGAACATCGACGCCACTGACCCCTACGTCGCGATCGATCCGGCGGTCATTCTCGATGATGCGGGTTATCCGTGGATGACCTTCGGCAGTTTCGAGAAAGGGATCCACATCCTCGCTCTCAACCGCGAAGGCAGGCGGCTGGATGAACCCACGAACCTTCCTTTCGTGGTGGCCGCTCGCGGGCCGGACGAATATGAAGCCATTCAAGCCTCCTCGCTCTATCACTGGCGCGATGACTACTATCTCTTCGTTTCGCACGAAGCTCCGCCTGGTCACATCTTGCGCGTGGGTCGCTCTCAGCAGGTGACCGGTCCGTATTTCGATCGGGAAGGAAAACAGATGGCCATCGGCGGGGGCACCCGTCTCTTCAACGACGACGACACGTTCACCGGGCCCGGCAGCAACATGGTCTTCGACGATGGCAAGCAGCGGCTGAACGTGTATCACGCCTACAACGCCACCGGAGACATCAGACTTCGCATCGCGCAGTTGTTCTTCGACCAGGACGGCTGGCCGGTCTCGGCCGGCCCGTAACCCTGGCTTCTTCGCGCGACCCTGGCTATCTTGTCCTGGTGAAGTCAGCGGGTGCCTACCTGGCTTTCCTCTGCTGCTTGTTGAGCGCACCCGCGGCGCGCGCCGACACGGGCGACGCGCGCGAGCCCTTGGTCTTGCTGACCGAGCAGAACCAAAATGACGTCGAGGACATCGCCTTCCTCTCGAGTGTCCGGGCGTTGGCCGCCGAGATTGGCGTCTCGGTTTCGACCGAGTCGGTTGCGAGCCTCCCTGAGGCGCGTGACGGACTGTTCAGCGAGGCAGAAGGTCAGAGGAGGTCCTTTCTGGTCGCCTGGATCTTGCGCGACGGCAATCAGCGGACGATCCATCTCTTCGACCCCGGGAAGAATCAGCTTCGCGCACGAACCGTCGAGGTGGGCGCCTCTCCGGTTGCGAACGCCGAGGCCCTGGCGCTCATCCTGCGGGGCGAGCTCTTGGCCGCTCTGCATGAGCCGCCGCCGCCGCCGCCCCCTCCACCACCACCTCCTCCTTCCCCTCCTCCACCGCCGGCATTGCCTCCTGCGTCCCCTCCTGTTGCGTCGGATCCTCGATGGTCGGCGAGCGCGGGCTATCTCTTTGGCAACTTCCTGCGCGGGCAGGGCGTTGCACAAGGGGCCCACGTGGGACTCATGTACGTCGGTCCTCACCTGAGCGTGGCCCTGGCTTATGGCGTGTTCATGGGACAGGAGGTGGTCGGAAGGGAGACCACGATCGAGGTCCGGCGACACCCGGTGGATCTCGCGTTCGGCTATGCGACGCGGCCGAACCACCGTCTGCGCTGGGTTGCCGAAGGGTTCGTCTCCGGCGATTGGATGTCCCGCCGAACGACCTTCGCGCAGGCACCCCTGGCGGGCCATCCCGACTCGGGACTTCTCCTGGTCGGCCTGGGCCTGCGTGGTCGGCAGGAACTGAGGGTCTTTCGTTATCTGTCGCTCAGCTTGGGGCTGGGCGCGGATGTCCTGCTCAACTCGGTCGACTTCCAGAGTGACAAGGGGGCTCGAATCGAGACGGTCGCGCGTCTGGCCCGGGTGCGTTTCAGCACCGAGTTTGCCATCAGAATGTTGGTGTTTTGACGCGAGGCGATTCGGACGAAACCATCAGCGAGCGCCCGGCGGTCGGCGTCGTCGAAGCCCGCGAGCCGCGATTCCCACCAGGCCGAACGAAACCAGCAGCGACCATCTGCCAGCCGGTGCGGATCCAGCGCTGCGGCAGGAACAGCCCCCGGGGCGGGCGGTCAAGTTCCCTCCATCGTGGCGACCGTCGCTCACCCGTTGTCCCGCGTCCGGGGCCGTGGTGTCCCAGGT
>CAZHUY010000177.1:0-12921 GCA_964535465.1 uncultured Myxococcales bacterium
GCTATTCCGCCCCTGCTATAGCAACTCGTCAAAACCCCTGAGACGGGGTACTAGTGCCTCCAGTCAGAAGGAGTGATGCCCGGCGCGCCGCGAACCTTCGTGTCACAATTTGGCTCCGGTCCTAACAATACCCACATCGTGGCTCTTAACGCACGCGCGCCTGCTGCACTGCTCGCCCACACCATCCAGAGTCCATGGGAACTCTGTTGCATCCGTTTCTGGGGTCGTGGCGGCCACAGTACGGATGGTGGGCTTCAAGAACCCTGTCCACGCCGAGGAGTGAATTGATGAACACAGAACGTCATGTGACCCGAGCGGAGCGTCGGGTAACCACGGCATGTTTGGTCGGAATACTTGGTATCGCCCTGGCCGGTTGTGGATACGAGTCTGGGGGCGGAGCGACGGGAGGGACCTCCGGCTCTGGCGACAAGACCGCCTCTGGCTCAGGCGGGTCGAGCACATCTGCCTCGGGTGGCGCGAGCACATCTGCTTCCGGCGGTGCGAGCACCTCTGCCTCCGGTGGTGCGTCTGCCTCCGGCGGCGCGAGCACAGGCGCCGGCGGCAAGAGCACGTCTGCCTCTGGCGGCAAAACCGCGTCTGACTCCGGCGGCACGACCGGCGCCGGCGGCACGACCGGCGCCGGCGGCACGACTGGCTCGGGCGGCACGACTGGCTCCGGCGGTGCGACCGGCGGCAAAACCGGCTCAGGCGGCGCGACCGGCACCGGCGGCACGACCGGCGCGTCGACAATCAAGGTTCTGCTTGCCGGAACTGATGTCAACACCAACGGGCCATTGAAGACGACGGTTCAAGAGAACATCAATTTCAGCGGCGGTGGCCACATCCTCGTGCGTCCGACGGACATCACCAAGGAGCCCAACACGAAGCATCCTGTTGCCATCTGGGGCCCAGGTGGCGGCACTCCCCCGAAAGACTACCTGACGCTCCTGACCCGCATGGCTTCTCAGGGATTCGTCGTGGTGGGGATCAGAGAATCGAGCGGCGGAAGCGAACTGATGTCAGCCGCGATTGACTGGCTGGAGACCCAGAACGCCAATTCCAGCAGTCCCATGTACGACAGGTTGATCCTCGATCGCGTTGGCGTCTTTGGCCATTCCATGGGTGGGCTCTCTTCCGAGGCCACCATCAGCGCGGACAAGCGCGTGACGACCGCCCTCTTGGATAACAGCGGTGATCTCGACCACAACGCTCTGGTCAACGTGCGCGCTCCGGTGGGCATCATCTATGGCGAGGACGGTATGGAAAGGCCCAATGCCGAGGGGGACTACAACAACGCGGGAAACAAGGGCCCATGCTGGTTGGGCATGATGGCCAAAGGCGGCCATGGCTCTGGCCCCTGGGATGGCGCGGCCGCGAACGTGGCCTGGATGCGCTGGCACATCGGGGGCGAAAACTCCCGCAAAGCTGCCTTCCTTGGGACTGGCGGCGACTACAACAACAGCGGAATCTGGACGACGAAGTCCAAGAACTGGGACGGCTGGAAGAACTGGAATGAATAGCTGAGCGCCGGAAAGCGTGTCTGAGGAGCGACCCAACCCCCGGCTCTTTGGACACGCTCGGCTGCCTCACCCTCCCCGCCGCCCCTGAACCGCCTGCCTCGGCCGAGTGCGGTTATCGCACCGTCGACTGCGGTTCCCGCACACCCGCCTGGATGGCTCCGTCTCGCGTGTCGTGATTTCAGCGACTTGCGCTCGCCCGAGGTTCGGCACGCCGCTTGCTGAGTCTTGGGAACGAAACGGAGGACATCATGAAGAACGCACTCGGCATCATCGGAATCGTCACCCTGACCATGGCCGGACTCTCTGGCGAGGCCATGGCGCAAGGTCGAGGCCCTGGGTTTGGCGGACACGGAAAGCGAATGGCCGCCCTGAATCTGACGCCTCAACAGCAACAGCAGATCGACCAGCTTCGCGACGCAGCCGCCAAGCAATCAGAGCCCCTGCGCGTCCAGATGGAGCAAAAACGGGATGTGCTGCGCAACCTATGGCGGGTGGATCAGCCGGATAGGAAAGCCATCGAAGCCAAGCAGGCCGAGCTCGATGCGCTTCGTTCCCAGCAGCAGGCGATTTGGACCGACTTCAGATTCCAGGTCCACGCCGTGTTGACCCCCGAGCAGCGAATCAAGTGGGCGGAGTGGCAGGGCCCGGGGATGGGTCGTGGTCATGACCGATGGTTCAAGCGCGGTGGACCGCGTGGCGCTGGTTTCGGTCCAGGCGGATTCTCCTGCCCGGATTGCCCCATGCAGGCCAAGTAATTCACCTTAGCTTTGCCTCCCCCAAGGGCCGGCCGCAGGGTCGGCCCTTTGGCTTTTTTGCGTTCGCCGCCTGGCCAGGGCCGGCCGCAGGGTCGGCCCTTCATGCGTTCTCGGCTTGCCACGACCTGGCGACTGCGGATTCCGCACGCGTCGTGTGCGGCTTCTGCAGCGCCCGCGGCCTCGACCCGCCTCGCAGGCCCCCCTTGCCCCATAACTAGTTGAGTTTTCAGCATTTTCCTCCCATCGAAGGCAACGGCACGCTCCTTGCTAAAGAAAGAGTCAAGAGCAAGGACTTCACGGAACAACGGAGGACAAAATGAAGACCACACTGAGCATCATCGGCATCGCGAGCTTGGCCCTGGTCGGCTTTTCCAGCGAGGCCTTGGCCCAGGGACCGCACAACCTCAGGTCGGAACAGTGCCTGGCATCGGCGGCGGTCACCTTCCAGCAGCAGCGACAGATCGAGCGCTTCCGCGCCAACGCCTTCCAGGAGTCGCGCTGGGTACGCATGCAGATCGACCGCACCGAGGCCGAGCTGCGCTACCTCACGCTGAGGTCACGGCACAACCAGATCGCCATCGCCCAGAGACAGTCCGAGCTGCGCAGCCTGCGCGCTCATGAGCAGGGCATCTGGGCCACCTACGAGATGCAGGTCCGCTCCACGCTAGGCCCCAGGCAACGGATCGCCATGGACCGCTGCTCGATGCCGCCGCGGCCCTTCCCGGCCCCGGTGTGGACCAACCGCCCCGCCCCCGTCGGCCGGATCTGGGCCAGCCAGCCCGCCCCCGTCGTGTCGGTCCGCGCGCCCGGACCCCGTCCGATGGGTCGTCGATAGTCAACCAACGCGAGGGCCGTCCATCGATTGCGGTGGACGGCCCTTTGCACGATCATGCACGGCACACCATGCGTCTTTCGCCACGACAAACTCGCTGGGCTCTCTTGCTGACCGCGACCACCATGGCGGCGGGGCTGCTGATCACCGGCTTCTGGGGCTACACATCGTCCCATTCCGCAGCCCAATCGCTGGCCCGCTCGCACGCCATGGGGACCATCCGGACGGCCAGGCGCGCGTTGCGCATGGTGGGAGGCCTAGGCGGCGAGGAGCTGCGGGACGCGCTGGATGAGTTGAAGAACGAAGGCGTGCGCCATCTCGCGGTGGTGAATCCCGACGGCAGCGTGGTGGCTTCGGTGGGTGATGCGGCCGCTCCTTCGATCTGGTCGGGGCAGCGACCGGAGGAACCACGTCTCCAGATCGCCCGCGAGGGCTATCGGGTTCGCCTGGAGGTTCCCTTCGAGGGCCCGGGGCGGCCGGGCCGGTGGCGAGGTCCGCGACGCTGGGAGGAGGGGCAACGGCTGGTCATGGAATTCGATTCCGAAGGGGCGCGCGAGCTGGTGGAACGCGCCCGCTGGACCTTGCGCACCAACCTGTTCGCGGCGGCCCTGCTGTTGGGGCTGACTGCCGTGTTTTGGCGACTCTCGCGAAAGGGCGAGCTGGCCCAGGCCCAACTCGCGCGCGATCGCCAGCTCAAGGCCTTGGGCGAAATGTCGGCCGTGCTGGGGCACGAGCTGCGCAATCCGCTGACCTCGCTCAAGGGCCACTGCCAGCTCTTGCTGGAGAAGTTGGCCGCCGATCACCCGGGCCGCCGCGGCGCCGAGACCATTCTGCGCGAGACCGTGCGACTGGAGAAGCTGTCGCGCCAGATCCTCGAGTTCGCGCGCACCGGCACCGTCGAGCCCACCCTGGAGGACCCCGTGGCCCTGGCCAGGTCCGCCGCCGTCGCGGTCGGTTCCCCCAACATCCAGGTCAAGGTGAAGGGCGAGCCCCGACCATGGCCGCTGGATCGGACGCGCATGGAGGAGGTCCTGACCAATCTCCTGCGCAACGCGATCGAAGCCTCGCCCGACGACGAGACGGTCGAGCTGACCGTCTCGCTGCGCGACGAGCAGACGCTGTGCTTCGAAGTGCGGGATCGCGGCGAGGGCCTGCCGTCCGGCGAGGAAGAACGCGTCTTCGAGCCGTTCTTCACCCGCAAGACCAAGGGCACCGGCCTGGGCCTGGCCCTGGCGCGACGGATCGTCGAAGGCCACGGCGGTCAACTCAGCGCCCAAAACCACGCGGAGAGCGGCGCCATCTTCCGCGTGTGCCTGCCCAGACAGAAGACGCCCGAAGGTTGAACCGGAAGCCTTCTGGTCTGCCTCGCAGCACTCATTGGACGCGATCCGAGAAACCTGTCCACGCTTGGCCAAATCTACCGACCAGACTCCAGACCATCGAGGCGTTGGTTAGGCTTGTGTCTCACACGAGAGTGTGGCTAAAAGTTGTCTTGTTGTGCTGGGAATGGCTGGTTTGTGTAAACAGATTGCGTCGGTCACTCTGACCGGAGGAAAGGCCGTCATGCTGCAAAGAAGTGGCTCCTCGAGTTCTCGTTGCTCTCACCATCGCCTGGCTTGGCTGCCAGCCACGATGAGCGGACTGGCCCTTTGCCTGGCCCTCGGTTCGGGTTGCAGCAGCGATGACGGGGGCGGAAGTACCGAGGGCTCAGGCGGCTCGGGCGGTCAGGGCTCGGGCACCTCGACGGCCAGCGAAGGGGGCAGCAGCGGTTCGGATGGCGACGGATCGGGAGGAAGCGGAGGCGTCAAGACGAGCGAGAGCAGTGAAACGGGCGGTAAGACCGAGAGCAGCAGCCAGGCAGGTGGCAAGGCCGGCAGCAGCGGCGGCCAAGCCGGTGGCAAGGCCGGCAGCGGCGGTGGCCAAGCCGGTGGCAAGGCCGGCAACAGCGGCGGCCAAGCCGGTGGCAAGGCCGGTTCGGAAGGCGGCACGACCGGCGCAACCGGGGGCCGCGGCGGAACCGGCGGACGCGGAGGCAACACGACTGCCAGTAGCGGAGGCAGCACGGGGGGCGGTACCGGCACCATCAGCCCTGACGGCAAGAGCCCCGGTTGCGGGAAGACGTCCACCATCACCGACTTCAACAAGGGCAATCCAATCCCGATCACGGTGGGTGGCAAGAACCGCCGCTACATCCTGCAGATACCGACCAACTACGACAAGGACAAGCCCTACAAGTTCATGCTCGCCCTCCACGCGCGCGACAGCAACGACAAGACCATGTACGACTGGAAGTACTATGGCTTGCTCCCCCTGTCGAACAACACCGTGATCTTCGCGGCCCCCAACGGCGAGAAGAATGGCCAACCCTGTTCTGCGACCTCGGTTGGCGACTCGATGTGCGGATGGCCGAATGGCAACATTCCCCTGATGGATGCCGTCGTCAAGGAGGTCACCGAGAACTTCTGCGTCGACATGAATCACATCTATGCGACGGGCTGGAGCTACGGGGCGAGCATGTCGTACGAGATCGGGTGCCAGAGACCGCTGGGCGGAACATCCGCCAACTGGGGGGTTCGAGCCATCGCCATCTACTCGGGCGCCCAGATGAGCGGGAGCTGCAAGCCCAGCACCAGCAATCCGGTGGCCTTCTACGAGTCGCACGGAACCGGCGACAACGTGCTCGGCTATGACGGAGGCGTCAATCTGGCCAAGAACTGGGCCACGGCCAACGGTTGCGGCGCGTTCAGTCCCGCGCGAGCCTCTGGTTCTCACGTCTGCACCGCCGCCACGGGCTGCAAGACTGGCTACGACACGATGTTCTGCTCCTTCAATGGCGGACACACGCCGTTCCCGGACAGCGGCTCGGCCAACAACTCCTGGGGACCCGCCGAGGTCTGGAAGTTCTTCGAGAAGTTCTAGAGCGCGAACGCGGATCGGTGTCACACACAGCGGGGCGCCATCACGTGCACGCGTGATGGCCTCCAGGCCCTTGCCCCTTACCCGGCGCGGCCTCGCTCGGGTATGCTTGCCCGGTCAGCACGCCCGGGAGCAAGTAACATGGAACGCGTTCTTATCGTCGACGACGAGGAGGGGATCCGCAGCTTCATCAGCGAGGTCCTGGAGGGTGAAGGTCTGCGCGTCACCCAGGCGCCCGACGGAGAGGCCGCGGCCCGCCTGCTCGAGCGCGAATCGTTCCACCTGATGCTGACCGATCTGAAGATGCCGCGCATGGACGGCATGACCTTGTTGCGCAAGGTGCGGGCCGAGCAACCCGAGATGGAGGTCATCGTGCTGACCGCGCACGGCACGGTCGAGAGCGCGGTGGAGGCCATGAAGCTCGGGGCCTTCGACTACCTGGGCAAGCCCCTGTCCGGTCCCGACGAGCTGCGCCTGATGGCCAGCCGAGCCCTGGAGCGACGTCGCTTGCGCGAAGGGCAACAGCGGCTGCAGCCCGCGGGGGACGACGAGGCCCAACGCCTGGTGGGGCAAGACGCGGCCATGCTGGCCATGCTGGCGCAGCTCAGGAAGGTGGCGATCACCGACGCCACGGTGTTGCTGCTGGGCGAGAGCGGGACGGGCAAGGAGGTCACGGCGCAGACCGTGCACCGCGAGAGCCGACGGAGTGCCGGGCCCTTCATCGCGGTGAACTGCGCGGCGCTCTCGGAGACGCTGCTGGAAAGCGAGATGTTCGGCCACGAGAAGGGAGCCTTCACCGGCGCCACCGCGGTCAGGCGCGGGCGCTTCGAGCTGGCCGACGGCGGCACGCTGTTCCTGGACGAGGTGGCGGAGATCAAACCACAGCTCCAGGCCAAGTTGCTGCGCGTGCTGCAAGAACAACGCTTCGAACGCGTGGGCGGCACGCGCACCATCGAGGTCGACGTGCGCATCGTCGCCGCGACCAACCGCGATCTGGGTGAGGAGATGCGGGCCGGGCGCTTTCGCGAGGACTTGTATCACCGACTGGCCGTGTTCCCGCTTCGCCTGCCCCCCCTGCGCGAACGCCTGGGGGACGTGGTGCCGCTGGCCCAGCACCTGTTGGCCCGCATCGCCCGCCAGCTTGGCCGGCCGTCGTTCCAACTCGACGATGCCGCCCAGGCCGCGCTGGTCCGTTACACCTGGCCGGGCAACGTGCGCGAGCTGGCCAACGTGCTCGAACGCGCCGCCATCCTGGCCGACGGCCACACCATTACCAAAGACCTGTTGGTACTCGGGTTGCCCTCGATCACGTCACCCGCCGAGCCCGCCGCCGCTGATGGAACTCTGGAGGATCTGGAGCAACAAGCGATCCGCCGGGCCCTGGCCGCCACCGGCGGCAACCGCAAGCAGGCCGCCGCCCGCCTGGGCATCGGCCTGCGCACGCTGTACGACAAACTGCGCGCCTACGGCATCGAGTGAAGGGCGCTCCGGTCCGTCCGGACTACTCGGCCCCGAGCATCTCGGGGGTCCACATGTTCCCCGACATGGCCAGCAGGTAGAGGTTTCCGAGGTAGCTGCTGTACCAGTAGTCGTCCCGCAACTTCACCGACTCGGCGACGAATTCGTCGGCGATCTCTTGCGTGTTGGCCATGGCGGCGATGGTAAAACTCCCCACCGCGGCCATGTTGTGGTTCCGGCTCGATTGCGTACCGTTGAGCTGGTAGCCGTCGGTGAGCTTGGTAACGCCGACGCCATAAGCCCAGGTCGAGAGCTTCTTGCACCAAGCGCCAGCTTCGGCGGTGCCGTGCCAGAGGTAGTCGAGGCATTGCTTGTAGGGCGCGCGGATGGCGTCGAAGCCATAGTTGCCAGCCCGGCTTCCCGAACCGGCGGTGCCGCTGACCGATTGCCAATCCGGCACCAGCCCGGTGCTGCTGTTGGCCGCCGCATCGCGGATCTTCTGGGTGTCGTCGGCCATCTTGGACCAGGCCGTGTCGCCGCTGATCTTGGCGAAGTATCTGAAGAACGCGGGCGAGTAGTAGGAGATGTCGGTTTCGTTGCAGCCACCCCAGGGCCTGCCGCCCGAGCACCCCGGGTACAGGGTCCACTTGCCGCTGCACTCGAGGATCACCTTGCGCAGGTTGGTGATGAGCGTCTTGGCCTTTTCGTCGTAGCCGGCATCCGGCCATTGCCAGTGGGCTACCACCAACCCCGAGGCCACATCGACGTCCCCGTCGGTGGCCGCGCCCGCGTCTTGCACCCCACTGCAGTTGGTCTGCCAGCCCGACAGCCCGCAGCTCCCGCTGCTGGTCTTGGATTTGTAGAAGTTGTAGAGCTTGTCGAAGACGTCCTTGTCCCCCATGTAGGCCACGGCGACCATGGCGAACCCTTGCGCCTCGACCTTGGACCCCGAAGTCGAGTCAGCCGAGGGCATCAGATTGCCGTTGCAAGCGACCAGACGCTTGGACTTCCAGTTCTCGTACCAGTTCTTGACGAACTCGTTGGTCACGTTGGCCGACTGCACCCCGAACGGATACTTCACGTTCTGCGGGAAGGGGAAGCGCTCCCCCTGCTTGGCCGTGCCGGGCACCCGTGTGCCACCCTCTCCGGTCGTGCCACCGGAAGAGGTGGCCTTGCCTCCGCTCCCGCCCTTGGCCGTACCCGTCTGTTGGCTATCCGAACCCACTGTGCCCCCGGAAAGAGTCCCGCCCTTGTGCCCCACGGTGCCGCCACTCTGCAGTGCGCCGCCCACCGCGCCTCCGAGCGAAGAAGTCCCGCCTTTCGTCGCTGCGCCGCCGCTCTTCTGACCACCCGAAGCGACCGCGCCCGCAACGGGCGTGGTGGTCGCCGGGGCGCCGCCGGAGTCCACCGAACCACCGCTCGAGACATCGCTGGCCCCGGCGACTGCTCCGCCGGTGGACACGTTGGGAACACTCCCGCCGGCCCCCCCATTACCAGCGTCGTTTTCACCTGACGCTTTGCCATCTGAACCGCCACAAGACGCGAGGAGAAGAACAATCGGTAGAAGGCGTGTTGCTACTCGAGGCATGACATCATCCTGGTCAAGGCAAACAAGGAGCGCAAGGGCCTTGCATGCGGTTGCTGTGAAGCACGTCCTTTGTAGGTGGCTCCGATAGGGAGAGTTTGGGTCAGAAATCTGCGTTCCGGGATCCGGGTGGCAGCACTCGGGTCGCTCGTCGCATCGGCCAAATGGTGAACCGAAATCTCGGAAACCACTTGTCTACCTGATCATCGACGGTTTCACCCAGGCACTACACGCGATGACGCGCTTCGGAGGTTCGCCCCTTATGACACACGCTCTCCCCAAGAAACTAAGCTGCATGGTCCTCGGGCTGTTGTTTGCGGCCTGCTCGTCGGAGAACGGGACCGAGTCCCAGACCACCGGAGGGAGCAGCGGGACGGCTGGCGCCACAACGAGCGCGGGCGGTTCCCGTGGCTCGGCCGGCGGCGCGGGCGCAAGTGGGAGCAAGAGCGAGAGCGCGGCGGGCGCTTCCGGCTCAGGTGGGAAGAGTTCCAGCGCCTCGGCGGGGACAGCGGGCGGAGGAAACGGTGGCTCGGCTGGACGCTCGGGGGGCTCTTCCGCGGGCGGCAAGGGAGGCACGGGCGGGGGCACGGTGGGCGGCTCGAAGGCTGGAGGGACCGGCGGCACCGGCAACAACCCGGGCGGCGGGACCTCGAAGGGCGGAAGCACGGGCAGCGGGACCGGCGGCGCCAGCGCGGCCGGCGGCTCGACCGGCGCCGGAGGCGCCACCGACGTGTGCCCCAAGCCGCAGGCCCAGGCCTGCTACTACGTGGCTCCCGATGGCAGCGACAGCAACGACGGCTCGGTGGCCAAGCCCTTCCAGACCATCGCCAAGGCCCGCGATGTGGTGCGCACCATCAACGGCAGCATGACCGGCGACATCCACGTCTATCTGCGCGGCGGTGACCACCGCATCACCAGCCCCATCACCTTCGAGGTCAAGGACTCGGGCTCGGGCCAGTTCCGTATCTACTACCAGGGCTATCCGGGCGAGAAGGCCGTCATCAACGGCGCCCAGAAGGTCACCGGTTGGACCGCGCACACGGGCGGCGTCTACAAGGCCACGCTCGACCGCAAGACCAAGCTGCGCAACCTGTATGTGAACGACGTGCGCGCCAACATGACCAGCAAGAACGTGACCGCCAAGGGCGGCACCGGGACCTTCAGCGCCACCGCCGGACAGGGCGCCTGGGCGTGGGCGGGCGGCAGCGGCTCCGACGGGGTCAACTACAACACCTCGGACATCCCGGAGATCACCAGCAACAAGGATGATCTGGAGATCGTCAACCAGACCCTGTGGAACGAAAACATCGTGTGCGTGAGGGACGTGGTCACCTCCGGCGGCAACCGCAGCCTGATGTTGCAGCAACCCTACGGCGCCATCGCCCAGTTGCCCGATTCGAACGCCAACTTCTCGCCCTCGGGCTCACACTACGTGTTCAACGTGTTCGCCTGGCTGACCCAGCCCGGGCTGTTCTACTTCGACAAGACCGAGGGGATGCTCTACTACTACCCGCGCTCGGGTGAGAACATGGAGACGGCGAATGTGGAGGCGCCGGTGGCGGAGACCCTGATCGACATCGCCGGGGCTTCGAACACCAGCCGGGTCAAGAACATCACCTTCCAGGACCTCACCTTCGCCAACACAGAGTACAGCCTGTACAAGGTCGAGAACTCGTACGGCAAGGCGAGCGTGCAGGGCGCCACCATTTACATCGCCTACGGCAAGGGCAAGAGCATCCACGACTGGCGCTACGAGATCCTCGACACCCTGCCCTCGGTCATCATGGTGAACAACGCCGATGCCATCGACATCGTGGGCAACGTGGTCAAGCACAGCGGCAACGACGGCATCTCGATGATCAACGACGTGGTGAACTCCAACATCATCGGCAACTTCGTCACCGACATCGCGGGCAGCGGCATCACCATCGGGCACCCGCAGCACGTGTTCGTGGGCGACGGCGGAACCCACGCCCGCTACGCCAAGGGCGTGGAAGGTATTTGCACCAAGGTCACGGTCAACAACAACGTCGTGTACCTGGTGGGCACGCAGCGGGGGTTCGGTTCACACGCGGGCGTGACGGCGTTCTTCGTGGACACGCTGAATTTCAGCCACAACCATGTCCAGTCGGTCGCCTACAACGGCATCAACCTGGGTTGGGGATGGAAGAACTTCAAGGATTCCACCACCTGCAAGAACAACGTGATCAACAACAACCGGTTCATCAACATGATGACCCGCTTGCATGACAGCGGCGCCGTCTACACCCTGGGCCAGATGAAGCAAACCCTGATCAACGAGAACTACGTCAGGGGCATCCCGAACAACTCCACCGGTCCCACCTACGGCCTGCACAACGACGAGGGCAGCGCGTACATCACCGAGAACGACAACGTCCTCGATATCGACAGGGGCGTCACCTACACCATCAACTGCGAGGACTTCGGCGACAAACACGACCTGACCATCCTGAGGACCTACGCCACGGTCAACAAGATGGGCAAGAACCCACCGGCCAGCACCATCGACACGCCGGTGGTGGTCGCCGACGCCGTGTGGCCGCTCACGCAGTATGGCTATGCCGTCAAGTCGGGCATCGAGGACAAGTACCGCAGCATCATGCCAACCGCGGTGACCTCGGTCCCGGACTTCGTGTTCCCGGCCAGTTGCGCCGCACCCAAGGGCACCGCCACGCTCACCATCAGGAGCAGCGGCGACGCCGCCAACAGCGTGTGGTTCGCTCCGACCGGCACCTCGAGCTTCAGCGAGGGGGCCAACATGACCAAGGCGGCGGGAACGGCGACGTCCATCGCGGTGCCCACCACGGCGGGAAGCTACAAGCTGTTCGTCGTCGACCCGCAGGGCAAGAAGCTGGGCGAGTCAGCGGCCATCTTGCGCGTGGGCGCCTAAACGCAGAACCGGCGAACGGTTCACCCGTTCGCCGGCTTGCTTCAGCTCGTTCTGTTTGCCGTCCCTAGAAGAACTGCCTGAAGAACTTCGTGATGGCATCGGGGGCGGTGCTGGCCATGGCGTGCCCATCGCCTGGCCTGATACACCAGACGACCGGGTAGCCTTCGTCGCAGCCCTCGTAGGCGACGCAGGGAGAAGGATCAACGGGTTTGGTCGTGCTCGAGCAACCGTTGTTCTTCACCAAGGCCTCGATCATTGGCGTCGTGTTCTTGATGGGCAACGTGGTGTCCGCGTCGCCGTGGGTCGCCCATATGGCCACCTTACGCGCGGGCGTCTTTCTGGCACAAGTGGCTCCGCTGACCGTGGAACCAGCCTGTGCCCCGATGCCCCGGAAGATGTCGCTCATGTTGCAGGCCGCGGTGAAGGACATCGAGCCGCCGTAGCTGAACCCGGTGGCGAAGTAGCGCGACTTGTCGGTGCAAAACTTGGCCTCGATCTCGGCATTAACGGCGCGGGTCATGTCCTCGTCCATCCCGTTCGTGTTGGGGAAGCCGATGGGGCTGCCGGTCCCATGGGGGCTCACGAAGATGACCTCGGTGAGCCTCGAGTTGAGGCTGTACATGGTCATGCCACCTTTGCCCGTGCCGCCCCAGGGGTGGTACTGCCACACGACCGGAGCAGGCTTCTTGCCGTCGTAACCCTTGGGCAGTTCCAGGTAGTACTCCCGCTTGGTCCCCTTGACGTCGATGGTGCAAGCCGCGCCTGAGGCTGGGCATGGGGAGGTCGTGACCGGCGTGGCGCTGCAGCCGGGCGATGGGTCGGGATCTGACGATGGCCCGGTGTCAGGCGTGGTGGACGTCGAGCCACCGGTCGCCCCGCCCGAGCCAGTCGCCCCGGCGGTGTCCGAACGACCGCCGGCGCTTGTGGACCCCGCACGGCTACCG
>CAZHUY010000178.1:0-12892 GCA_964535465.1 uncultured Myxococcales bacterium
CGGGGTAGCCAGCTCGAAGGCACGGAAGTAGCCGGTCAGGTTGGGGCGGCCGAATTCATTGTTGAAGGCTGCGGCCCCGATGGGCCCGTCCAACATGATGTCCAGGGCCGAGACGATGCGGCTGGGTTTGCCGAAGTCCTGCTCCCAGGGCTGCACGGCGCCCGGCAGGCGCAGGTTGGAGACCGAGAAGCCGGCGAGCCCGGCCTTGGGCTTGGACCCTCGGCCCACGGCGCCTTCGTCGCGGATCTCACCGCCCGAGCCGGTGGCCGCGCCCGGGTGGGGCGAGATGGCGGTCGGGTGGTTGTGGGTCTCGACCTTCATCAAGATGCCCACCGGCTCGCGGTGGAATCCGTAGACGGCGCTGGTGGGGTCGGGGAAGAAGCGCCCGGCCACCGGGCCTTCCATCACGGCCGCGTTGTCCTGGTAGGCCGACAGCACGCCCTCCGGACTGGCCTCGCTGCTGCGGCGGATCATCTTGAACAGCGAATGCGGCTGCTTCTCGCCGTCGACCACGAAGTCTGCGTTGAAGATCTTGTGCCGGCAGTGCTCGCTGTTGGCCTGCGCGAACATCATCAGCTCGACGTCGGTGGGGTTGCGCCCCAGGCCGCGGAAGCTCTCCACCAGGTAATCGATTTCGTCTGAGGCCAGGGCCAACCCCAAGGCGGTGTTGGCCTCTTCGATGGCGCGACGGCCGCCCGCGAGCACGTCCACCGTGGTCAGGGGCTTGGGCTGGGCATGGACAAACAGCCGCTCGGCCTGCTCGGCGCTGGTCAGCACCGATTCAGTCATGCGGTCGTGCAACGCCGCCTGCAGCGCCGCCTGATCGGTCACGCTGCCGGCCACCGTGTAGGCAATGCCGCGCTCGATGCGCCGTATGCCTTCAAGTCCGCAGTTGTGCGCCACGTCCGTGGCTTTGGACGACCATGGTGAAATGGTACCGATGCGTGGAACCACCCAAAGGCGCAGACCATCAACGTCAGAGGCTTGGCTCCGAGGGCCATAACGGAGGATGCGCTCCAGCACCTTTTGCTGCGCATCGAGGAGCGGCGTCTGCCATTCGACAAAGTGCACAAATCGCGCGGCAAGCGCGGAAATTCCAGGGTTTCCGGCGCGGACCTTGGCCAGGCGTTTGGCCAGACGGGCCGGGGTGAAGGCGGGAGCACCGATGAGTTGGAGTATGGGCATTGGCTGATCGGGAGCAGACTGTCTCGCCCGCGTCGCGATTGCAATGGGTGTGGAAGGTCCCGCGTTGTTTGTTGTTTCCAGAGAACTCGTTTGACCTGACTTGTATTGTTAACTACCATCTATAGCTATGCGAACTGCGCGATTTCCTGGTTCGGGGGTCGCGGTTGCCCCGCTGGTGCTGGGAGTTCTTCTGGGTGGATGCAGCGACCTCACCTCTCCCCCTCCTGGCTACCAAGATGCTGGCAGGGATCTGTCCCCTGACTGGCGTGCCCTGGCCGCTCCGGACGGCGAAGCCGACGGGGCGAATGCCCCCACCAGGACGGATGGGCCAGCGAGCGATCGCGTGGTCAACCCTTCGAGCGACACCAGGATCGGCGGGACGGGAGGAACCGGCGGGAAGGGAGGAACCGGCGGGCAGGACGGCGGCAAGAGCGTGGATAGCGTGCAGACGATCGACGCACGCGCGGACGCCGTGGCAAACCCAGACTATGCTCTCGACGTGGCCAAGGACTCCCAGCCGGACGCCGCTCCGGCGAGTCTGACCATCAATGCGGGCGCGGATGTGAGGGTGTGTGCCGGCTTCCCGACCACGCTGGGTGCGCCCGCCCAGGGCGGAACGCCTCCCTACGTCTATCTCTGGACCGCCACGCCGGCGTGCTCGGATTGCATAGCCAGCCCGACTTCAGCGCAAACCACGGTCAGCCCGGACGCCACCACCACGTTCAAGCTCGCGGTCACCGACTCGCTGGGCGCCAGCGCGTCCGATGTGGTCGAGGTCACCGTGCCCAGTCCCACGGCCGATGCCGGAGT
Source organism: uncultured Myxococcales bacterium (assembly GCA_964535465.1). Lineage (GTDB taxonomy): Bacteria > Myxococcota_A > Polyangia > Fen-1088 > Fen-1088 > Fen-1137. The sequence goes on from CAZHUY010000178.1 coordinate 1,996, forward strand.
CCAGGACGTCGCCGTCAATCCGGGCGAATCCATTCAGATCGGGACGGCGGCCCAGACCGGATACACCTACGCCTGGGCGTGCGATCGACCGACCTGTTCGCTCTCCAGCGCCACCGAGGCCCAACCTACGGTCGGGCCGAGCCTCTCGACCATGTACACCGTGACCGCCACCAGCCCCGAGGGGTGCATCGCGACCGACAGCGCGACGGTTTGGGTCAACCTTCCCGTCAGCACCACGCCGGCCGACGGCGCAACCGACTATCCGCGCAATGCCCCTCTCTTCGTGCAGTTTGGTGCCGCGGTGTTGGAGTCGTCGCTGTCCCGTTCCACCATCAACCTGCGTGAGAAGGACAGTGGCGCGGCCGCGGATTTCAGCTTCGCCTACGACGCCGTGTCGCGCATCCTGACCATCACCCCCAAGGGGGCCAAGTACAGCGCGGCCGTCGGCGACTACACCCTGGTCCTGACGGGTAAGGAAAACGGAATCCTGTCCAACGATGCGGTTCGGCCTCAGCGTTTGGCCGAAGACGTGGTCGTGAACTACACCATCTCGGGCAAGGCCGACACCACCCGCCCGACCATCGAGAGCCGCAGCCCGGCCACCAGCGCCAGTGGCGTGCCCACCAATGTCGCCGTGTCCGCGGTGTGGAGTGAGGCGTTGGACCCGACCACGGTCAACGCGACCTCGTTCGCGGTATCGAGTGGCCAGACGGCCGTGCCAGGCACGGTGACCTACGATCCAGAGACCCTGACCGTCACCTTCGTGCCCAGCACGGCGTTCAAAGCCATGACCAACTACACGGTCAGGACCACGGGGATTCAGGATATCGTGGGCAATGTGGCGACCGCCGTCAGCTGGAGCTTCAGCACCGGTAGCGCGGCCGACACCACCCCGCCCACCGTGACCTCGGTCTCGCCCGCCGCCGGGGCCACCAAGGTCTCGGTCGGAGGCGCCGTGACCGTGACCTTCAACGAAGCCGTCAAGCCCGCCAGCGTGATCGGCAGCGTTCAACTCACGGCAGGCACCACACCGGTCGAAGGCAGCGTGGAATACGACAGCGCCACCCGACAGGCGGTCTTCACCCCTTCGGCGCATCTGACCAAGCAGACGGTCTACACGGTTACCGTGTCGGGCGTGGAAGACACCGCCGGCAACACCATGGCCACCGCCTTCAGCTCGACCTTCACCACCGCCAATGTGCTGTTCTCGGACACCTTCGAATCCGATACCACGCAATGGACGCTGGCCGGAACGTGGGGCCTGACCACCTCAGCCTCTGCCAGCCCGACCCACAGTCTGACCGATAGCCCCGCGGGCGATTACGGCGCCACCTCCACCTCGGCCACCAGCATCCCCATCGACATCAGCGGTGTCAGTTCAGTCAGCCTGAGCTACTGGCTGTCCGGCGAGATGGCGGCGGGCGACTACCTGAGGGTCGAGTACTCCACCGGCGGGTATGGCGGATGGACCGCGGCCGCGAATCTGTCAGGCGATCTGGGGAATGGGATCCGCAAGCACAACATCACGCTGGGGGGGGGCTTTGGGGGCACGGAGCTCCAGATTCGCTTCCGCCTCAACCCAAGCCTCTACAGCTTCATGCACGCCGATGGGGCGTATATCGACAACGTCCTCGTGCAGGTGAACTAACCGATCGAACGGGCGATCTCGGCGATCTCCTCGTCGGAAAGCCACTTCTTGTGGTCACACCCGGAGATCACGCGGTGGTAGACCATCTCCAGTTGTTGGGCGTTGAGTTCGAATCCTAGGTGGCGACATCGATCGGCCACCGCGTGGCGGCCGCTGTGTTTGCCCACCACCAACTGGCTGGAGGGTACGCCTACGCTGCGTGGATCCATGATCTCGTAGGTCGTGCGTTCCTTGAGGAAGCCGTCTTGATGGATTCCGGCCTCGTGAGCAAAGGCGTTGCGGCCCACGATGGCCTTGTTGGGCTGGACCCCGACCCCGATGATCTCGGTCAACAACTGGCTGGCGGGGAAGAGCTGTGGGGTCACGATCCCGGTGGCGAAGGGCAGCACGTCCTTGCGCACGGTGAGCGCCATGACCAGCTCTTCGAGCGAGCAGTTGCCGGCGCGCTCGCCGATGCCGTTGATGGTGCATTCGACCTGGCGCACGCCCGCCTGGATGGCCGCGATGGAATTGGCGGTCGCAAGCCCGAGGTCGTTGTGGCAATGCACGCTGACCACGGCCTTGCCCGCCAGGGCCTGGACCACCTGGCCGACCAGTTGACCGTATTCGGCGGGAATGGAGTATCCGACCGTGTCGGGCAGATTGACGATGCGGGCGCCGGCCTCGACCACCGCCTTGGAGAACTTGATGAGGCTGTCGACCGAGGTGCGCGTGGCGTCCTCCGCCGAGAATTCCACCTCGTCGACGTAGCGCCGAGCCAGTTGGATCGACTTGACGGCGATCTCCAAGGCTCGTTCCTCGGTCATCTTCAGCTTATGCTGCAGGTGAATGGGACTGGTGGCGATGAAGGTGTGGATGCGCGGGCGCTTGGCCTTCTCCAGGGCCTTGGCCGCGCGCTCGATGTCGCCGGCATGGCAGCGGGCCAGGGCGGCCACCGTGACGTTGCCGAGCTCCTGTCCGATGAGGTTCACCGCCTCGAAATCGCCCTCGGAAGCCATGGGGAATCCGGCCTCCATCACGTCGACGTTCAACTCGACCAGCTTGCGCGCCATGCGCAGCTTCTCGGCCACGGTCATGCTGCAGCCACAGGACTGCTCGCCGTCGCGTAGGGTGGTGTCGAAGATGGAAACGCGGTCACTCATAGGGAAAGGGCTCCTTTCGAAAGGTCGAATCTAGCGGGATCGCACCATACGAGCGAATTGATTCTAATGCCACCGTATATCAGTGGGATTTATACTCGGCTCCACCATGGATATGCACAAACTGGAGATCTTTCGGGTGGTCGCGGCCGAGAAGAGCTTCTCGCGCGCGGCCGCGCGACTTTCCCGCACGCAACCCGCGGTCTCGATGGCGGTGCAACGCCTGGAGGCGGCGGTGGGCGAATCCTTGATTGATCGGGCGGGGCGGCACTTGCGCCTGACCGATGCCGGCCAGGTGGTCTTCGATTTCGCCCGACGTTTGGAGAACCTGCGCGGCGAGCTGGAGGTGGCCCTGGCCGAGCTGCGCGATCGGGGCGCGGGGCGCCTGTCCATCGGCGCCAACGAATCAGCGACCTTGTACCTGCTGCCGCTCATCGCCCGCTATCGCAAACAGTTTCCACGCGTGAAGGTGCAGATTCGACGCAGCCAATCCAGCAAGATTCCGGTGGAGATCCTGGAAGGCGACCTGGAAATGGGGGTCATCAGCTACGATCCGCAAGATGATCGCCTCGTGGCGCGCACCATCTTCACCGACCACCTGGCCTGTGTGGTCTCGCCCCAACACCGTCTGGCGCGCCGTCGGTCCGTGTCCATCGCGGACCTGGGTTCCGAGACCTTCATCGCCCACAGCGTGGTCTCGCCCTACAAGGAGGTGGTGTTGCGCGAGTTCGAGCGCATGAAGGTTCCCCTGCACCGTGATGTCGAGATGCCGACCGTGGAGTCCATTCGCAAGATGGTCCAGCGCAACCAGGGCGTGTCCTTTCTGCCGCGCATGTGCGTGGAAGAGGAGCTCGCCCAGGGAGTCCTGCGCGAGATCCTGGTCAGCGAGTTGCAGGCCGAGCGCAAGATTCGCCTGGTCTACCCCGCCGGCCGAACCCTGAGCCACGCCGCGAGGGCCTTCCTGGCCCTGCTCTAGCGCGATCCGGATATTCCCCTCCGGCTCCGCTAGCCCGCGTCCTCTTCCTCGTCCTCGCCCCCCGCGACCCCGGCGCGTTCCAGCGCGCGATACAAGGTGCGTCGATCGATGCCCAGGCGCTCCGCGGCCTTCTTCTTGTTGCCCCCGCACTCGGTGAGGATGAGGGCGATGTAGCGTTTCTCCAGTTCGGCGAGGGTGGGGCGGTCATCGACGATTCCGGTGGGCGCGGCGGGCGAGCCTCCGTAGACCTCGACGGGAAGATCGGATGGCAGGATCACGTTGCCCTTGGCCACCGCGACCGCTCGTTCGATGGCATTCTCCAGTTCGCGTACGTTGCCGGGCCAGGCATGGCGGCCCAGGAGATCCATGGTCTCGGGCGATACGCTGGCCTCGGGCTTGTTTTCCCGGCGCGCGATCTTGGCCAGGAAGTGTCGTACCAGGATGGGGATGTCACCCGGGCGCTCGCGCAGCGAGGGCATGCGGACGGTGACCACGTTGATACGGAAGTACAGATCCTCGCGGAACCGGCCGGTCTTCACGTCCGCTTCCAGGTCGCGGTTGGTGGCGCACACCAGGCGCACATCCACCTTGATGGATTCGGTGCCACCCACCGGGCGCAACTGGCCATCCTGCAGGACGCGCAGCAGTTGGGCCTGCATCTTCGGCCCCATGTCTCCGATCTCATCGAGGAACAGCGTCCCGCCGTTGGCCATTTCGAACAGACCGCGCTTGGCGCCCACCGCGCCGGTGAACGCTCCCCGGGCATGGCCGAACAACTCGGATTCCAGCAATGACTCCGAGAGCGCCGTGCAGTTCACGGGCACGAAGGGATTGTTCGCCCTGGGGGAGCGGCTGTGGATGGCGCGCGCCACCAACTCCTTGCCGGTTCCCGATTCACCCACGACCAGCACCGTGGCGGTGGTGGGCGCGACGCGCGCCACCAGCTTGTAGACCTCCAGCATGCGCGGGCTCTTGCCCTCGATGTCGGCCACGGGCGTGCGCTCCTCTCCGGAACGTGGCCCGCTGCCGGCCTCGGCGGACAGCCGTTTTCTCTCCAGGGCGCGCGCCACCGTCTGGCGCAGCTCCTCGATGTTGAAGGGCTTGGAGACATAGTCGTAGGCGCCGTGGCCTATGGCCTCCATGGCCCCGGTGACGTCCCCGAAAGCGGTGATGAGAATCACCGGGGTACCCGGGGCCTTCTCGGAAAACGCGCGCAGGACCTCCATGCCGGTCACCCGCTCCATGCGAATGTCGGAGACCACCAGGTCGTAGCGTTCCGTCCCCGCGCGCTCGACGGCGGGGGCGCCGTCATCCACGGCTTCCACCTCGAAGCCCTCGGCGTTGAGGATTTCGCGCAACAAATCGCGCGCGACGGCGTCGTCTTCGACGACGAGAACCTTGGTCATGCTTTTCCTCCGGCCGCGGCCCGCGGGGCCGGCGGTTCGAGACTGGTGGTTCGTGGCAGGCGCAGGGTGAAGGCGGAGCCTTGGCCGGGCGTGCTCTCCACGTTGATGGCCCCGCCCAGGGTCTTGGCCAACTCTCGGCAGATGGCCAACCCCAACCCGGTGCCCTTACCGCGGCCCTTGGTGGTGTAGAAGGGTTCGAAGATGCGCCGCAGATCCTCCGGTGCGATGCCTGGGCCGGTGTCGCGCACCGTGATCAAGACCTCTTGCTCCTCGACACGCGCGCCAAGGTCGACCTTGCCGTGCTGCTCGACCGCATCGAGGGCGTTGCTCAGCAGGTTGATCACGATCTGGCGCAGCAGACCCGGATCGGTCACCCAGTCCGGCGGGTCCTCGGGCAGCTCCACGCTCAGGTCTCGATTGTTCCGCTTGCTCTCCCCGCGACTCACCTCCACCGCCTCGGTCAGCACCTGGCGCAGGGACACCCGCTTGCGCTCGGCCTCCAGCGAGCGGGTCGAATCCAGGTAGTCGCGCACGATGCGTCCGATGCGCGCGATCTCGCGCGTGGAGACCTCGAGACGTTCGCGCAGGTTGCCTGGCAGATCCTTCTGCAAAAGGGCGAGCTGCAGGTGGCCCGAGACCGACGACAGGGGCGTTCCGATCTCATGGGCCAGTTGCGCCGCCAATTGGCCCAGGGCCGCCAGGCGCACCTTCGAGGCATTTTCTCGTCGCATGTCGCTCAACAACTGGTTCAGTTGTTCAAGCGCGGCGTTCTTGCGCGACAGATCCTGGGTGGCCGCCTCGACCTCCTGAGCCAGCCGTTGATTGAACTCGTGGATCTCGCGGTTGGCCGTGGAGAGTTGGCCGAGCATCCGGTTGAAGCCGTGCGAGAGCCGCCCCACCTCGTCGTTGCGGTCCATGGGCACGCGGCGGTTCAGGTCGCCGGCCTCGACGTCGCGCATGGCCTCGGCCAGGGTCTCCAGCCTGCGCAAGACCACCCGATCGATGATGATGGTGGACAGGACGAGGATCATCACGAGCTGAAGGAGGCCCAACAGCAGCGACCAGCGCTCGGCCACATTGTTGACCTCCAAGAGCTGACTCACGCTCCAGTTCATGGTCAGCTCGGCCGTCCACGGGCCCTTGAGGTCGACGGTGCGGGTGACCGCCCGGATGTCATCGCCTTCGACCGATTTGCGCGTCCACACGATGGGCTCGCGGGGAATGGCACCCAGGCGGGTGATCTCCGTCGGATCGCCGCGCTGGGCGTTGATGCGGGTGGCGCCTTCGCGATCGATCACCAACTGCAGACGCTGAATGCGCGAGTAGCGGTTGATGTAGTTCGACAGGGTGATGGCCAGATCGCGATCCTCGGCCTCCGCATCCAGGCGTTCCAGGTTCTGGCGGATGTCGTCGGCGATCTCGTCGGCCGAGGCCATCGCCTGGCGCATGAGTTCGCGGCGCATCGCGTAGATGCGCAGAAAGAAGGTCGCGCCCGTGGTCACGATGACACTGACGGCGACGAGCAGCCAGACTTTGGTTCGGATGGTCACGGCTTAGCCTTGGCCCGACATCATGGTTCCCAGAATAGCAGCCACCAACAAAAAACCCCCGGATGGGCCGGGGGTCTTACAGGACACCGGGCGGCCAGACTGTCTCCAGCCGCCCCGCATCTTTGGATTCGAAGTCGTTACTTGGCAGCTTCTCCCGCCGCCTCTTCCTTATTCTCCTTCTTCTCCTTCTTGGCCTTCTTGGCCTTCTTGCCCTTCTTCTCCGTGGCCGGCTTGGCCTCGTCAGCTGCAGGCGCAGCGGCAGCAGGCGCCTCTTCGGCGGCCGAGGCCATGCTCGTGGTCACGGAGGGGAGGGCGAACGCGAGGGCGAGGAAGACAACGCGAGTCAGCTTCATGGGATTCTCCTTCAGTTTTGTTGGCCTTGTGGCCCGGGGACGAACCCAAGCCACTGCAGCCCATGTGCCATCCCACGGTGCGATGTGTAAGTTGGCGTAATCAAAGGAAGACTCTACCGGTTCTGGCCAACTCCTGGAATCGCCAGTGGGGCGGTCCTGCGTGGCGAGCGCACTTCGTGTGGCGACTGTGCCACGGGGGGGCTCCGAGGTTCCGGGCGCCCGGGCTACTTCTGATCGTTCTGGGTCAGGATGGCGATGTTCTTGGCGCCAGCCCGCTTGGCGATGGCCATCAGGTCGACCGCCTCGCCCAGGAAGACGTTCTTGTCCCCGCGCAGGAGCAGGGTTTCTGAATCCACGTCGGTCAGGGCCTTGCGGATCTCCTGCTCCAGGTTGGCCAGCTCGACCTTCTTCGAGAACAAGTAGATCTCGTTGTTCTTGGTCACGGTCAGGATGGGGTCGGTGCGCTTCTTGGTGACCGAGCCGGTGGCGTTGGCCTTGGGCAAGGCCACCTTCACGCCGGTGCGCGAGGTGATCTCGGATTCGACGATGGCCGTGGAGGTGACCATGAAGATGATGAGCAGAACCAGGAAGACGTCGGTGAGCGGCGTGATGTTGATCTCGGCGACCACGCTCTCGCTGACGTCGGATTCGCTCTCCGCCGCGCTGGAATCCTCAAGCTGAACGCTCATTCCCATGGGCGGAAGGACCTAGGCGGTGGTGGCGGTCTTGGCCGCGATGGCCGGGGCAGGGGCCGCGACCAGCGCGCCCTCGTGTTTCTTGGCGTACTCGCCCAAGGCCAGCAGGAACTCCTCGCAGAAGACCTTGTATTCCACGGCGATGGCCCCCACGCGCGAGACGAAGTAGTTGTAGGCGATGATGGCGTAGATGGCCACCAGCAGGCCGGCGGCCGTGGCCACCAGGGCCGCCGCGATGCCTTGCGAGACGACCTTGAAACCGCCGGTGCCCGCCACCGACATGGACTGGAAGGCCTTGAGGATGCCGACCACGGTGCCGAACAGTCCGACGAAGGGGGCCGACGAGCCCACCGTGCCCAAGGCCCACAGGTAACGTTTGAATGAGCCGATGGCCACGGTCCGCTGGGACATGACCGCCTCCGTGGTCTTGTGCGGTGTCTTGGCGAAGACCTTGAAGCCCCGGCCATAGACGCCGGCCAGGGGATCCTTCGAGGTCTCGCACAGGGCCTTCGCCTTGGGCAGATCCCCGGCCTCGATGGCCTCGATGACCTGGTCCTTGAACACCTCGGACTTGGGCAGGACCTTCCACAGCGAGTAGATGCGTTCGCAGATGATGGTCAGCCCCGCGATGGACCAGACCAAGAGCAGCGAGAGGATGGCCCACTCGTCGCGGATGAGGTTTGTAATGGTTTCCCAGGTCACAAGACTTGTAAGCGTGTCGGGGGAAAATGAGTTTGTCCAGCTTTTGCCCGGCATCGTCTACAATGCCCGGCATGTCTCAGCCTGCCCAGGCCGGCGGTCGTATTCGCCTCGCGCGCAAGATCGGGGTGGCCGAGCTGCTGCTGGTCGTGGTCGAGTTTGGCGTGTGCGCGCTGCCCATCGCGGCCAGCGTGCGGGCGCTGCCCGATGCCGGGTTGTGGGCCAAGGTCCTGGTCACGGTGCTGCTCGCCGCCTGGCTTGCCTCTCTCTTCCGTTTGCTGGATCAGGTGCGCGTCCTTTCGCATCAGTTGTCCGCGCTCGAACGTGGCGAGAAGGTCAAGGATGACGGCGAGGTCGCAGGGCGGGTCTTGGCGCAAATTCCGCGCGAAAGCTCGCTCATCCACTTTGCCCTGTGGACAGCCTTGGCCGCGGCCGCGGCGCTGCTGTCTTTCCGTTCGGGCGCGCCGGCTATCGCCACGGGGGCCGTCCTCTCCTTGGGCGTCCTGGCGGCGGCCGGGGTGGCGGCCTCGCGTCTGCTCGTTCTTCAGCGCATCACGGGCGAGGTTCGCCCCTTGCTCATGCCGCAGCTCCAGCCGGTGGCGCCCTTCGTGTCCGGCTACCGGGGCTGGTTCGCCTGTGCGGGCCTCGCGGTGTTGGGACTGGGGAGCTGGCTGTGGCTGCTCATGGCGCGCGCCTTCCTGGGTGTGGGCCAGGTGCATGGGGTCTTCACTTTCTGGGCGGTGGTGGCGGTGGCGGCCTTCGCGTGGTGGCGGGTCTTCGTGCGCCAGGCGGCCCCCATCGAGCACTTTTTCGACACCACCCTGCGGGCGCGTTCCAGCAAGGGGCCGGCGCGCGACGAGCCCAGCGCCATCGCGGCCTTTCAGGCGGCGCAGCGCCTGCCCTACACGCTGTCGACGCTGCAGGCTTCGGGCCTGGGCGTGGCCGGGGCGCTGAGCTTGACCTGGCCGCGCGGGCTCTTCGATCCCGCCCGGCGCGTCTCGTTGGTCATCGCCGTCGCTCTGCTGGCCGGGACGATCGTGCTCTACCAACGCAGTCTGCTGCAAGAGCTGCTGCGCCCGCTGGTGCTCCACCTGGGTTCGCGCCACGCTCTTCCTCCCGAGAAGGTTCGCGCGCCGGTGGGGCTGCGTCTCAAGCTGGCGCTGCACTTCATCGGGGTCTGGGGGTTGGGCATCGGGTTCGTGTGGCTCTTCATCACCGAAGGGCAGGGGGGCACCTCGTCCCTGGCCTTCCTGGTCGGCATCGGTCTGGCGCTGGGCTTGATGGCCCTGGCGGTGCGCGATGTGGTGGCGCCCCTGCGCGCCCTGGAGGAACGTTCGGGCGACATGTCCAAGGGCCAATTGGCGCGGCCGGTGCCCCTCTGGGGCGAGGCCGACGAGCTGGGGCGGCTGTCGGTGATCTTCGAGGAGATGCGCCGCTCGCTGCGCGACCGTTTGCGGTCGACGGAGTCCATCAATGTGGATTTGGAGCGGGAGGTCCGTCGCAGGACGGAGGCCCTGGAGCAACGCAACGCCGAGCTGCACGAGGCTCTGGATAAGTTGAGGCGGGCGCAGGACAACTTGATCCGCAGCGAAAAGCTGGCGTCGATGGGTCGTCTGGTGGCGGGGATCGCCCACGAGATCAACAACCCGGTCAACGCGGTAATTAACTCGCTGGGTCCGCTGGACGAGGCGGTAAAGCGCATCTGCGCGGTGGATCCGCAAGGGGAGGCCGGCCGGCTGGCCGAGGAGGCGACGGAGATCCTGGCGGTGGTCAAGCGAGGCGCCGAGCGCACCAAGACCATCGTGCAAGCGCTGCACGGCTACGCCCGCGGCGACGAGACCATCGAGCGCGATGTCTTCCTGACCCGCAGTGTGGACGAGACGCTGGGTCTGCTGCTGCACCGGCTGCGCAATGTGCAGGTGGAAAAGGACGTGGACCCCCAGGCCCGCATCCGCGGCTATCCCGGCCAGATCGATCAGGTGCTGATGAACCTGCTCACCAACGCCGCCCAAGCCATCGGCAGCAAAGGCGGCGTCATCAAGGTAAGCGCCAAGAAGGTCGAGGCCCGCGTGCACCTGGTGGTCAGCGACAACGGCCCCGGCATCCCCCCCGATGTCCTGCCCAGGATCTTCGATCCTTTCTTCACCACCAAAGACGTAGGCGAGGGCTCAGGCCTAGGCCTCTCCATCGTCCACGGCATCATCGAACGCCACGGTGGCCAAATCGAAGTGGATAGCAAGCCGGGTCAAGGAACCACCTTCACTATCTCCTTCCCCAAACCAGCCTAGTTCCTGCCCAGCACTTGTCGTGGCCGTGGCCGTGGCCGTGGCCGTGGCCGTGGCCGTGGCCGTGGCCGTGGCCGTATACGACAAAGAATTGAACAGGTCAAGACATCGCTGACACTTTGATGCCAGGACATCGCTGACACGTA
>CAZHUY010000179.1:0-12746 GCA_964535465.1 uncultured Myxococcales bacterium
GGGCCTGCCAAAGGCGGTATCCGTTTTCACCCCATGGAGACCGTCGACACGGTACGGGCGTTGTCGATGTGGATGACCTGGAAGTGCTCGGTGGTTGATATTCCGCTCGGCGGCGCCAAAGGCGGCGTCATTTGCGATCCGCACCACTTGAGCCTCCGTGAGCAGGAGCAGATCTGCCGTGGTTTCATCCGCCAGGTCGTGAGGAACGTGGGACCGGTCAGCGACGTGCCCGCTCCGGACGTGATGACCAACGGTCAGCACATGCTCTGGATGCTTGACGAGTACGAGACGCTCTCCGGCGGACGCTATCCCGGTTTCATCACCGGCAAGCCGGTGGGCATGGGCGGCTCTCTCGGCCGCACGGAAGCGACCGGATTCGGCGTGATCTATGTCCTGCGCGAAGCCCTCAAGGCGCTGGGGCTTGCCCCTGAGAAGACCACGGCCAGCGTGCAGGGCTTTGGCAACGTGGGGCAGTACGCGGTGCAGGCTTATGCGCAAATGGGCGGCAAGGTCGTGGCCATTTCCTGCTGGGACCAGGCCGACAAGACGTCCTACACCTACCGCAAGAAGACCGGCGTCGACATCGCCGAGTTGCGCGGGATCGCCGACAAGTTCGGCGGGATCGACAAGGCGCGCGCGAAGGAGCTCGGATACGAGAGGCTGCCGGGCGAGGCTTGGCTGGAGCAGGAAGTGGACATTCTCATCCCCGCTGCCCTGGAGAACCAGATCAATGCCAGCAACGTGCGCAAGATGGCGAAGACCGTCAAGGTCATCGCCGAGGGAGCGAACGGTCCCACGACCCCCGAGGCCGACGAGGTGATCAAAGAGCGCGGCATCTACCTGTGCCCGGACTTCCTCACCAACGCGGGCGGCGTGACCTGCAGCTACTTTGAGCAGGTCCAGTGCAACATGAACTACTTCTGGGAGAAGGAAGAGGTTCTGACCAAGCTGGACAACAAGATGACCGCGGCGTTCACCGCGGTTCACGATCTGGCCACGCGCAAGAAGCTCTACATGCGCGACGCAGCCTACGTGATCGCCATCAGCCGGGTGGCGGAAGCCGTCAAGCGGCGAGGATGGGCGTAACGAAACCCTAGGTCCGCTCGTTCGGGAAAGAGACTCCTCAGACGGCCATGAGCGACGAAAAGGAGGCAACGGTACGTTTCGAGGCCCTGCTCGAAAGGGAGAAGGAGCTGGACTGTCTCTACCAAGTGGAAGAGCTGCTGGCTGACGCCTCCCGACCGTTGCCCGACATATTCCGTGACATCATCAAGGCCGTCCCCTCGGGCTGGCAGTATCCCGAACACTGTCAGGCCCGGATAAAATTTGGCGATACGGTGTACGAACCTCCCCGGTATGTGCCGTCGGAGTGCACGGACACCGTATCCGTCAAAGAGGGCGATGCTGTCGCGGGATTCATCGAAGTCTCCTATGTTCGCGCCGTATCCGCACCGGGCGCGGACTGCTTTTTGGAGACGGAGCGCAAGTTGCTGCGCACCATCGCCGACCGCATCGGGCAGACCGTGTTACACCGCAAGCTGGAACACGTGCTGCGCGAGCGCGAAGCCGCCTCCGGGGGGCAAGCTACCAAGCGAAGCCGCGAATGGATGGCCATCGTCGATCTGCTGCGGCACACCGACGAAAAGCTCTACCTGTTCGTCGCGCGCAAGATGCTCTATTACCTGTTCTGGAGCGGCATCAAGGAAGCGCGCCATGTCCTGAATTCGCTCGGGCACGATCTGGCCGAACATGACGTCGAAGCGGAGGCGGAGGCCAACAGCCCCAGCCTCAAACAGCCGCGCGCAAGCATCTTGTCCGCCAGCGACCGCGTGTTCGAGATCGCGGAGCGCTACATCAGCGACGACGAAATCCTCTCGAACCTGCGCAAATGGATTCGGCTGAACAAGCTTGGTTTTCTCATCAAGGCCGTCGATTCCGGCAATGCGGCTCTCGGCACCATCATCGACGCGATTCTCAGGTTCCGATCGTCTGCGGAGAACAATGATTCGCTCGAGCAAGCCACGGAGATGCGGCTGCGCGTCTCGCTCATCCGTCGGTTCTTCACCGACAACGTCGATTTCATCAACCTCGCGAAGCGCTTCGTGGAGGTGTCCGACTTCTTCGACCTGGTCACGCGCATCATCTATCCGGCCGACAGCAACGGACGCCTGGGCGGAAAGAGCACGGGCCTGTTTCTCGCCGCGCACATCCTGGGCAAGGCCGCGCACAAGGAGCCACTCCTGGCCGGCATCAAGACACCGAAGACATGGTACCTGACCGCCGATTGCATGAACGAATTCCTGCAGAACAACGATCTGGAGGATGTTCACGAGATCAAATACAAGGAGCTCGAGCAGGTACGGCTGGAATACCCCAACATCATCCAGCTCTTCAAGCATGCCCGTTTCCCGGTGCGCATCTCCCATGGTCTCATGCAGGCGCTCGATGACTTTGGCGACCGGCCGATCATCGTGCGCAGTTCAAGCCTGCTCGAGGACCGCCTAGGCACGGCTTTTTCGGGCAAGTACAAGAGCCTCTTCCTCGCCAACCGGGGCAGCAGACAGGAGCGCCTGGATGCCCTGCTCGACGCGATCGCGGAGATATACGCTTCGGTCTTCGGGCCGGATCCCATCCTGTACCGTTCCGAACACGGTCTCATCGACTTCCACGAGGAGATGGGGATCATGATCCAGGAAGTGGTCGGAACGAATGTCGGCCCCTACTTCTTCCCGGTCTTCGCCGGCGTGGCTTTCAGCAGCAATGAGTTTCGATGGTCGCCGCGCCTCAATCGCGAAGACGGCCTGGTGCGCATGGTGCCGGGGCTGGGTACGCGGGCCGTGGACCGCATCGGCAACGACTATCCCGTGCTGTTTTCACCCGGGCAACCGGCTCTGCGGGTCAACACCTGCCCTGACGAAGTCCGGCACTATTCCCCCGCGCACCTCGACGCACTCAATCTGGAAGGGGGATCTTTCCAGACGGTGACGCTCGAGAGCCTCTTGCGCGACCATGGCAACGACATCCCGCGCCTGGGTCAACTGGTCTCGGTCTACAAGGACGGGCTGATACGTCAGCCGTCTCCCATCGAGCTCGACGTCAATCGCGACGAGGCGATATTCACTTTCGACGGTCTGATCAACAACACGGACTTCGTCAGGCGGATTCGGGCCATCCTGCTTTCGTTGCAGGAGGGTATGAAGACACCGGTCGACATCGAGTTCGCCTCCGATGGGACCTCTTTCTACTTGTTGCAGTGCCGATCGCAGTTCACCGGGGAAGACATCGCGCCCAGCCCCATCCCGCACGATGTCTCCGACCGAGACACGCTCTTTACCGCGAGACGATTCATCTCGAATGGCAGCATTCCCGATATCACCCACCTCGTCTACGTGTCACCGCAACGTTACGCGGAACAGACGAGCCGCGAGGCGCTGGTGGAAATCGGCCGGGCGGTGGGCAGGCTGAACGCTCTTCTGCCCAAGCGCCGTTTCATCCTGATGGGGCCGGGACGCTGGGGAAGCCGAGGTGACATCAAGCAGGGGGTTCCAGTCTCCTATTCGGATATCTGCAATGCCTCCGTGCTGATCGAGATCGCCATGAAGCGCGGTTCGTACGAACCGGAGCTCTCCTTCGGTACGCATTTCTTCCAGGACATGGTCGAGGAAGGGATTCGCTATATCCCGCTCTATCCGGGTGAAAAGGACATCGTCTTCAACGAGATGTTCCTGGACAGCTCACGCAACATTCTGCCGGACATTCTGCCGGATTTTGCCCATCTCGGAGAGGTACTCCGTGTTATCGATGTCCCGGGCGGCAAGGACGGGAACATCCTGAAAATTCAGATGAACGCGGATTTGTGCGAAGCCATCGGTTTCTTCTCCGCACCCTCGGCCCCCATAGAAGACCCGCTGGTCGCGGCCAAGCCGGTGAAGAGCCAGATTGACGTTTTCTGGCAATGGCGGTTGCGGATGGCTGAACAGCTCGCGCTTCGTCTTGAACCCGGACGATTCGGTGTCCAGGCCATGTACCTCATTGGTTCCACGGTCAACGCGACTTCAGGCCCAGGAAGCGACATCGATCTGCTCATTCATTTCAGGGGCACCCCGCAGCAACGACGGGAGCTGTCGCTTTGGCTGGAAGGCTGGAGCCTGAGCCTCGACGAGTTCAACTACCTGCGAACCGGGTATTCGACCGACGGGTTGCTGGACATTCACATCGTGACCGATGAGGATATCGAGGCGCGCACGAGCTTCGCCGTCAAGATCGGGGCGGTGACCGACCCGGCGATGCCGCTTCCCATGGGGGCGATGCGGAAGGCCTAGCGTCGATAGCGGCCATGAGGGCCCACGGATTGTGACCGACCCTTCGAGCTGTTCCGCCAGCTCGACCCGACGATGCGACGCGGATGGGGTCGATGAGCAGCGCGAGGCCGTGGGAGTGGCGCTTGTCTCGAACGTGCGCCCCGGCCCATTGGCTGGACTAGCGTAGACACCGAGCGTACGCGGACTGGGACTTGGGGATCGAGCCGATATAGCCCGACCCGAAGAGCCCGTACCACGCGTTGTTGAGGCCGGCCGACTTGGTGTCCTCGCTCGATGACCAGTAGCCGGTACTCTGCTCGGCGCTGAACATCGAGGCACAGGTGTCGCTGTCCTGGCAAGTCGTGCAGGTGCCGGGATCGTTCGCCTGCACGCTGGCGTCGCAGGGTTGAAGGAGCGCCACCAGCTCCGCTCGACTGGGCAGCCGGTAGCCGCTGCCCAGCGCGGCGGCACACGCGTCGGTCCCCGCCTGGTCGAGCACGCAGCCGCCGCCGCTGCCGCCGCTGGCGTTGCACCAGCTCATAGGCGTGGCATCGCCGGTACACCGGCAATTCGCGCCGGGCTGCCAGGTTTGTCCCAAAGCACAGCGTTTCCAGGTGCGGCTGGTCGAAGGCTGCTGGATTTCGTCGTCAGTGGCAAAAGTGCCGGCGGCTGTGCAACAGACATCGGTTGGATCGCATTCGGGCCAGCACGTCCCCGTGGCGGTGTTGCAGCCGGTGGCGCACAGTCGGCCGTCGGACTGGCAACAGGTTCCCGCGGGATCGCATTCAGGCCAGCATGTCCCGGTGGGGGTGTCGCAGCCGAAGTCGCAGCGCGAGCCGTCGGGGTCGCAGCAGGCATCGCCGGGCGTGCAATCGGTGAAGTGGTCGGTCACGCGGATGTCGTCCATCAGGAATCCGTAGTGGTCGCTCTCGTTGATGTAGAGCCGCTCCGTTGTCAGAACCCGGAAGGGGTTGCCAGGCGGCGTGGCGTGATAGCGTGGCTCTCCGTCGTGGAAGACATCGAGGGCGCTGCCGTCCCAGCGCAGCACCACCGTATGCCAGCCGGTCAGGGGATCCTCGCTGGTGGTGATCCGGCCACAGGCTGACTCGCCGCCCGACTCGGCCCAGCAGGCCGACAAGCCGCCCGCGGTCTGGGCGATCTCGAAACCGGTGTAGGGGGATACGAGACGCTTGCATCGAATCAAGTGGTCGCCGGTGTAAGGCTGCTCCCGTTGGTAGCGAATGGTGATTTCGAACTTGTCGCGCTCGCGGATGAAGGTGCCCCAGTTGTTGACGATCAAGTGGCCGTCATGCACGGCCAGCCCCTCCATGCCCTCCACGAACGTTCCCCCGCCCGTCGCGGTGTAGCCTGAGACGGTTCCGGTGTTCAGGAAGTGACCGTCGAACGAGTAGTGAATGAGGGGTGGGTCCGGGTCGGGTGGTTGATCAGGATTGGTGCCGAAGACCGTGATGGAGTCGACCGCGGTTCCGGCGTACACATCGTCCTCGAAGAACCGCAGCCCGAGGATCCGGATGTCGGACATGTCGATTCCGCAGTTCGTGATCGGCGTCATGTCCACGTCCCATCCCCCGACATACTGGTAGAGCCGGTAGGTGCAGTCCTGTCCATCCCCGTCTCTGAGGTGGACGGCCATGGAGGCGCCGGTGCTAGGAGGGCGCTCCAACACACGGAAGACAACCTGGATGGCGGTGGCGCGCGAGAAGTCCGCACCCTCGAAGCGCTTGAACATCTCTGTCCAGCCCGAGAAAACGCTGCCGTCGTACTGCATCGCGCCTTCGGCGGCGTTGTGCGCGAAATAGCCCACGAATCCCTCCGTCCCCGAGTCGAAGGTCCACACCCAGGGGAAAGGGCCCTGCGTGGGATCGGGAGGTGGAGGGCTGTCGGCGCTCGCGTCGGCCGGGCCCGTGTCGCCCATGCCAGTGTCCGCGGCGCCCGCCTCGCGAGCAGCATCCTCGTCGGCGCCTCCATCGTGGCCGCCGGTCGCGCTCATGCCGCCGGTCGCGCTCGTGCTGCCGGTCGCGCTGGTGCCACCGCTGCCGCTCCCGCCACCACCCGTGCCTGTGCCGGCGCCACCCGTCGCGACCATGCCAGCACTGCCCGGACCGCCGCCGGTGCCGGTTGCGCCGCCGTTGGCAGAAGGTGCATCCGACCCACCATCGCCGGCAGCGGCGCCATCAAACGAAGTCGCGCCCCCCGTACCCGAGGTGCCGCCGGCAGCGATGACATCATCAGTGGCGCTGGCGTCCCTCGGTCCCCCCACGCCGCCCGTCGCGGGGGCTCCCGCGTCCGTTACAACGCCTCCGGTGGCTGGGCCGCCGCCTTGCGGGGCGCCGGCATCCCTCCCACCCATGCCTCCGCCCCCATCCGTGCCTCCCGTTCCGGGTACCACGTCGCCGAACCCGCGACCAGCATCGCTGGCAGGTGGCCCAGCGGCGTCCGGCGAGGTTGCTTTCTGGTTTCCCCCACAGGCGATGCCGAGAAGAAGCGCGGGCAGACAAGCACCGTAGATGCACCGCCAGTGGACCGTACTCTCTCGGGAAGACAGAGCGACGGAATCGGCCGTTCGCGGATACATTCGTCTACTCCGAAGCTGGCGACCTGACGCCGTCCAGTATTACACACATCCACCGCCCCGGATAGGTCCGCCTCAGCGCGAAGGGGACAGACGCAACTCCAGCGGCTCTGGTTGACCCAGGGCTCGCACCGCGGGAACGGTCTGCGGCACGTAGCCTTTGGCTTGGGCCGTGACCGTGTACTGGCCGGGGGGCACGCGCAGGGCGAAGTGACCTTGCGAATCGGCGGTCACGCGGATGGGCGGCGCGGTCTTGGCCTGCACCCGGGCCTCGACCTGCACCTCGGCCAGCGCGACGTCGTTGGCCCCCAGCACCCTGCCGGTCAGCACCACGCCGGTCAGGACCACCAGGGTGCCCATGTCACGGTCGTCACCCGGAGCCAACAAGAGGGGCTCGCGGCGCAGCGGCAGCTTGTCGGCCGGGGCCACGTCAAGGCGCGCGCGCCCCGGGGTCAGCCCGGACAGAACGAAGCGCCCCTGGGCATCGGTCAGGGCGCTGCGAATGCCCCCCTGGCGCGCCATCGACCCGGGAGGCAATTGCGCGGCCTCGGCTGCAGTGGGCAGGGCGCCGGGCACGACCAGAAGCTCGTCACGGCCGTCCACCAGACCGACCACCGAGACCGCCACCCCGCCTAGCGGCGCTCCGTCCTGGTCGTGCACCAGCCCCGAGACCCGTGCGCCTCGGGCCAGCCGTACGGTCACCACGGCGCGCGCCCCCGGTCCCAGCAGGGGCTCGTGCGCGTCGAGCAGAACATGCCCCTCCAGGCGGGCGAAGATCTGGTAGCGCCCGGGACGCAAGGGACCGACCACGAAGCGCCCCTGCTCGTCCGACTGGCAGGACGAAGGCAAATCATCCGAAGGGATGGTCAGGACGTCGATGTCCACCCCGGGCAGGTCGCGCCCCTGGTCGTCGCGGGTGCGTCCCTCGACGAAACCGCCCAGGGCCAGGGGCAGTCGCACCGGCGCGAGCTGCTTGGTCTGCTCCTCGATGATCAGGCTGGCCGGGTTCGACACCAGCGAGCCCGAAGTGGCGCGCACCACGAAGCGGCCCAGGCCCAGGCCGGAAAAGGAGAAAAGGCCATGACGGTCGGTGGTGGTCTGGCGCGGCCAGCGCAGGCCAGGGCCGCCCAGCACCACCTGCGCCCCCTCCTGCGGCCGGTTGGGGGGTGTGGTCACCAGGCCGTTCAGGGTGCGCCCCTCCCCCTCCAGGGCCATGGCCAGGGGCGAGGGATCGGGCACCGTGCGATCGATCTCCAGCGTGCCGAAGCCGGCTGCCTCGGCCAGCAAGGTCCAGCTCCCGGGCACGATCCGCCGCAACACGAACCGTCCCGTCTCGTCCGAGCGCGCCTGCACCACGACCTCGTTGCGCCGGTGCTTGGGCCAGGCAATCACCAGGGCATCGGGCAGCGCGTTGCCCTGGCTATCATGCACCACACCCGCCAGATCCACCGGCTCAGGCGGCGCGGATGCGGCGGCGGTGCCGGCGTCGGAGTGCGCCTTGGACTTGCCGCGCCGGCAGGCGGTCCCCGGACACACCAGGGTCAGGGCGAAAAGCGCCAAGACACCGGCCCGGATCCCGCTATGAACGCTTGCGATGCGCATCAGGTGGTGCTAATGCTACGCCCCTCTGGAGATACCATGCCTGCGCAGTGTGCAATTTGCGGAAAACAGCGAGTAGTGGCCAACAACATCAGCCACTCGAACATCAAGTCCAAGAGCCTGCAGCGCCCTAACCTGCAGCGCGTCCACGTCACGGTTGGCGGGACCCGCAAGCACGTTCGGGTCTGCACGCGGTGCCTGCGTTCGGGCTTTGTCGACAAAGCCGGCACGGTCTAGCCCACCGCCACCGCGTCTATTTCCACCGCGGCCCCCCGGGGCAGCGCCGCCACTTGCACGGTCGATCGTGCGGGCGGGCTTTGGGGGAAGTAGCTGCCGTACACCTGATTGACCAGCGCGAAGTTCGCCAGGTCGGTCAGGTAGATGGTCGTCTTGACCACCGCCGCCAGCGAGGCGCCCGCGGCTTGTAGCACGGCCGCCAGGTTCTGCATGACCCTGTGGGTCTGCGCCTGCACGTCGTCCTCCACCATGTGACCGGTCTGGGGGTCGAGAGGGATCTGGCCCGAGCAATAGATGGTGCGCGTGCCGGAGGCCACCACCGCCTGGCTGTAGGGACCGATGGCGGCCGGCGCCGAGGACGTGGACACGATCTGACGACTCATGAAGCGAGATGATACCAAGGGACCAGCGCCGGGCACGTTTTCCGGGCAGCGGCGCTTGCCAAGCGCGCCGCCGCGGCAGTACCTTTCCGCCGTGAACCCCGTCAGGCGGCCACGGCGCCGAAATGCCGAACCGGAAACCGCGGCCTCCCTGATGGCCCAGGTGATGGCGCGCATGGGTGGCCAGCAACGAGCCAACGAGCACCAGGTCTTCGCCGCCTACGACGAGGCCATCGGCGCGCGCCTGCGCCAGCAGACCCGCGCCGACCACCTGCGCGGGGGAACGCTCTACGTGCGCGTGGCCAGCTCGGCCATGGCCCACCAGATCACGTTGCTGAAGGGTGAGATCCTGGGCCGCATGGCCGAGCACCTGCCCCCCGGCAAGGTCAGCGACCTGCGCACCCGCGTGGGGCAGATAGAGTAGGCTCGGCCGGGCGCGCTCACCCGAGGGCGGCGCGCAGCTCGGCCAGGAACTTTTCCATCTCGGGCACGGGGTCGCGCCCGGCGGCGGCCGCGCGTTCGATGATGCGAACCGCGGCGCTGCCCACCACGACACCGTCGGCGAACGCGGCCACCGCCTTCACGTCGGCGGGCGTGGCGATGCCGAAGCCCACGGCCACCGGCACCCGGTGGGCCGAAAGCTCGCGCACCTGCTGCACGCGGGTCGCGGCCTTTTTCAAGTCAGGCAGCTTGCTGCCGGTGATGCCCGTCAAGGACACGTAGTAGATGAAGCCGCTGGCCACCGACGCCGCGATCTTCACCCGCTGGTCGGTGGAGGTGGGCGCCACCAAGGGAATCGGATCCAGTCCCTGGGCGACAAGCGCCCGCGTGAGTGCGGGATCCTCATCGACCGGCCAATCCACGCACAGCACACCGTCCGCGCCCGCCTGTTTGGCCTGCGCCGCGAAGCGCTCGGGCCCGCGAACCGCGATGGGGTTGGCGTAGCCAAAGAGCACGATGCCCACCTCGGGCGCTTCTTGCCGAACCGCCCGACACAGCTCGAGCGTGGTGGTCAGTCCGCCTCCCGCCGCCCTCGCCCGCTGCATGGCCAACTGAATGGCCGGACCGTCGGCCGCCGGATCGCTCCAGGGCACGCCCAGTTCCAGAATATCGACACCGGCGCGAGCCGCCGCGACCAGCAGCCGCCGGCTGGTCTCGTAGTCCGGATCCGAGCCGGTCAGGTACAGCACCAAGGCCTTGCGACCCTGGCCGCGGGCCTTCTCGAAGGCGCGCGTGAGGCGCGTGGAAGCGGTCATGGCGTCTCCTCCGCGCCGAAGCGCTTGGCGATGGTCGACATGTCTTTGTCACCTCGGCCCGAGACGTTGATGATGACCAGGCCGTCCTCGGGCAGGCGCTCGACGATCTTGGGCAGCCCCGCCACGGCGTGCGAGCTCTCCAGCGCGGGGATGATGCCCTCGCACCGGGCGAGCAGGCGACAAGCCTCGAGGGCTTCGTTGTCGGTGGCCGCCAGGTACTCGGCACGTCCGCTGTCCTTCAGGTAGCTGTGCTCGGGGCCGACGCCGGGATAGTCCAGGCCGGCCGAGATGGAGTGCGCCTCGGCGATCTGGCCCTCGTCGTCGCACAAGACGTACGACCGGGTTCCGTGCAACACCCCGGGCCGTCCCTTGTTCAAAGTGGCCGCGTGCCGTTCCGTCTCCATGCCGTCTCCGGCCGCCTCGACGCCATAAAGCCGCACACCGGGATCGTCGACGAACCCGCGGAAGATGCCCATGGCGTTGGAGCCACCGCCCACGCAGGCCAGCACCGCGTCGGGCAGTTTCCCCGTCGCGGCCAGGATCTGAGCGCGCGCCTCGCGGCCGATGACCGACTGCAGATCGCCCACCAACTCGGGGTAGGGGTGCGGTCCGGCCACGGTACCGATGACGTAATAGGTGGAGGCCACGTTGGTCACCCAGTCGCGCATGGCCTCGTTCATGGCGTCCTTCAGCGTGGCGGTCCCCTGCTCGACCGCGTGCACCTGCGCGCCCAGCAGCCGCATGCGAAACACGTTCAGGGCCTGGCGTTCCACGTCCACCGCGCCCATGTAGACCTCGCATGGCAGGCCGAAGAGCGCGCACACCGTGGCGGTGGCCACGCCGTGTTGCCCCGCCCCGGTCTCGGCGATGATGCGCGTCTTGCCCAGCCGTCGCGCCAGCAGGATCTGCCCGACCACGTTGTTCAGCTTGTGCGATCCCGTGTGGCACAGGTCTTCGCGCTTGAGGAACACGCGCAGGTGACGGCCCTTGCCCACGTGTTCGGCCAGCCTCGCCGCTTCGGTGAGCGGCGTGGGGCGGCCCACGTACTCGCGCAGCAGCCGATCCAGTTCGGCCTGGTATTCGGGATCCCCCGAATAGCGCGCCCACGCCCCGCTCAGCTCTTCCAGCGCGGGCATCAAGGTTTCCGACACATAGCGGCCGCCGTAGGGGCCAAATCGACCTGGTTGTTTGGGATCGCTAGACATCTCGCTGGCGTCACTATATGCCTTGAGGCATCTCAGGTTTCAATCAACCTTCTGTGCACCATGTCGACAGACACCCATGATCAGCCCTTTGACCCCAACCAGCGACGGCTCTGCCCGGATGGCTCCTGCGTGGGCGTCATCGGCGAAGACGGCAAGTGCAAGCTTTGTGGCACCGCGGATCCCGACGGGCCGCCCGTGCCAGGCTTGAGGCTCGTCGCGCCGCCCTCGCCCTCCGACGAGCCCGAGCCCGTCGACGACACGCCCGCCGAGGCAGGCGCCTTCGACCCCAATCGCCGCTTGTGCGGCGACGACGCCTGCATCGGTGTTCTGGACGAAAGTGGCCGCTGCAAGGTCTGCGGCCGCGCCGGCTAGACCACCAGCACCGTCGATCCCGTGGTCGCGCGCGATTCGAGGGCCGCGTGCGCCGCGGCTGCCTCGCGCAAGGGAAACAGGAGCGGCGGGGCGATGCGCACGATGCCGGCGCGCACCACCTGGAACAAGTCGTTGGCCATCTTGCGCATGACCTCGCCGTTGGCGGCATAGGTAGCCAGCGTCGGCCGGGTTAGGTAAAGCGAGCCTTTGACGCTGAGGCTGGTGAGGTCGAAGGGCGGAACCATGCCCGAGGACTGCCCGAACATGACCAACATGCCCCGGGGTTGCAGACAGTCGAGCGAGCCCTGGAAGGTGTCCTTGCCCACGCTGTCGTAGACCACGCGCACGCCCCGGCCATGGGTGATCTGGCGGACACGCTCGACGAAGTCCTCGCGCGTGTACACGATGACCTCGTCGCAGCCCTTGGACTTGGCCAGCGCGGCCTTGTCGTCGTTGCCCACCGTACCGATCACGGTGACGCCCAGGTGCTTGGCCCATTGGCAGAGGATCTGCCCCACCCCACCCGAAGCCGCGTGCATCAGGATGGTGTCGCCCCGAGAGAGCGACACCGTCTGCGACAGAAGGTACTGCGCGGTCATGCCCTTCAGCATGATGCTGGCCGCGATCTTGTCGTCGATCTCGTCGGGCAGGCGCACCAGACGATCCGCCGGAATCCGGCGTAGCTCGGCGTAGGCCCCCACCGGCCCGGTGCCGTAGGCCACGCGATCGCCGGGGCGCACGACCTTCACGCCCGGGCCCACCGCCTCGACCACGCCCGCGGCCTCGCTGCCCAAGCCGCTCGG
>CAZHUY010000180.1:0-12712 GCA_964535465.1 uncultured Myxococcales bacterium
ATACGTGTCAGCGATGTCCTGGCATCAAAGTGTCAGCGATGTCTTGACCTGTTCATGCGACCACGACCACGGCCACGACCAGGGCCACGGCCACGGCAATACCCCCGGAACCTCAGAGCCAAATCCACGCACAGAGGATCTTCGCGGCTTGCGAAGAAGTGCGACGTTAGTAGTACAGAGACGGAGGGAGATGGGATGGGGTCGGAGGCGGAAGGACCAACGGCTACGGAGGAAGATCCTTGACGTAGATCCCGTTCGACGCTGCCAGGGCGAGCCGTCGGCCGTCCCAGGACAGGGCCACGGGCAACTCCTGGTCGGCGATGGCGATGGTCTCCGCCGTTCCATCGGACAAGCGCACCCGAAGCAATGAATGCGAGCAGACCGTGTTGTACAGCCCCTGGCAGTTGCGCACCCAGGTGAACACAGCGTCGGCGACCGGGTGGGTGTCGACCAGGTGGATCTTGCCCAGCGAGGGATCCAGGAGAGGGCGCTCGACGCCGGTGACCGGATCTTGCAGCGACAGACCGAAACAGCTCTTGCAGTCCGGATACGGAATCGTGCTCTCGATAAACCAACCCGACGGAGCATAGGCCACCTGGGGGCATTCCGATGGCCAGGCCAGCTGGACCTCCATTCGAGAGAAATCCGGCAGAGCCCCACAAGGGGCCACCTGTTCGGGTGCGCTCGGCGAGACCACGAACAAGGGATAGGGCGCCGGCACGTTATCGGCATAGAGCAGGCGCGAATCAGGCGACCAGGTCAGGAAGCCGCCCGGTAGCGTGGCGACCTCGGCCGCGGCTGACACCGACCAGAGGTGCACGGCACCGCCGCCGTCGTACGCGAACCATAGACCGTCAGGCGACAGGTGCGCAGTGCCCGTAAAAGGCAGCGGCTGCAGCGTGGCCGGAAGGCCCGTCGCAAGGGTCACGGCGTAGGTGGTCGCGTCGGCGGTGACGTAGATGCCCCCGGAGGCCCCGGTCTGCAAGGCCGAGGCATGATTGACCACGATGATCTCCGACGTCGTGTGCTCCAGGAGCTTCACCTGCCGACCCCCCACCGCCCCGTTCGGATCCTGCTCGTCAGCAGCCAGATAGAACAGGCTGGTGCCATCGGCGGACCAGACAAGCTCTCGAGCTTGGTCAAAGGACGCGCGGGTTCCTAGATCCCTGGCTGGGGGCGGGCCACCACAAGTCGCCAGTCCTCGCTCGATGGTTTCGGCGATGGACATGCTCCTGGTTGCAGGATCGGAGTTTGGGATCGCGCTCCCGCGATGGAGGTCCACGGTTTCGCTTATCGGGACAATCGAGAACTCGGTGTTGCCGGCCGCTCCGCAGGTGCGATGAAGCCACGAATAGCCCTCGGGAATGGTCACCGACGCGCCAGCCGGTCCAAAGGGCATGAAGATCGTGTTCTCGTACGCGTAGACCAAGTCGTAAGCGCCCGGTGTCCATGATTCACTGAAGGAGGCAGCCATGCCGTCAGCGCTGCTGCCTCGATCAAGACGCCCGATGACCTTCAGGAAGTGCATCGCCCCAAGATCGCCATCCTGGCATTCATAGATCCCGTCGGAAGAGCGGGACGTCTGGATGGACGGAAGCACGAACTCTGCCCCTTGCGCGACGAACGGCCTCAACGTCGCAGACCCCGCCTCCTCTTCGCACCGAGCGTGGGGTGCCTCCAGGCTGGGCTGAAAGTTCACCAGTCTCAGGTCCAGGTTCGCAGCCTCGATGTCCACGCCAGGGGGCACATCCACGAAATTGAAGGTCAACGTGGTCACGGGCCCAAAGCGGCGGTAGCGATTCGGCGATTCTGGCCCCGCGGTGCATGCGGCCATCAGGGCTACGGGAAGGATGATGTTGCGCAAACTCATGATGATTGCTCCCTTCAAAACGAGAACCCGCCGCCGCCCACCACATGCACGTGGCGGCCCAGGAGATCGTCTGGCGGTTGGTGGGACGGCGCCGACTTGAACCAGCGATAAAGCAGAGCCGCCTCGATGCGGAAGAACGCCCGTCCGGCCAGGGGAAGATCCAGCTGCGCCAATGGTCCGAACTCCAGACCGTCCACCCAACGCCCATTCGAATGGATCTCGGGAATGATTCCGGAAAGCCAAGGATTCGAATTGGCCTGCATCCGCTGATGGAGCAAGACCCAGCCCACATCGGCGCCCAACGAAAGCGTGAACCACTTGATGTCTATCGGGTAGAGCGCGGCCAGGCTCATGGTCAACCCACGATTCGCGATCGCGACGTCACCCGAGCTCTTCGACTCGCTCTCGAAGCCAAGGCGCGCCTCCAGGGAGAACCAGCGCCGGTCGTGGCGGATGCCCAAGATGCCCACCAGACCCGAGCCCAGGGCCATTTCGTCATCGCTGACGTCGTCCGAGCGCCACCCCAAGAGGGCCACCGGCCCGGTGGCTGAGCGTCGCTCGCCCCCCTTCCTCACCACGCGCGCCGGGGCGATGCGACTCATGTCCGAGCTGCCGACCGTGGCGACCTGGCCGGTGACGACGTTGATGTCAGCCTCGGCGATGTCGCGCTGGCCCCGACGGGTCACGCGGTAGCGCCCGGGGGGCAGGGTCAGGCGGGCGCCTGGCTCGTGCGAGGCCACGTCGGCGATGGGCGGAGTCAGCAGGCGGTCGTCCCACTGCTGGACCACATAGCGGCCGGCCTCGGCAAAGGCCAGCGTCCCCATGCGCGTATCCTTGCGACCGGGTCGCGTGAGCACGAGATCGCGCCGCCCGCCCAACATGAATTGGAAGGTCGGCGTCTGCGGTCCGGCCGGGCTGCTCACGGTGGCGGCCCGGGTCTCGGCCGAGGAAAACGCGTACAGCTCGGACAGCGTCACCTCGCCGTCGCGGTTCTGGTCCGCGGCGCCCAGCAGGCCCGAGTTCAGAAAGTAGCTGAAGAACGAGCCACGCAAGGTGGCCGACTCTTGCGCGTTCTCGTTGGCGGTGGCCGAGGTCAGGACCGCGAAGCCCTCGGGCGCCGGATCTTGCAGAGAGGTGACCTCGAAGGTCGGCACCGCGTGCGCGCCCTTGACCCCGATGAGCGAGCCCGACTGGCAGGCGTCCACCACCAGCACGCGCGAGTTGGCCGGCGATCCGACCAGCAGGCCCTTCAGCTCGGACAAGGGGAAGTGGGTGCCCGCCAGGTGCAAGGCTTCGGCGTCGGCGTGGCCCGAATAGAAAAAGAGCAGCACGGCATCCCGCTGCTCACGCACGCGCACGTTCATGCGGACGATGGCGTCGCGCAGCTCGCCGGCGTTGGCACCGTTCAACACCACGATTTGCGTGGGGGAAAAGTCGCCCAGGGTTCGCAGGGTCTGCGCCACACGGGTAGCGTCATCCTCCGCGTGCCGGAGCACGGCCTCGTGGTTGTCGCCGACGTTTGAACCAACGAACAGAGCGAAGCGACGCGGATCGGCCTGGGCTTGGCTGGCCAGCAGGCCCAACACCACGGTCACGACTGCGAACAAGCGATTGTGTTTCATGGTTGCACCTTGGAAATCCAAAAACTCTCCTCGTGGCATCCGGTCCCCAGCGTCTTCACCAGGCGAGGCTCACCCTGGGCCTCGGCCAGCGCCTTGCGAGCCGAGGTCACCAGGTCGGCCATGCGCACCGGTTCGGCACAGCCCACCAGGACCACGCGCTCGGGTCCCGGGTGGTCATCCAATTCGAAGGCTTGCTCGAGCAGGATCGGCCGTCCACCCACGATGGGCAACGATCGCTCTCCCGAGGGCGCCAGCGGACTGACCTGGCCCGCCCCGTCCAGCATGAGCAGGGCGATCTCGGCCCGGGGCCAGGTTGTGAAAACCTCGAAGCGCACCTGATCCCCGGGGCCAAGCGGCGCGCCCGGGTCCAGCCGCATGACGATGCCGCTCTTGCTCTTGGCCACAACACCCAAGCGCCAGTCCCCGCCCTTGGTCAGGGTATCCGGCACGGGTGACCGGACCAGCACGACCAGGGCCAGCGCCGTCGCGGCGCCCGCGAGCCCGGCCAGACCCCAACCCAGTCTGCGACGACCAGCCTTGCCCGAGGCTCCCCTGCCCTTCGCCCAGATTTCGTCGACGTCCAAGACGGGCGGCGTCGATTCATGGACCAGCCCGGCCTGCCGTTGGCCGCATTCCGGGCATTGTCGCAAGTGCGCCAGCAGAACCGCCTCCTCGGGCTGGCCAGCCAGCTCGCCGAAGCGCCAGCGCTCGATGGTGAACTCGGACGGACAGGGTGTTCTATTGTCCATGGTGACCCTTCTTGGGCGCGCATGCGCGCTCGTCGAACCAGCCGCGCAGCTCGCAGATGCGGTTGGAAACCGTCTTTTGCGACACCCCCAGCACCAGCGCGATCTCCTGCTGGCTCATCTCATCAAAGGCGTAGTACAGAGCGATCTCTTGCAGGTGCGACGGCACCCCCTTGAGCAACACCTGCACCGGCATCGAGGCCGCCGCCACCGGCTCGGGCGGCAAAGCCCGAAGGAATTCGTGCCAGCGCCGCTTGCCACGAATCCGGTTCAGGCAGCAGTTGGTGGTGGCCCGGTACAGCCACGCCACCGAAGAATCCGCGGCTGCCCACGAACCACCGGCCCGCAGGAGCTGGACAAACACGTCCTGGCAGACGTCGCGCGCCGCCTGTTCATCGGCCAGCATCCGCCGCGCCCGCCGCAACACCAGCGCACTGTAGCGCCGGTAGGCGGCATCGAACGCCGCCCGGTCGAGAGGCTGGTCCTTGGGTTCCATCAACCGATAAGACACCGGCCAGCGCGGCCCTTAGTAACAAAAAGGGTCATGAGCCCACCAGGCGCGCAAGCCGGGTGTCCCCAGGATGCGTCACGAACCTGCGCAGAGTCCCGTCAGCCCTGGCAAGAGACTCGCGGCTCACTCGATTCCGCAACCGTTCCGGCCATCGGCACCAGCTTGACAGTTGGGTGGCGTCACCGCGCCCCGTTCGTCAAGGAAGTCCTTACAGATGCAGAGCTTCTGACAGCACAACGGACCGACGGCAAAGGCCACCGCACAGGCGTAACCCGAGATGCATCGGTGGTCGAGGCGATCGTTGCCATCGCGCCTCTCACCATGGCAATCGCTATCGCTGGAACAGGTGGTGGTGCAGTAGGGGCCGGTTCCCCGGTCCATGTAGTTCTCAATCGCCGGTTTGAGACAGAGACCGGAGGCACACTCAGGGACATCGGCGGTGTAGGTCGCTTGCGTAGCCCCGGCATCGAAGCCGAGGGCACAGGGGGCCCCCAAGTGCACGTTCGAGTCTTGCGAGCAGCCCGCGAGCGCGAGGACGGCAAGGGCGGTGAGGACCGGGGGGCAGAGTGACATGGCATGCTCCTGTGGATCGGCCAGTGAAGTCGTCCTCGCGGACTATACATCGTGTTACTCTCACCGCATTAGTCTGGATGACGTACATCGGGCCAGCGGAGCCGCGCTGTCGAAAGGCAGGACTTGGTTCACCAGGAGAACGTATGAATAGTCGATTGCTGATGCCTGCTCATGGACATGAGCGGCTACCTGTGGGTCTGCTCGTGTCCTTGCTGCTGATGTCCTGCCAAGACGACAAGCCCGGCATGCCCGACGTCTCGGGGTCAGGACAGGTCACCGACTTCGCGGTCCTCATCAGTCCCGAGCGCGACGTGGATATCCTCTTCATGGTGGACAATTCACCCGGCATGGATCCCAAGCAAGAGGCGCTGGCCAAGGCCTTCCCCGAGATGCTCGCATCCCTCAAGAAGCTCCCCAACGGCTTGCCCGATTTGCGCATCGGTGTCGTCAGCAGCGATGTCGGGGCGGGCGCTGGCGAGGCAGCCGGCAATTGCATGGTGCTGGGGAACCAAGGCATCTTGTGGGGGAATGATCCCTCCGTGGACCCCGCCGAGGAGAACAACAAGTACGGCACCGTCAAGGATCTGAAGAACGCCGCCGGAGCCAGCGGCTGCGGCATGAAATCCGGAGCGCGCTGGATAGAGGACGTCCTGGGCGCGGACAGCATCTCGCGCGCCAAGAACTACCAGGGCGATCTTTCCGACGTCTTCTCATGCCTGGCCAAAGGCGTGGGCGTGAACGGCTGCGGCTACGAGCACCAACTGCAGTCTCTGCGTGTGGCGCTCCTCCCCCAGAATGGCATCAACCCCCAGAACAATGGCTTTATCCGCCGCAGCGCCTATCTGGCCTTGGTGCTCGTGACTGACGAGGACGACTGCTCTGCGAACCCCGAATACGATACCAACGACGGCATGTTCCACCGTCGCACCCCGGGTGATACCGCCAGCCTCCGCTGCGCGGCTCGCGGACACGTGTGCGATGGCAGGGCCATCCCTGACTACGACCCGGACACAGGCTATCAAGGTGTCGGTTTCTCCACTGACTTCGCCAACTGCGAGGCCAAGGATGTCGACCGGGACGACAGGACCGACAATCCCAGTGACTTCCGCGAGCTCCCGCTCATCCGCATCCGCGACATGGTCGACAGCGTAAACCAAGTCAAGGATCGTCCCTCGGACCAGATCATCGCTTCAGGCATCATCGGCTGGCCGCAAGATGGAGAGCTCGCGGGGGTCAAGTACGAGATTGGCAAGGATCCCTCCTCGAAGCCGGAGGAGCAGCGAAATCTGTACGACTACTTGCCCATCTGTACCTTCCCGGACCAGCAGTCCGCTGACGGCAACACCTACAAGGCCTACGGCGGCCTCAGACTGAAGAAGTTCCTCGATGCCTTCGCGCACGAAGAACAGACCAACGTGTTCAGCATCTGCCGGCCCGACAACTTCTCGGACGCCCTGAAGGACATCGGCACGGCCATCGGCAAGCGCATAGATACGGGCTGTGTCAGTTTCCCCCTGGCCGACAGCGATCGCGATCTGCCCGGTCTTCAGGCCGAATGCGCCGTGACGCTGAGGTCTGCGTGCGAAGACCCTGGAGAGGGGAAATGCACCTTTTCCGGATACGAAGACACCTCGATTCCCCAATGCCGGGATAACCAGGACCGACATCTCGACGTTGACGATCCTCGGACCGACACCGTCAGCGAAGAGGTGCGCCCCTGCTGGTATCTGCATCACGACACAGGCGCGTTTGGCTGCACCCGGTTCGCCTCGGGCCTCCGTGCCGTAGCTCTCTTGCCGGGAGACGCGGTACCTCCTCCAGGATCCTTCCTGTCCATGCAATGCGCGACCTGCCCAGACGGCCAGCCGGGCTGTCAGATCTAGAACTGGATCCGGGCGCCAGCGAAGACTCTCACACGTAGCGCGCGCTCTCCGGATCGGCGGAGCTGTCCCTGGCCCCCCAGCGCACCAGGAGCTGCACCATGGGATCGGGCTGCCCTGCCATCAGCATGGCCCGCGACAAAGGCGAGCGGTGCCGCTCGTCCGAGGCGTTCACCTCGGCCCCGAACTGCACCAGCAGCCAAGCGATCTCGATCATCTTGCGAGCCACCGCCACGTCCAAGGCGCTCCACCCGTCCCGGTCGCGCAGGTTCGGATCGGCGCCCGCCTCCAGCAGCGCCCGCACCATCTCGCAATGGCCCTCGGCTACGGCCAGCATCAACGGCGTGCGCAGCTCTTCATCGAAGACATCGGGGTTGGCTCCTTGGACCAGCAAGAATCGGACCTCATCAAGGTCCTCGAGAAAAGCCGCATCGATCAACTCGTCGTCGAGAGAATAGAGGTACTTCACGCCCCTTCCAAGTGCATCGACTTGGTGCCCAAGTCAAAAAACCTCATCTGCAAATCGTCGCTGGCAAACGCCTGCTGCCCCTCTGACCAGTTGAGCCCATGGTCGCCCCAGGTCATGCTGTGGGCATGGCTTCACAACTCGACGGCGCGCTCGACGAAATTCCTGCCGAGGAAGAGCGCCTGCTCGCGCGGGTTGCGCGCAGTCTGGCCGAGGCGGCGGCACGCAGCCCGGGGCCCAAGGGACAGGGGCGTCAGACCGATGCCGAGTTGATGGCCCTGCGCGACGAGATCGCCGAGGCACGCCTGGAAGACGTGCCCGCCTTGGTGGCGCAGATGGAGCGGCTGCAACAGGTCTCGCTGACCCGGGGTGGTTTGCAGCACGTGCTGGTGGACCCGCAATCGCCCTACTTCGGTCACCTCCGATTGCGCGAGCGCGTGGCTGGCCGGGGCACCATCGAGCGCGATGTCTTCATTGGCCGCGCCACCTTCACCGACCCGCAGGCGCGCATCAACATCGTGGACTGGCGAAACGCGCCGGTCAGCCAGCTCTACTACCGCTATCCCGAGGGTAGCGACTACGAGGAAACCTTCGGCGATCGAGAGGTCGAAGGCGACGTGCTGGTCCGGCGCACGCTCAGCATCGAGAACGGCACGCTCATGCGCATCGCCTGCCCCCAAGGGGTGTGGGTCAAGCGCCCTGACGGTTGGCGGCGCATGGACATGCAGGTGCACGAGCTGGCCGGCGGTGCGCAGACCGCCACACGCCCGGTGCCACGCCGGGGGACCCTGGGTTCCGCCCGCGAGGACGAGCAGCGCATCGACCGTCACCTGCCCGAAATCGCGGCCCTCATCGATGCGCGCCAGTTCGAGATCATGACCGCGCCCCATTCCGGGGTGGTCGTCATCCAGGGCGGCGCGGGCAGCGGCAAGACCACCATCGGTCTGCACCGGCTGGCCTACTTGGGCTTCACCGCCCCCAACCGTTTTCCCCCCAAGCGCATGGCCGTGGTCACGCAGGGCGCGGCCCTGGCAGCCTACATCGGCCAGGTCCTGCCAGCCCTGGGGCTGCACGGCGTGCGCGTGCTGACCTTCCAGGATTGGGCCGAGAGAGAGTTGATCAAGGCCATCCCCTGGATCCATGCCAGCGTGGTCTCCGACATGCCCCCGGCTGTCACCCGTGTGAAGAGCCACCCTGCCCTGCTGCACGAGCTGGAACGCAGGGCCAAGGCCCGCACCGGCAAACGCGGTTCGCGCGCCGCCGTCGAGCTGTGGGCCGACCTGCTCACCGATCGCGGCCTCTTGCTGTCGCTTCTGCGCCAACACCCCGAGATGTCCATCTCGGAGGCGGACATCACGGAGGCCCACCGGATCATGGTCCCGCGCGTGCAGGCCATCGTGAACCTCGACCCGCGCGATCAGCCGGGCGAGACCAAGCAGCGCCGCCGCCGTCCGCCACGCGATCCCGAAGAGCTGTCCAACCCCACTTCCTGGCGCGCCCTGGGCCTGGCCGACCGCCCAGCCGCCAAAACGGTGGACGCCGACCTGCCCGAGGGCGTGCGCCGGGTCGAGGTCGAGCGCGACGAGATCGACGACGACGAGAACGTACGCGGCGAGATTGGCATCGACGGGCAGCGCACCGAGGACGATCAGCCGCTGCTCGATGTCGACGATCTCGCGATCCTCCTGCGCGCCCATCAGCTCGTCCGCGCGGTCGCTGCGCCCCTCTCTCACCTTTTCGTCGACGAGGCCCAAGATCTGTCACCCATGCGGCTAGCCGCGCTCATCGGCCAGACCGCGCACGGCCGCAGGCCACCCTCGCTGACCCTGGCAGGCGACACCGCGCAGAGGCTGTTCCTGGACAATGGCTTTGGCGATTGGCGGGCGGTGCTGGCTCACCTGGGCCTGGACCATGTGGCGGTCGAGCCCCTGCGCATCGCCTACCGATCCACCAGCGAGATCCTGCAGCTCGCCCGTTTCGCCATGGGCCCCTTGCCCATCGACGTCCCGGCCGAGGCCAAACGCCACGGCGCCCCGGTCGAGGCCTTTCGCTTCTCGGCGGTGGGCGCCTCGGTGGCCTTCCTGGCCGAGGCCCTGCGCGATCTCACCACGCGCGAGCCGCGCGCCTCGGTGGCCATCCTGGCCCGCTATCCCGAACAGGCCGATCGCACCTACGATGGTTTGCGCAAGGCCGAAGTCCCTTCACTGCGCCGGGTGCGCGCCCAGGAATTCAGCTTCCGTCCGGGTATCGACGTCACAGACGTACGCCAAGTCAAAGGCCTGGAATTCGATTACGTGGTCATGCTGGACGTGAATGCCAGCAGCTACGGCAGCGACGACGAATCTCGCCATCTCTTCCACATCGCCGCCACCCGCGCCGCCCACCAGCTCTGGTTGCTGGTCACCGGCACGCCCAGTCCCCTCATCCCGAAGGATATGTTGCGCGACTGACCGCGCGGCTCGCGCCGTGGGACCGGTCGCTGGGGCGGGTTCTCGGGTTGGCCAACTCCGACATGATCTCCTCCAGCCTCTCCAGGCTGGGCGGCTTGGAAAGGTGGCGATCGAAGCCGGCCTGGACGGCGCGCTCGCGGTCCTCGGGGAGGGTGTATCCGCTCAGTGCCACCAGATAGACACCCTCGAAACCCTGGTCGGCACGCAGGGTCCGCGCAACCTGGTACCCATCCATCTGGGGCAAGCCAATGTCGCAAAGGATCACCTCGGGTCGATGCCGCTTGGCTTTGGCCACACCGTCGAGGCCCGTGTGCGCCACCTCGACATGGTGTTCGGCGAATTCCAAAGCCTCGCGCAAGCTGTTGGCCGCGTCGATGTTGTCCTCGATGATCAGGACGCGACGTCGGGGGCTGACAAGGCGCGTCTCCTTCGTCACGGGCTGGTCCGCGCTCGTGCCGTCCAATGGCAAACGAACGGTCAGCTCGGTCCCTCTGCCAGGACCTTCGCTGCGGGCCGAAACCCGGCCGCCGTGCAGCTCGACCAAACTTCTGACCAAAGCCAACCCCAGACCCAGTCCGCCTTGGCTGCGCTCCAGGGTCTGCGCCGCCTGCATGAACGGCTCGAACAGACGTCGCACGGTCTTCTCATCCATCCCGACACCGTCATCGGTCACGCGCAGAACCGCCTCCCCACCTTCGCAATCCACGCGAACCCGGGTGTATCCTCCCTCGCCCGTGAATTTGGCCGAGTTGTTCAGCAAATTGCCCACGATCTGGACGATACGCGTGCGATCCGCCAACACGGGAACCCGATGGGGCGATGCCACCAGCTCCAAATGCACGCCGGACCGTTCGAAATACGAGCGGTTGTCCTCCACGGCCAGACGCACGACCTCGTTCAGATCCAGCCCTTCCTTGTTGATTTGGATCTTGTTGCGCTTGATGCGCGTGATGTCCAACAGATCGTTGACCAGGGTCGACAGGTGTCCCGCCTGACGCGCGATGATCTGCCTGGCGCGCTCGGCCTGCTCGCTGCCCGCCGGGGCGTGTTCGATGACGAAGAGGCTGTTCGTGATGGGTTGCGCAACTCGTGTGACAGGAATGCCAGAAAGCAGTTCTTGGCCTCCAGCTCGGCACAAAGCTGGGTCTGGGTCTCGCGCAGCTCCTGCAACAACCTCTCGCGTTCCGCTTCAGCCAGCTTTCGTTCGGTGATGTCACTGGCCATGCCAAACCACTCCACGATCTCACCACCTTGGCCCTTGATGGGGATCGCGCGCGAGGACACCCAGCCCAGACTGCCGTCCGCGCGCAAAACCCGGTGTTCGAATCTGAAGGTGCTCTTGTCGCGCACTGCACAGTCGATGGCGGCCTGGACCGTCGCCCGATCATCGGGATAAATGTACGTCTGCATCCAGTTCCGGCTGGGGGCCTCGCTGTCGGCCAGGAACTGATGCCCGATCAGACGGCGCATCTCGCTCCAGTCCGGGCTCATGCAGTAGACGATCTCCGAGCTGGCCATCACCAACGCGCGGAAACGCTGCTCGGTTTCGTTCAACGAGGCCTGCAAGGATACGGCGAGGAGATTGGCCTCGCGCAGCCCGGCCACCGCCGCCACCACCATGTAGATCCCGCTCAGGAACTGAGCCAACCGCCCCAACCACGAGATGACGCTGCCGAGGTTGTCTTGCACCATGCCCCCGAACAACCCCACGGTCACCAGAGCCAAAGCCAACCCATACCAGCGATCGAAGCTGGCATCGCGAAGGGCGGGTCGAAAAACCAGCAGGGCCGCTGCCGCGGCGAACATGAGCACAGCGGCCCCCAGAACAATCTGGCGCCCCCAGGTCCCGCCCTGATTCGGCACGAAAAACACCGGCAAGACTTGAGCGCGGCTCGCCAGAACGATCACAACCATCGCGCTGAGGGTCCCCGCCAAAGCCAGGGGCAGGACCAGCCCAGCCGATCGGATGACCCATTGCCGCCTGCCGATGAGCAGGACACCGGCAAGGTGACACCCACCTGCCAAAGCGGCCCCCATGTTTTGGATGGAGACCGTGACGTTCGCGTCGTCGCCGCCGACATGGAAGGCCAGAATGCCCGTGCAAGCCCAGGCCAGCATGCCGCAGGAGAGGAACAGCAAGGCGGGTGAGCCGCTCTTCAAGAAGCCCTGGGCCACCAGGTACACCACCACGAGAGAGGCGATCGATGAGAGCAAGAGGTGGGTCAGCCATATCAGCACAG
The DNA here is from genome assembly GCA_964535465.1 of uncultured Myxococcales bacterium. Lineage (GTDB taxonomy): Bacteria > Myxococcota_A > Polyangia > Fen-1088 > Fen-1088 > Fen-1137. Next base: position 12,359 of record CAZHUY010000180.1, read on the forward strand.
ACTCGAAGGGTTGGTTCGATCCCCAGAGGCTGAAGACGAGAATCAGAACCGGGATCAGCGCAACCGGTACGCAAGCCCACAGCGGAATGCGTGACGGTAGCGAAGGTGCCGCCTCGAATAGCTTCGCGGGGGTTCGATCGCGTGATTGCGCCCCGGCCTCGACACCAACAACGCTTTCGGAAGGCCCTGGTCCCATGCACGACTCCTGGACGACGCTCATCTTGCTCTGCCCGTGCGGAACGATGGACCAAGCGAGCAAGAGCGACGGAGAGGCCGCGTCCCACGCAGGCGACTTTCGTGTCTAAATCACCGTTCGTGATTCCGGATCAGAAAAAAGGTTGAAAAGCACGGGAC
>CAZHUY010000181.1:0-12698 GCA_964535465.1 uncultured Myxococcales bacterium
AACATGCCGCGGTTCGCGGTGTCGTTCATCAAGTGAACCCGCATCCAGCCGGTGGTGCCGACCATGACGGGATTCTGGATGGAGCCGATCCAGCTGCCGTGGTCGACCCCGGCAACCTCGGCCATCATCACGGGCACGGTCGTCATCGTATCGAACGCCTTCTTGACGCTGCTGCAAGGAACGATGTTGTCCGACCCTCCGCAGAGGAGGAGCACGGGACCGTGCTGGGTGATGTTCTCGCGCGAGCCGCAGATGGGCACCGTCGCGATGATGCGCTCGTCGGCGCCCGACATGGTGGTGGCCGCGCCCCCCTGCGAGTGCCCGGACGCACCAATCTTCGAGGTGTCCAGTTTGTGATAGTAGGCGCTCGACGGCTTCTGGTTTTCCTCCAGCATCCAGTCCACGCCGGCGATCTGCGGCAGCGGGGTTCCCTTGGCGGTTTGCGAGCTGAGCGAGGCCACCACCACGAACCCGTGGGAGGCGAGTTGGTTGACCAACAGCTTGTAGCTGCCGCAGTAATCGGACGTCACGCACGTGGGCGGGTTGGGCTCGGGCTGGTCGTTGGTCCCGTTGCCCCACGTGATGATGGGGTGGCAGTAGCCTTGGCCGAGATCCTTGGGCCGGTACACGTTGAAATGGGGAATGGTGTCGTGACGCAGGTCAGGGAGGGTCCCGGCAGGCGGACCCACGTCCTTCTCGACCGTCACCTCGAAAGGCCCGGCCTTGGCGGGATCGAAAGTGCCAAAGGTCTTGGTGGGCACGCAGCCGTCCGCGGTGCCAGTGCTCTGGCTACCCCCGGAGCCCCCCTGGCCGCCGCTGGCGGTCCCACCTGCCTGACCACCGCCAGCGGTGGTGCCGCCTGCCTGGCCACCTGTTCCGCCGCGCTCTCCGCTCGCGTCGCCACCGGTCTGACCGGAGGTTCCGGTCTGACCGCCACCCGCTTTCCCTCCCGTTTCCGAAGTGGTCCCGCCGCTCGCCGTGGCGCCCGCCCGACCCCCGGCGCCGCCCCCGCCTTGTCCGGTGCCACCAGCCCCGGCCTTACCACCGGAACCTCCGCCACCCCCTTGGCCGCCGCCTCCGCTGCTCACGCTGGTTCGGGTGCTGGACGGTGCTCCCGCTTGGCTCCCGGCGCTGGCCGAGCTGGCCTTGGAACCCGCCGCGCTGGACGAAGCACCACCCGAGCCCACGCCCCCCGAAGCAAGCGAGCCAGATCCTGCCCCACCCGAGCTCGAGCCACCGCTGTTGCCGGCTCCGTCGTCCGAATTGCTGCAAGCCACAATGGTGAGGCTCAAGGCTCCTGCGATCAGTGCGATTCTCATGTTTTAACTCCCCGTTATGGGTCGAGGCCCGCCAAAGGCTTCAAGAGGCCCGCCAGAATGAGCAGCGGTTTGGCGCCGGAAAACCGGTCCAAGAATGAACAAAGAAACGCTCCCTTGCTAGCCCGAACACCACTTGGAGCGTGTTCGAGGCTCCTTGTTTCCCTTGCCACGAGGTCGGGGTGAAAGGACCTGGAGAGCGCCGCCCCTGACCCGCGGGTCAGGGTGAGCCCGCGGGTTTTGTCCCGCGCAGCCGCTCCTGCTGACGCAGGGTTCCCTCTTGCCACAGCCGTTGGTCCTCGGGAGTGTGCAAGGCCAAAGGTGGCACCTCGGTCGGTTTTCCCATCCCGTCGAGAGCCACATAGACGATGTAGGCGGAGTTCGCCAAGGTGACCTGGCCGGCGATGACGTCCTCGGCCTCCACCTGGACACGAACTTCCATCGAGGTGCGGCCAGTCCAGGTGACACGAGCCCTGCAGTTGAGGAGCTGACCGACCCGCACCGGTGAGTGGAACTCCATGGAGTCGACACAGACCGTGACACAGGGACGGCGCGCGTGGCGCATGGCACAGATGGCGCCCGCCTCGTCGGCGGCCTTCATCACCTCGCCGCCGTGAACCGCGCCGAGCTGGTTGGCATGCTCGGGCAGCATCAAGCGCTGGAGCGTGGTGGCTGACTCACCCGCTTCCCGACTCTCGGGTTGCGACATGGGGCACCTGATTCCTTTCTTCTTCTTCAAAGCCGTGCCCTTCGGCCGGCTGGCGCGAGGGTAGCACACGCTCGCCGAATGCAGGAAAGGGCGCCGCGCGGAGGCCCCCATCACGCGACCCCGACCACGACAATTCGTTTTTCTGTCAGAATTCGGCTGTCGCTTCCCAGGCGCCAGGAGGTCACCATGCGATTGCCACTGCCCCGAACCCTCACCCCTGTTCTGGCGGCGTCCCTTGCCCTCACCGCGCTCGCTTGCTCGCAAGACTCGACCGGCGCTTCGGGCTCGGGCGGCGCTTCGGGTGGCGGGGCGATCCGAGGCTCGGCGACCACTGTGGTGGGCGGGACGAGCGGCACGGACAACGCGGGTTCGGCGGGAACGAGCCACAGCTCCGGAGGGAGCGGGGGCGCCCCGGGAGGCAGCACGTCCGTTCCATCATCCGCCAGCGTGACCCAGGATGCCGGGATCGCTGCCGGGGGTAATGGCGGAAGCACCAGCGTGCCCGCCGGGGGCTCGGGCGGCGGTCGCCGCGACGGGGGCGCGTCGGGCGGCACCAGCAGCACGGGAGCGAGCGATCGGACGGGCAGATTGGGCGGCCGAGACGGCGGTGTTCCCGATGCGACCGCGACGGCAGGATCGGGCGGCAAGTCGGCAAGCGGCGGAGCCAACGCCGGCAGCACCAGCAGCTCCAGCGCGGCGGGTAGCGGCGGGACCTCCGGCTTCACACCATGCCCGGGAGCGAGCCAGACGCTGAGCGTGGGCAGCGGCCAAACCTATCCCACGGTGCAGGCCGCGGTGAACGCGGTCGGCAGCGGTAACAGCAAATGGGTGCAGATCAACGTCAAGGCCGGCACCTACAAAGAGCAGGTCACCATCAACAAGCCGTTCGTCTGCCTGGTGGGCGAAAGCGCCACCACCACGACCATCAGCTACACCATCGACAACAACATCGTCACGGGCGGCACCGTGCTGGTGAAAGCCAATGACTTCGCGGCGGCCAACATCGCCTTCGAAAACACGCGCGGCAAGGGCGAAGCGGGCGGACAGAACCAGGCCGTGGCCTTGATGGCCCAGGGGCAACGTCACCAGTTCCGCAACTGTCGCTTCTTGAGCTACCAGGACACCCTCTACACGAACACCGGGACCCAGTATTTCCGCGACTGCTTCATTCAAGGCTCGGTGGACTACATCTTCGGCGACGCCACCGCGCTGTTCGAGAACTGCACCATGCACAACATCGCCGAGGGTACTGCCGTGACCGCGCCGCGCACCCCGCAGAGCGCCCCCTACGGCTTCGTCTTCCTGGGCGGCCAACTGACCGCTGCCTCCGGCGTGCGCGCGAACAAGGTGAACCTGGGCCGCCCCTGGGGACCCACGGCCGCCGCCGCCTTCCTGAACGTGAAGATGGACGCGCACATCACCTCGGAGGGTTGGACCACCATGAGCAACAACACCCTGGCGCAGACGCGCTTCTCCGAATACAAGAGCACCGGTGCGGGGGCCAGCACCAGCAGCACCACACGTTCGTCCCGCCAACTGACCGACGCCCAGGCCGCCAACCACACGGTGGCCAAGGTCCTGGGTTCTTGGAAGCCCGGGTACAGCGAGTAAACCGGTGGTCACCCGTCGCGCCTTCTTGGCAGGGCTGGGTTGGGGCCCATGGTGCTGGCCGAGTTGGCGCGGGCCACGGTGGTCACCGCCTGGCGCGTGGGCGACAAGACAGGGACCGGCTCACGCGGCGCCGCCCACGACGTGGCCATCGCCTGGCCACCGGGCCGCGGACCGATACTGCTGGCCGCTCACCTGAGCGACAGCCCCTCCCCTACGGCCGCGCTCAACCGCATTCACGCCGAGCTGGGGCGCCTGGCAGCCCTGTACCTCTGAGCGGCGCCCTCCAGATGCTCATCGTGGATGGGGGGACTCCGTAGGCGCCCCCTTTTCCTCTGGTGAGGGGGGCGCACGCGTGTGGAGCTGAAGTCTTTTCCCAGACGTGTCGATGACGAGAGGAGAAGGAACAGGGAGAGCCACACGTACCCCAAAACCAGTGGAAGCACGCCATGGGCAAACCGCCTGATGAAAAAGCGCCCACAGCCAACCTCGTCGATCAGGTCCAGGGCGATGGCTTCAGGCTGCTCTTGCTGGTATCTCCTGACCAGCTGACCGCATCCGTCCAGTTTGCCCGGAGCGCGCCTCGCGGGACCTGCCCCGCGGACGCGCTGGTCGAGTTCGTGCGTCGCTCGAAGCTGCGTCTGTCGCGCGAAGAGGACGCATGCCTGCCGGATTTGGCGCAGACAATCGGAGGAGGCGTCGATTCCGTCATCGTCGCGCAGGGACGCCCCGCCGAGGCATGGAAGGCGGTCGACTGGTTCATTCCGATGGGCATGACCTCGCTGCACGACAACTCCAACGAGACCGTCGATCTCCACGAGGTCAGCCACTTCATCAACGTTCAGGCAGACCAGCCTCTCTGCGAATTGCCCGTTCCGCCCAGGGATGGCACTGACGTCTTCGGCCAGATCATCGCCGCTCCGCCCTGTCCGGTCCAGCTCGGCGATCGGGTGGCGCTCGATCCGGAGAATCCCTCGCGGGTGCTTGCCACGCAGCCTGGATGCGTGCGCTATGCCAAGGGGCGACTGTCCGTGGAGCAGGACCTGCAAATCGCTGGCGATCTGGATTTCAAGATCGGCAACATCGATTTCTTTGGAGACGTCAGCGTGCGCGGCAACATTCTCGATGGCTTTCGCATCAAGTCGGCGAAGAACATCGTGATCGGCGGCGCTGTGGGTGTGTCGACCATCGAGGCGGGTGGCGATCTGACCATCAAGGGTGGGGTCAATGGCGGTCACAAGAGCAGACTGGTCTGTGCCGGCAATCTGCAGGCGCACTACCTGCACATGGTTTCCGTCGAGTGCGGTGGTGACGTGCTGGTGGACGTGGAGTGCCACGACTCGACCGTGCACGCAGGCGGAAGCGTGACGGTGAGCCGCGGTGGAATCATCGGCGGGAAGGTCATCGCGGGGGCCGATATCAGCGCGGGATTTGTGGGCACCGCCATGTGCGTGCCCACCCTGGTTCACGCCGGTTACCAAACCAGTCTCGATCAGCAGCTCGAGAAACAACGAAAGGTCCACGCCCAAGCGGTCATCTTGGTGAAGAACCTGGAATCGGCGCTGGGCATGTTGGTGCAACAGCCGAACGCCTCGGTTCGATCCCGGACGCAGCACTACATGCAGACGAGCCAGATGCAAACCCGTCTCGCCGACGCGCAGCTGGTCGTGCGGCGCTCACAAGCGGAGTTGCTCGCGCTCATGCGCGGTGCCGTGCCGGCTGGCGCCACCATCGCCAGCGCGAAACAGATCTTCCCGCGGGTGACGCTGGTGATCGACTCGGTCTGCGAAGAGGAGGTCGCGACAGAGCTGACGGGTCCGGTATTTCTGACGCTGGATCGTGAACAGCTGACCATCAAGGTCATGTCGGGCAGGCGACCCTCGGCCAAGTAGCCGGACGGGGACGGCATCACACCGCTCGGATGGCGAGACCATCCCGGGCGAGCTCGGCGCGCCAGGCTCCGTCGAAGCTGCGCGGGCGTGGCTCCTCCCACTCGGGCTCGCCGGTGCCCTCGGAGAGGAGCACGCGCGTGCCTTGACGGGTCTCCACGGCCAGCGTCCCGCCATCGCGCGACCAGCGCAGCGCGACCGGCTCACTCTGCTCATGGCTCGGGGGGGTGAAGGTTCGGAGCGGTTCGAGAAAGAGCGCTTCGGCGTGCCAAGCGCTGAGGACAACCGTACCGCCGGCTTCAGCGTGGGCCACCAAGCTCCGGGTGGGATGCCAGGCCGCACACACGGGCCGCTTCAAGTCGGCCCGCGCTGCGGCGTGCAGCTTTTTCCAAGTCCCGAATTCTTTCCAGCGCAGCAAGGTGGCGCGCGCCGGCTCCGGCAGTCTGGCCTCCAGCGCGGCCAAGAGAATCGGGCGCACCTTCTCGCCGAATTCCTCGATGGGTCTGCTCGTCTGCAGCAGGTCCGCGCCGGCAGCCAACAGCAGTCGTGTTTTGCTGGCGTCGTAGTGTGCCGTATCGAGCGGGACCTCGTCGGTGCCCCGGTACTTGATCACGTCGTCGGTATACGAGTGATGATCGAAGTGCGTCCAGGTACGGCCGCTGCGCAGGTTGGGATCGGCGCCACGTTCGAGCAGGAGCTCGAGCATGCGATCGTCTTTTTTCTGGATGGCGAGGGTCAGCGCGCGTGGCGCCGTTATCCAGAAATCGACGTGCGCGCCGTGGTCGAGCAACGCGCGCATCAGCTCGAGCTGACCGGTCTCGACGGCCGCGGACAGCGGGGTGAGATGGGCCAAGGTTCCCAGGTACGACGGGTTCTCCCAGTCGAGCGGCACCCCGGCTGCCAGCAGCGCGTGGACCAAAGCGACGTCGCGATCGTGAATGGCTTCCAACAGGGCCATGTGGCCCTTGCGCTCGAGGACCGGCCTGACGTTGTCAGGGGGCGTGAAGAAGACGAGAAACGACTCCGCGCTTCCCTTGTTGGCCATGCGGTCGAAGGCCAACTGTTTGGCCGAGCGCCCTTCGCCGTCCCGCAACTCGGGATCGGCGCCCGCGGCCAGCAAGGCTTGGCAGTTTGGGCCGGAACCACTTGCCGCCGCCCGGTGCAGCGCCGTTTGTCCGCCTGGATCAAGGGCCTGCAAGACCGCCCCGCCCTCGAGCAGCCGCTTGACCATAACCCCGTATTCCCAGTCATCGTGGCCCGCAGCGAGGTGGAGCGCGGTCACCCCGTCCCGCACGACGTCGCAACGCGCGCCGGCCGCGAGCAGACTGCGCGCGATGTCCAACGATGGGACATTGCGCTCCTTGAGCGCCAGCAGGAGCGCATCCCCCGCGTTGGGATCGGCGCCCTGTTCGAGCAAATAGGTCACCATCTCGGGCTGAAGAGCCTTCACCGCTTCGCTCAACAGCTCGTTCAGCCGAGCCGTCACGCTGGCCAAGCGCTTCACCACGTGCAGGCGTTTCGCCGCAATGGCTTCCTTGGCGGCGGCCCAGGCGAGGTCGGGTGTCAGTCGTCCCGCCGCTTGGGCCAGAGCGAAGAAGTCCGCATCCCCGCGCCGGGCCGCCTGGCTGCCCGCCTGGTCCCAATCGAAGTCTTGCAGATCGGCCAGAGCCAGACCGGCCTCGCCCAGGGCGACCAACAGCGACGACGGGGCTTTGACCAGCACGCGCGCGAGAAAGGCGCGCTCCGCCGGGGTGGCGAGGGCCGGGCGGGCGCCAAAGGAGAGCAAGATCCTCGCGTGCTCCCACCGCTCATCTTTCAGGGCGCAAGCGAGCGGCGTGGCCCCATCCGCGAACGCGCGGCTGGCATCGGCCCCTCGCCCGAGGAGTCCGCGCAGGCGCTCGGGATCGCGAGCCGCAAGCGCTACCCGGACGGCCTCGCGCAGATCCTCCGCATTCAGGCAGCCCGCGCCTTGGGCTGCCGCGAACATGTCGTCGTCCTCTTTCAGGAAGGAATCCCGCAAGACACCCGACCAGTCGAAAGTCTCTAGGCTGGCAAGTTGCAGCCCGGCCTTGGCCAATTTGAAGAGGGTCGCACCAGGGACCTTGCGCAGGGCCGTGGCCAGGCGCGCACGCGCCTCAGGGGTGGCCGTGTCGAACTTGGCCCTGGCTGCGACCACCGCCTCGACAGCCGGCCAGTCCTGCAGGGCCAGCGCCACGCCCAGAGGCGTGCGGCCTTGGGCATCGGCTTGGTTGGCGTCGGCACCCTCGGCCAGCAGGATCTGCATCAGCGGGGAAAGCCGGCGTTCGAGCACGGCCAGCAACGGCGGGACACCCACAGGGGCGAGCAGCTTCGCCCAGATTGCGCATTCCTCTTGGTTCAGGTCGTTCTTGTTCAGGCGCTCGACCAGGTATTCGAGATACTCACCCGCGTGGTTCGCGTTGGCCTCGGGCGCCCCGTGCTGCCACAACAGGCCGCCCAAGTCCGACGCATGCGCCTCGATGGCCCTGTGCACGGCGGTCATGTTGCGCCTTGTCGGCAGGTGCGGGTCAGCCCCGCGCGCGAGCAGCAACGCAACCACCTCCCGATGGCCGCGGCTGATGGCCACCGTCAGGGGCGTCTCACCCTTGCCATTTTTGCCCGAGCCATCCACACCAGCGTCGAGAAGCAAGGCCAGAAGGTCCCGGCTGTTCGATCGGGCCGCCACATGGGCCAGGTTGTTCTTGCCACGAACCGTGGTCACCTTGGGGTCCGCTCCGCGCGCGAGCAGCATGCGCACCGTGGCCAGGCGGTTCCGGCACGCCGCCTCGAACAGCGGTGTCCTCCCGTCGATCGACTTGGCTTCGACATCGGCACCCGCCTCCACCAGCAACTCGAGGATCTCCGGCTGTTCCAGGCGTGCGGCTTCGTGGGCAAGGCACAACCCGGTGGCGGGATTGACCCACTCGAGCTCACCAGGAGCTGCCAGGCGTGCCCGCACCTCCGCCACATCGCCTGCGCATACCGCGCGGTACAGTCGGTCGAGTTGTTCAGGTGCCATGGCAGCGCAGGACCTTCAGGTCCGCAAGAGCGGCGTGAGCGTAATACATTTGTCGTGGTTCTGAACGAGAAGCGAGCCGATCAGAGCCCGTTTCGAGCCGGCAAGCACTCGACACTGCCGAGCTGCAGGACAGAGCACGACTCTGTTTTCCTGTCGAAGCGGTGGCTTTCATTGACAAGTGGCTGGCTGGATGACAACACCGGGACGCATCCACATTTGAAACCATGAAGAACTATCGTCGCTTCGATTCCTGGACCATTGCCTTGGGTTGCATCATGAGCCTTGCCAACTGGGGCTGTGGCGATTCCCGGAATGCACGGATGCGCGGCCTGGACTCCGATGCTGGCCCTGCCCTGGATGGCGGCAGGAGAGACGGTTCGTTCATCGTCGACGCGGTGCCGGATCGACGACCGGAGAGCTCCAGCGAAGGGGGACGAAGTTACGATACCGCTGACCTGCTCCAGGACCAGGTCGGCCGCGATGTCTGGAGCGATGTCTGGAGCGAGCAAGGGAGCCCTGTCGTCGACGCCAACCAGGGATCCGGAGGCCCAGACGCTCTACCGCCAGCGGATGCGGAGGCCCCCCCGGTCGACGCGGAAAGGCAGCCCGACGCCCCTGTGGTCGGCAGCCATGATGGCCCTGGGGACGGCAGCCCTGACGCCCCCGAGCGCTTGCTCGACGCTGGAACCAGTGACGCCGGAAGGGATGTCAGCGGCAGCGAAGTTGAAGACGCCCCAGTGGGTCCAGGCGACGGAGGCAGCCTCAGCCTTGCCCACGATGCCAGCGATGCCGCGGCTGACGTCGATGAGGTGCAGGACGCCGGGGCCGACGCCGAGGCCGACGCCGACGCCGAGGCCGACGCCGAGGAGAAGGGTTCTGACGCCTGGTACGAAGTCGATGCGGAAAACCGGATCGACGCCTCGCTCGCGGATACCGTGAACGAGGTTGACGGGAACACCGGCTACCAGGTGCAGGGTGAGTACCTGGTGGAACCGGATCTCGCGATAACCATGGTGAAGTCCTTGGCGGACTTCCGGGTACGGGCGATCGACTCAGTCAACGGCGGCTCCTACACCTATACCAAGGTCGACGGCACAGTCGGCAATGACCACCGGAAATCCTTCGTTAGCCAAACACGCGATGCCTGGGCCTTCGCACGCGCCTTCATGGTCACCGGCGACGAGTCCTATCTGGACCACGCGGAGCACGAGCTCGATTTTCTCACCACGCACGCCTGGGACAACGACAACGGCGGCTGGTTCTTCATGGCCGATGAACTGGGCAACCTGACCGACATTTGGAGCGGGTACAATCCCAACAGTTATAAGGGATGCTTCATTCAGCACTATGCGCTCTTGGGTATTGGTGCCCTTTGCGACGCCACCCGAGATCAAAGCACCTGCGCCTGGCTGCAGAAGGGCCGCAGCTTCCTCGACGAGAAGATGTGGGACTCCCAGCCTGACCAGCTTGGCTACTACGACTACGGCAGCCTCGACCTGACCACCCTCCACTCCAAGAGCTTTACGTCCACGGTCGACGCCATGACCACGCACGCCATCCAAAGCGCGCTGCTTTGGCCCGACAACCAGGATTACCAACAGCGGCTGGTGGACCTGGCGAACATCGTGACGGATCGCCTGGCCGCGAACATCGACTACCCTGACGCGCGCTTTGGCTTCCCTGAGGAATACGATAGCGACTGGACCGTCAAAGCTTCGCGGACCACGGGGTACGTAGGGCATGTGCTCAAGTCGGCGTGGGTGCTGGCGCGCACATACCAGCTTCACCCCGATGCCCGCTATCGCGAGGCGGCGCGCGCGTTCATCTACGAAGTCCTGAACAACGGCGGTTGGGACGAGAGCAACGGGGTTCCCTTGACGACCACCAACTGGGCGACCGGGGCCCAGGACGCAAGCCAAACCGAGTGCTGGCAGATCCAGCAGGCCATCATGAGTGGGCTGTCGAACTGGTACATCGCCGACAACCCGGAGGACAAGGCCACCTATTTGCGCATGGCGGATCGCGCGCTCTCGTTCTTCGTCGAGCACGTGGTGGACCCCGACCAAGGGGGCACCTGGAAGATGAATGAGGTGACCGGCGAACCCAAGGGCACCTCGAAGAGCAACGAGTACAACGTCGAGTACCACTCGACCGAGACGTTCTACTTCACCTATCTCTACGGCAACCTGATGCTCCACCGTCGACCAGTCACCCTCTATTACCGGGTGGCCGCCGCTGCCGATCCCCAAACCATCCAGCTCAATCCCGTCGCCATCGACAACGATTCCTTGCAGATTCTATCGGTCACCCTCGACGGGGCGCCGTTCTCCGACTTCTCTGGCCCCACCCGTGAAGTGAGGTTGCCGGCCAACCAAGGTGGCAAGCTCGCCGTCACCTTTGGCCACGGCTCGTAGCAGGGGATGCCGGCGCAGGTGCCCAGCGTAGGGCGCCAGTGACGTCATCTCCGTGCTCAAGTTTTTGCCTGTGCCCCGGTTGTCGCGACGGCGCAGGTCGCCCGTGGCACTCGAACGGTCCATCCCGTCTGGGCGCACGTGCGTGAGCCCACCGGGGTACGGACCGTGCTACAGCCGACGGGAGTCGGCCCTGTGCTCCTACGCCTCCAGCGTGATCTCGACCTTCACGGTCTTCTTGCCGGCTTGGTAGGGGATCACGTTGCCGGCGACCTTCTTGCCGTCGACGGTGACTGACTTCACGCCCTTGCACACGCCGTTGGGGTTCTTGACCTCGATCTGGTATTCGACGCCGCGGTACTTGCGGGTGGCGGTGAAGCCGGGCCAGGACTTGGGGATGCAGGGGTCGACCTTCAGGCCCTTGAAGTCGGCTTTGATGCCGAACAGGCCCTCGGCCACGCTGACGAACGTCCAGGCGGCCGTGCCGGTCAGCCAGCTGTTCTTGGCCTCGCCGAAGCAGGGGGCGTCCTTGCCGGCGATCATCTGGGCGTAGACGTAGGGCTCGCTGCGGTAGGTCTCGATCTGCTCTTCCTTGGCCGACGGGCAGATGGACAGGTAGTACTCGAGGGCGCGGTCACCGTCGCCCAGCAAGCACCAGCCCAGGTTGATCCAGGTGTTGTTGTGGCAGAAGATGCCGGCGTTCTCCTTCACGCCGGGCGGGTACGACGACACCTCGCCCAGCTCGACGTAGTACTTGGAGTAGGGCGGCTGCTGCAGGATCACGCCGTTCTTGGTGAAGAGGTGCTTGTGCACGCTCTCCAGGGCCTGCTTGGCGCGGCCGTTGTTCTGCCCGGCGCCGCCGAGAACGCACCAACCCTGGCTCTCGATGAAGATCTTGCCTTCCTCGCACTCCTTGCTGCCCACGGGCTTGCCGTCGGCCCGGTAGGCGCGGCGGTACCACTCGCCGTCCCAGGCCTGCGTCTCGACCACGTTCAACATCTCGTCGTAGTGGGCGCGCATGCGGGCCGCATCGCTGCCCTTGCCGAGGAAGTCGTAGAGCGCCGCCATCTCGCGGCTGGCGTAGAGGAAGAGGCCGGCGATCATCACGCTCTCGGCGTTGCTGCCCTTCACGTCCCCCGCGCACTGGAAGCTCTCGTTGGGCTCGGTGGAGAAGCAGTTGAGGTTGAGGCAGTCGTTCCAGTCGGCGTGGCCAATCAACGGCAGGCCGTGCGGGCCGCGCTTCTTCATGGTGTAGGCGATGCTGACCTCCAGGTGGTGCAGCAGATCGGTCTTGGCTTCGGGCTGGTCGGCGTACGGGCAAGGCGCCGACAGGATGCCCACGTCGCCCGTCTCCTTGATGTACTGACAGGTCGACAGGATCAGCCACAGGTGATCGTCGTAGAAGTCGCCGCCGATCTCGGCGTTGCCCTTCTTGGTGAGCGGCTGGTACTGGTGGAAGCAGGTGCCGTCGGACAGTTGCGTGGCCGCGATGTCCAGGATGCGCTCACGGGCGCGCGACGGGATCATGTGCACGAAGCCGAGGAGATCCTGGTTGCTGTCGCGGAAGCCCATGCCGCGGCCGATGCCGGTCTCGTACATGCTGGCCGAGCGGCTCATGTTGAAGGTGGCCATGCACTGGTACTGGTTCCACACGTTCAGCATGCGGTTGGCGTGCGGGTTGGGGCTCTTGGCCTGGAAGTTCGACAGCAGGTCGTCCCACACCTTGCC
>CAZHUY010000182.1:0-12648 GCA_964535465.1 uncultured Myxococcales bacterium
GGCGCGAAGCGGCCGTCCTTCTCGCTGACCACCGGCTTGTCCACCGGCCAGTGAATGGCCAGGTCGGGATCGTTCCACGGCACACCCATCTCGTGCTGGGGGAGGTAGACGTCCGTGCACTTGTAGGCGAACAGGGCGTGCTCGCTCAGCACGCAGAAGCCATGGGCGAAACCCGTCGGGATGTAGAGTTGGCGGTGATCGTGGGCCGACAGGATGGCGCTGACCCATTGGCCGAAGCTGGGCGACCCCACGCGCACGTCCACCGCCACGTCGAACACCTCGCCCTCGACCACCTGAACCAGCTTGCCTTGCGGTCGTGGGTTCTGCAGGTGCAGCCCGCGCAGGATGCCGTGACCGGAGCGCGACATGTTGTCCTGTACGAAAGGGCCGGGGATGCCGGCCTCGGCGTAGCGTTGGGCGTGAAAGGTCTCCAGAAAATAGCCGCGGGCGTCGCCAAAGACCTTGGGTTCGATCAGCAGGACTTCCGGGATCCCCAGCGGAGTGACCTTCATGCCGAGCCTCGCTCGCACAGGGCCAACAGGTATTGACCGTAGTGGGTCTTGGCCAGGGGCTCGGCCAGGCCGCGCAGATGATCGCGGTTGATCCAACCCCTGCCGAAGGCGATCTCCTCGGGGCAGGCCACCATCAGGCCCTGCCGGGCCTGGATGGTTTGAATGAAGTGCGCCGCCTGCAACAGGGAATCGTGGGTGCCGGTGTCCAGCCAGGCCACGCCGCGCGCCAGTTTCTCCAGGCGCAAGAGACCGCGCTGCATGTAGACGCGGTTGAGATCCGTGATCTCGAGCTCACCGCGCGCGCTGGGACGCAGAGACTCGGCGAACTCGACCACCTGTTCGTCGTAGAAGTAGAGGCCGGTGACCGCTTGATGGCTGCGCGGTTGTTGGGGTTTCTCCTCGAGACTCAGCACCTTGCCGTGGGCGTCCAGCTCGGCCACGCCATAGGCCTCGGGGTTCTGCACGTAGTAGCCGAAGACCGTGGCGCCTATTTCGCGGCTGGCCACCTCCTCGAACAGGCCGCCCAGCCCACCGCCGTAGAAGATGTTGTCGCCCAACACCAGGGCGCAGGGCTCGCCATCGATGAACTTCTTGCCCAGGATGAACGCCTGGGCCAGGCCATCGGGGCTGGGTTGGACCGCGTACTGGATGGTGAGGCCCCACTGGCCTCCGTCGCTGAGCAGCTTCTGGAATTGCGCCTGATCCTGCGGGGTGGTGATGATCAGGATGTCGCGGATACCCGCCAGCATCAGGGTGGTCAGCGGGTAGTAGATGAGGGGCTTGTCGTAGATGGGCATGAGCTGCTTGCTCACCGCCCGGGTCAAGGGGTGCAGGCGCGTGCCCGAACCCCCGGCCAGGATGATGCCTTTGCGTACCATGATCAGCGTCCCCCGTAGTTCTGCTCGATCCACTTGCGGTACTCGCCGGTGCGCACCGACTCGATCCAGGGCCGGTTGGCCAGGTACCAACGCACCGTCTTGCGCAGACCCGTCTCGAAGCTCTCGCGTGGTTTCCAGCCCAGCTCGGCCTCGATGCGGCTGGCGTCGATGGCGTAGCGCAGGTCGTGGCCCGGGCGATCGGTGACGTAGGTGATGAGCCCCAGCAACTCGGACTCGGCGCGGCCGGTCTCCTCGGCCACGATGGCGCACAGCTTTCTTACGACGTCGATGTTGCGCTGCTCGCTACGACCACCGATGTTGTAGGTGCGTCCGTTTTGACCCGTGCGCACGATGGTCCAGATGGCCTCGCAGTGATCCTCGACATACAGCCAGTCGCGCACGTTGAGGCCCTGGCCGTAGACCGGCAGGGGTTTCCTCTCCAGCAGGTTCAGGATCATGAGCGGGATGAGCTTCTCCGGGAACTGCAGCGGCCCGTAGTTGTTCGAGCAGTTGCTCACGCGCACGGGAAGACCGAAGGTGCGGTGCCAGGCGCGCACCAGGTGATCGCTGGCGGCCTTCGACGCGGAATAGGGGCTGGAGGGGTCGTAGCGCGTCTCTTCGTGAAACAGGCCGCTCGCCCCCAGCGAGCCATAGACCTCGTCGGTGGACACGTGATGGAACAGTCCCTGGCCGGGCGTCCAACTGGCGCGGCAGGCCTCGAGCAGATTCAGTGTGCCCTCGACGTTGGTGCGAATGAAGGCACGTGGTCCGCTGATCGAACGGTCCACGTGGCTCTCGGCCGCGAAGTGCACCACCACGTCGGGCTTGTGCCGGGCGAATACCGCCTGCACCGCCGCGAAGTCGCACAGGTCGGCCCGTTCGAAGACGTAGTTGGGCCGCCCAGCGATGTCCGCCAGGCTGGCAGGATTGGCCGCGTAGGTCAGCGCATCCAGGTTGATGAACCGGTGCTCGGGATGGCGAGGCACCAGCAGATTGAGGAAATTGGCGCCGATGAAGCCGGCGCCTCCGGTGACGAGGATTTGCATAGGAGGCCACACAATAGCCCAAAATCCCGTGGCCTGGCACGGCATCGCGTCCGGGTGCGTGGGGAGCCAGCGCCGGCTTGGCGGGTTGCGAAAAGCCAAGGGCGGAGGGAAAATGACAGCGGAGTCTGTCGTGCCAACCTGGTCGTCGTTGCTGAACCGCGTGCTCGGGCCCAGTCCTCGCATTCGAGGCGAGGAGGACCGCAGCCGCGCGCGCCTGCTGGGTGTCATCGTGTTGGTCAATCTCGCATCAGCCATCCTGGGCACGGTGGCGGCTGACTTCTTCTGGCGACGCACCTTGGGCCGCTCGATCCTGTGGGGCCCGGAATGGCTGGTCTTGCTCGCGTACTCGACCCTGGTGCTGGTCTCGTGGCTGGTGCTGCGGCTGGGCTGGTTGCGCGTGAGCACGGGTGTCTACCTGTTGTCCAGCACCGCCCTTCCCCTGATCGCGCCCTTCATCGGCCATCCTCGCCACGAGGTCGCCCTGCTCGGCACCGGGATGATTCCCATCCTGATCGCGGTCATCGTGCTTTCGCCACGCCGGTTCCTGGTCTTCGTCGTCGCCCTGCTCGCGGCCATGTTCGGGGAATTGTTCGTCTTGTCGCTGACCCCGGCGGAGGCGGCCGCGGGCTTCGTCATCCTGGTCTGCCTGCTGGCCGCCAGCCTGTTGGCGTTGGCCTTCTGGTCGCATGTACACAAGCTGGAATCGTTGCGCACCCGCCGCCTGCAAGAGAGCGAAGCCGCCCTGCGCCTTGGCGAGGAACGCCTGCGCACCTTGGTCGAGCATTCGCGCGACCTGATCACGGTTCTCGACGGCGAGGGCCATCGACGCGAGATCTACGGCGACGTTCAGGGGATGCTTGGCTTTCGCCGGGACGAGCTGGGGACCGTCACCTACTTCGACAACGTTCACCCTGACGACGTGGCGCGCATGAAGCCGGGGGTGGAGCATCTGCTGCGCACCCCGGGGCACGTCATGCGCACCGAGTGGCGACACCGTCACAAGGATGGCCACTACCGCTGGTTGGAGGGCACCTTCAGCAACCGGTTCGGGGTGCCGGGCATCGATGGCATCGTGCTCTGCATACGCGATATCGACGAGCGACACGGCCTGGACGAGATCGTCCGACGCAGCGAGGAGCGCTACCGATCCCTGTTCGCCACGGTGACCGACGCCATCCTCATCTCCGATCGCAACGAGAAGCTGATCGAAGTCAACGATACGGCCACGCACCAGCTCGGCTACACCCGGGACGAGCTGCTCGAAATGTACCTCGTCAACCTGATCCCCCCCGAGAACGTGAACGACTTCAGACGCGTGCAGGAGCGACTGCTGCGCGAGGGGCACCTCATCATCGAAGCCGCCCAGAAGCACAAGAGCGGTTCAATCATCCCGGTGGAATTGGCGGTGTCCCTGGTCGACATGGACGGCCAGCCCATGTTCGTGGCGGTCTCGCGCGACATCAGCGAGCGGCGCAAGACCCAGGAGGAGCACCGTCGGATGGAGGAACAACTCCAGCACGCCAGCAAGCTGGAGTCCATCGGACGTCTGGCCGGCGGGGTGGCCCACGACTTCAACAATCTGCTGACCGCCATCTTGGGCAACCTGGAGTTGGTCGCGCACAAGCAGCGCCAGGGCGAGGACATCCAGGAATCCCTGGCCGATATTCGCGGAGTCGCCACCAGTGCGTCCACCCTGACCCACCAGTTGCTGGCCTTCTCGCGCAAGCAGGTGGTCGCGCCCCATCTGGTCGACGCCAACGAGCTGCTGGAGCGCATGCAGCGGATGCTGCAACGGCTGATCGGCGAGGACGTCAAGCTGCGCACCATCAAGGGCGAGGGCCTGGGCACCATCCGCGTGGATCCGAACCTGATCGAGCAGGCCATCGTGAACCTGGTGGTCAACGCCCGCGGCGCCATGCCGGGCGGGGGCGTGCTGGCCATCGAAACCGCCGAGGCGGTCTTGGACCTCGAGTACCAACGCGAACACCCGCTGGTGGCGCCCGGTCGCTACGTCATGTTCGCCATCAGCGACACCGGCACCGGCATGAGCGACGAGGTGAAGCGCCACCTGTTCGAGCCGTTCTTCACCACCAAGCCGCGTGGCAAGGGCACCGGGCTGGGCCTGGCCACCTCCTACGGAGCCATTCGCCAGAGCAACGGCCACATCACCGTCTATTCGGAGCTGGGCAAGGGCACCACCTTCAAGATCTACTTGCCGGTGGTGGACGAGGCCTCCGAACGTCTGGTGACGCCCAGCCCGGACGAGCCCGGCACCTTGGCCGCTGGCAGCGAGACCATCCTGGTGGTCGAGGACGACGACCGCGTGCGCAGCTTGGTTGAACGCTTGCTGAAGAGCTGCGGGTACACCGTGCTGGTGGCCAGCCACGGCGAGGAGGCGCTGACCCTGGCTCGCGCGGCCCAAGGCCAGCTCCACCTCCTGCTCACCGACGTCGTCATGCCGGGCATCAATGGACGTCAGCTCGCCGAGCGCTTGGCCGCGATCCATCCCGAGACGCGCACCCTGTTCACCTCGGGCTACACCGAGGACATCGTCGTTCACCACGGCGTGCTGGAAAAGGGCATCCATTTCATCAGCAAGCCCTACAGCCTGGAGGTCCTGGCCAGAAGGGTGCGCAGCATCCTCGATGCCTGACCTATAATGGCGTCGGTCGGCTCCCGTGAAGCGTCCTCGCCAAGCTTTTGCCTCCGCCCTGCGCGCCGTGGCCCTCGGCCTGGGCGTTTGGCTGTCGCTGCCTGCCTCACCGGCCGCGGCCCAACCGCTGTCGGGCGTGGGCCAGGACGTGGGCGGCGCCTTTCGCTTCTTTGTCGATCTGTTTGGCGAGCTGGGTGACAAGGCCCGCAACGAGGCCTTCTCATTCCTGCGCACCATCGAGCTTTACGACGTGGAAGGCGAGATCGATCGCCTGGTGGGCAGCCCCTGGCAGCTCTCCGATTCCACGTCCTACAAGCTCGGCATGTTCCCGCTGCACGCGGCGTACCCGGTGTACCAGCAGCTCGTCACGCAGATGACCCGTCTGGACGAGCTGCGCAGCATGCGCATTCACAACCTGACCCCCGATTCCATGCGCATCATCGACGTGCGCCTGGACATCCTGGACGACCAGCGCAGCGGCCGGCAGTTGCTCGACGCGGTCACGCGCTACCTGAACGCTCGCGAGATCATGGATCTAGGCGTGTACGGCTTGGCGCAGACTCCAGCCTTTCCCGAAGACGAAATCGCGTGGCAGGCGAGTAAGCGCCAGATCGCCCTCAACAAGGGCGCGGTGGCCCTGGCCGCCTTGTCGACCGGGGCGCTGTTCGATGCCGGCGCGTACGGGCGCTCGGGGCGGCTGGCGCGCTGGAGCGGCCAGGATTACCAGATCGGGTGGTACGGCAGTTTCGCGCGGCTGGGCATCGGCCTGCACCCCTATCTGCGCGGCGGCCTGACTTTGCGCATGCCCGGCCTCGAGCTGGCCGGAGGGTGGGCCGAGCAGGTGCGCCCGCTCTCGACGCAGATGCAGAGCGCGCTCGAGCTGTCGGCGCGCGAGGGCTGGCTGGGCAGGCTGACCACGGCCACCGGGTGGGACAGCTTCGTGCAGGCGGCTTTTCGCCGGGCGCTGCGCCAGGGACCGGCGTGGGAGGGCGAGCGCATGACGGGGCGAGCGGGGATCTTCACGCGACGGCAACGGCCGCTGTTCCACTCGCAGGTGGTGTTGCGCACGTCCCTGGAGGGCGAGACCGACTTCGATCGGAGCATGCGCTTCGCGGCCAGCGTGGGCCTCGACCACACCCGCAGCGGCATCTCGGTGGTGGCGCAGTCCAGCCGCAACCTCATCGTGCAGGACGGGCTGCGCAGCCACGACATCCGCACCGCCCTGTTCCTGGCCGGCACCATGGAGCCGCCGACCCATCACTATATTCAAGCCATGATGGTGAGCGCCCGGCTGGTGCGCGAGCAGTGGGAGACGTGGCGGGCCCTGGAGCAAGAACGACAAGCCGCCGAGGCCAAGCTGCGCATCGTGCCCGGGTCGCACGCCAAGGGTGCGACCCTGCACGACCTGGGCAGACTCTCCGCCGAGGCGGAGGATGCACGGCTGCGCCTGGTCGACTCCCTGGCCGAGTACCTGGAGGCGCGCCGTCGTGCCTACGCGCTCAAGAACTGGCCGCGCAATCCGGGCGACGAGCACGGCCCCTTGGACGAGGCCGTGTTGCGCCAGGTGCGCGATCTGTTGGTGCGCCGGCTGAACGAGCTGCTGGATTATCTGCAGCGGGCGCCCGCCAGCCTGCAGGTCAGCGCCGATCGCGTGTCCCGCCTGCGCGAGGAGGTGGAACGGTTCCCCACGCGCGAGCGCCTTCAAGCCAGCCTGGCGACCGCCGATCGCGACTGGCGGCAAGAGTCCGACGAGGTCGCCCGCGCCATGGAGCTTTACACCAGCTACCGCGCCAGCGCCCAGCGCATCAGCGAAGCCGCCCCCAAGCTCAGCGACCTGCCCACCCGCGATCCCATGTCCCTGGCCCTGCAGCGCAAACTCATCCTCCTGTGCGCGCAGAGGCTGGACGAGTAGCTAATCGGTTGAATGAATTTCCGCTCGCCCGAGTCCCATGCAAAGTTCGGGAGAGACATGCGAAACACCACCCTTCTCGGAACCATGACCTTGACCTATGTCCTGCTCGCCGCCGGCTGTGGCAGCGGCGCGAATGACGAGCCCCAGGTGGGCTTGACGGGCGATGGTGGCGCCAGCGCGAGCGCCGATGCCTCCACCCCGGAGCAGGGCAAGGACCCGCGGCAGCCTCCGCGTCCCGCGGACAGCCCTCCCCTCGGCGAGACCTGGAGCGTGGCCAGCTCGGGGACGGAAAAGGGCCTGTCCGTCGTCATGTGGGCCGACGACCGCTTCATCGCCGTGGGTGACGGCGGCACCGTGCTCGCGTCTCCCGACGGGGTCACCTGGAGCGCGCTCGCCAGCGGGATCAGCGACGACCTGCGCAGCCTGACCTGGACGGGCAAGCGGCTGGTGGCGGTGTCCGCCGAGGGAAGGCTGCTCACCTCGGAGAGCGGAACCTCCTGGACCGAACAAGGCACTAATCTGAACAAGCGCATGCGCCAGGTCGCATGGACCGGCAAGCTGCTCTCGGCGGTGGTCTCGATGGCCAAACCGCCAAGTCCAGCGACGGCATCACCTGGACCTCCCGTGAGGTCATGGACCTTTACACCTTCGTGCCCACCAGCGCCGTGTGGATCGGGGACGAGCTGATCTGGGGCGGCTACAGCAACCTGACCGAGGTCACCTTCAACGCGGGCATGGCCTTCGCCACCAAGGACGGGGTGTTCTTCACCAGCCTCTCGCCCAGCTATAGCTGCAACAGCATCTTCAGCCTCGCCTGGAACGGCCAGGACGCCATCTCGGGACTAGAGACCGAATACAACGGCAAGCTCATCGCCGGCGGCCGCAACGGCGAGATGTTCAACATGACCTACGGCACGTGGCGATCGGGGCGGTGGGCCGAAGGGGCGGACGCCATTCGCGATGTGCACGCCGTGATCTGGACCGGCGTGGAAGCGGTCGCAGCCGGCACGGGAGGCCTGGTCATGCGTTCGACCACCGGCCACTACGGAAGCTGGACCCGGGCCAACATCCCCAAGGGCGCCAGCTTCACCTCGTTGGCGTGGAAAGCGGACCGTCTGGTGCTCGTGGGCAGCGAGGGCACCATCCTCACCTCGCCCTGAGCCCTTATGCGGTCCCATGGACTTGTCGGAGGGGCTGGCCGCCCGGTGCACACAATGACTAGTCCGGGATCTCCGGTTCCACCAACTGCACCAACTGGTCCAGCGACTCCTGCCAACCCAGGTAACACATCTCGACCGGAATCGCGGCGGGGATGCCTTCCTGCACGATGTGCAGCTCGGTCCCGCACGACACCGGGTTGAGCGACACGGTGGTGCGCATCTCGCCGGGCAGATTGGGATTGTCGAATCGGTCGGTGTAGCTGATGCGTTCGTTGGGGATGAGCTCGAGAAACTCGCCACCAAATGAATCGGCGTGACCGGTCGAGAAATTGGTGAACGACATCTTGTAGGTTCCGCCCACCTTGGCGTCCAAACTGTGAACCTTGCCGGTAAAACCGTGCGGCGGGAGCCATTTGACCATGGCCTCCGGATCCAGAAACGCCCGGTAGACGCGTTCGGGCGTGGCCTTGATCACACGATGATGCCTGACGGTGCCTGTCGCCATGACTTCACCCCCATGTTGTTGTCTTCCGTTTGGATTGCGAAAGACCGCAGAGGTGACAGGGTAATTCGGGCTCTACGGCTCGTCATCACTCGACCCAGTAATTGACGACGACCAGATCCTGGCCCTTGGCCTTGGCGGGATACGCGAACAGCCCGGCACGGTAGATGCTGTCAACGCCGTAGCTGCTCTCGCGTCAGCCTTTGGCGTGGCAGTGCCCGGTAGGACATCGGGGCTTGCACCGCCCGCGTCCGCCGCCCTCGACCGTCCGTTTGACTCCTCTCCGCACCCCACAGAGAGGAGCACGACGATCCCGATGAACGGCTGGTAAAGCGCTTCATGCTTGAACCTCCTGTAGCCGATGTTGGGACCCTCCGTAAGCATTCGCGTCCCCTCGAAAACGTGAGTAACGGGTGCCTGCTGCCGTCTTTGCAGGTGATGCCAACTTGGCAGGTCAGCTGGGAGCACCGACCGTTGGTCTCCTGGGCCATGCAGGTATCACCAGCGATTGCGGTGCCCAGGTGATTGCAGAACGACATGGAATCGCCATCGCAGGTCGAACGATTCGGCTGACAGAAATTGGGGTCGCCAGGACCAACACCCGCATCCACGCAGCTCGCTCCCACGCAGGTCCCGATCCCGCCTGCACCCGCGTTTTCGCTCGCGCTGCCGGAGCTCGCGCCTCCGTTGCTGCTCGCGCCTCCGTTGCTGCTCGCGCCTCCGTTGCTGCTCGCGCCTCCCAGGCTCGCATCTGCGCTCGACCGCGCACCTGCCGTGATCGAGCCTCCGCCCGCGCCGCCCAGGTTTGCGTCTCCACCCATCTCCACGCGCCCAGCATCGGTTTGCTCCGACGATCCCGTGCCGCCCTTCCCTGCGGTCCCGGAAGCCGTCACGTCTCCGGCACCCGGTCCTCCGGCGTCGGCATGCTTGCGAGCAGAGACAGCGTTGGAGTCACTGCACGCCCCGATTACGAGGAGGATGGGCAACACCCCTGAAGTGCGAAAGTTTGATATGCGGTCTCCTCATGCAGGCGGCCTGACGGACACCAACGAAACATCCGCCCGCAGGCGTTGGAGCACCTTTGTCGAGTCGCGACAAGTGAGCTAGATCACCGAGAACGTTCCGGCGATCGTTCGCACCTGCGCGCTGGTCGACCCAGACGATCGGCAAGGCGGGCTCGCGCCGCGGGTCGCTCCGAGGCGAAAAATTAACGACAAGAGACCCCTGTGTTTCCGGCCGGTTTCCTCGAGGGAAAACCGGCGCAAACACTGACCTGCCACCCTTGCCCGGGTCGCTCGGGCCTGCTCCCCTGGATTTGTTCGTCGTTCAACCCAAGGAGGATCCCATGCGACGCTCGCTCATGGTGCTCGTGCTCGGTCTTGCTTTCCCGCTGACCGCCCAGGCGCAGGTTCCCGCCGAGCCTGCCCCGGCAACCACGCCCGTGAACCAGCCGCCGGCCGCAGCCACGCCCCCGGCCGAACCGGCACCTGCCGCTCCCGCGCCCATCACCTTCGGCTGGGATGCGCTGGTCGACGTCTACTATCTCTACAACTTCACAGGCGACCCCAAGACCCAAGCGCCGGCGGGCCGGCAGTTCGACACCACCGCCAACAACTTCGCGCTCA
The DNA here is from genome assembly GCA_964535465.1 of uncultured Myxococcales bacterium. Lineage (GTDB taxonomy): Bacteria > Myxococcota_A > Polyangia > Fen-1088 > Fen-1088 > Fen-1137. Next base: position 10,289 of record CAZHUY010000182.1, read on the forward strand.
ACTACGCCAAGCTGGGTGTGCAGGCCCAGACCGACATCGTCGGGTTCCGCCTGGACCTCGGTGCGGGCCACGCCGCCTCCATCATCAACGCCAGCAGCGCGGCCACCAGCACGGCGAGCCCCTCCATCGCCGACTCGCTTTACGGCAGCGGCCTTCTGCTCCAACAAGCCTACGTCACGGTCAAGCCCCTGCCCCAGCTCTCCATCGACGCCGGCAAGTTCGTGACCTCGGCCGGCGCCGAGGTGATCGAGGCCAACAAGAACTGGCTGTACAGCCGGTCGTTGCTGTTCTACGGAATCCCGCTGCTCCACACCGGCCTGCGCATCAACGTCGCCCCCACCCCCGAGCTGACGCTCTCCCTGCAGGTGGTGAACGGTTGGAACAACGATCCCGACATCAACGCGCACAAGACCTTTGGCGCCAACCTGACCTACGCCAATCCGGCCATCGGGTTGCTGGCCTCGGCCACCACCTACCTTGGCAAGGAAGGCGGCCTGGACGCCGACAAGACCCGCATCGTGGCCGACGGCATGCTGACCAAGACCATCGGTCGCCTGTCCCTGGGCCTCAACCTGGACTACGTCAAACTGGGCGACGCCCATTGGTTCGGCATGGCCGGCATGGGCCGCTTCATCGTCAACGGCCATCTAACCCTCGCCCTGCGCGGCGAGTACCTGAAGAGCAAGAACGGCCTCTACCTCCCCGTCGACGGCGCGCTTTACGAAATGACCGGCATGGCCGCCTGGACCGTGGCCAACCACTACGAGCTGCGCGCCGAGCTGCGCACCGACCTGTCCGACCAGGAGATCTTCACGAAGGGCACCACGCCCCGCAAAAACCAGGTGACCGGCCTCCTCGCCGCCCTCGCCTATTTCTAGCTTGGACGCCTCGCCCGAGATGCAGCGACCGGCTACGCTCGCAGCGTGAGCACCTGCTAGAATCTCGAGCAGTCGATGACGAAGCGGTATTTCACGTCGCCCTTCAGAGTCCGCTCGTAGGCCTCGTTGATCTTTTCCGGCGTGGTCATCTCGATGTCGCTGACGATGCCGTGTTTCCCGCAGTGGTCCAGCATCTCCTGGGTCTCGGGGATGCCCCCGACCAGCGAGCCCATCACCTTGCGCCGCCCGAAGATGAGCGGGAAGGGGCTGAGATCGAGGGTTTGGGGTGAGCCGCCCACCAGGACGAACGTGCCGTCGCGCTTGAGGCAACCGAGCGGGCCGTTGATGTCGTGTTTCGCGGAAATCGTGTCGACGATCACGTCAAAGCGGCCGGCCAAGGGGGCCAGGGCGCTGTTCCCGCTGGTGAGCACGAAGTCGTGCGCGCCCAGCTTCTGCGCGTCGGCCTTCTTGCTGGGCGAGCGGCTGAGCATGGTGACCTCGGCGCCGAACGAGGCGGCGAGCTTGACCGCCATGTGACCGAGGCCGCCCAGCCCCATGACCGCGACCCGCGAGCCCTTGCCCACGCCCACGTGGCGCAGCGGCGAGTAGGTGGTGATCCCGGCGCAAAGCAGCGGGGCCGTACCGGCGGGATCGAGGTTCGCCGGAACGTTCAGCACGAAGTGTTCGTCGACCACGATCTGGTTGGCATAGCCGCCCCGGGTCTGCGTCCTGCCGCCGGTCGCGGGGTCCGGGCTACCGTAGGTCATGGTGAAGCCCTTCTCGCAGTAGTTCTCCAGACCCTCCCTGCAACTCGCGCAGGTGCCGCACGAATCGATGAAGCAGCCAACCGCAACCCGCTGGCCCACCTTCACGTTCTTGACGTCGTCGCCCACCTTGGCCACGCGGCCGATGATCTCGTGGCCAGGCAGGCACGGGTAGACCGTTGCCCCCCATTCGTTGCGAACTGTGTGGATGTCGGAATGGCAAATGCCGCAGAACTCGATGTCGATCTGAACATCCCGCGCCCCGGGAGCGCGGCGCTCGAATTGGTACGGCGCCAGCGGGGCTTCGGCTGATGGGGCTGCATATCCTCGGGTGAGCATGGGATCTCCCTTCGTTGAACCGCGTACGGCGTGCGAGCTTGGATGAACCTCCGAACCCTTGAGATTCCGCGGGCCTGTGTTCTTGCTTCGATGCCCCCTGGTCTGCGGGGATGTCAGCCCACGCGATCCAGCCTCAATGGCCAGGGCGGGTCTAGCCGGCTCTCGTTATGGCGCGCTGGCGGTTCGGTCCGTCCTACCTACTAGCTAGCCATGATGCACCTGAGTCTCTCTCTGCCTACCTGTTCCATCAAGTGAGCGGCCAAGACGGGGGGGTGTCTATGGGCCCCCGGCGACGATCTTGAGGAAACAGCGATCGAAGTGCCAGGCGCTGGCGGAGTTCGCCCAGGTGTTCACATACGTCGCATAGACCAAGTTCGGC
>CAZHUY010000183.1:0-12425 GCA_964535465.1 uncultured Myxococcales bacterium
TACCTTTTCCTTGGGGGGACCAGCCCCTTCATCAAATCTGTAGCGACCAGCGTGTCTCGGCTAGCGTAGGGCGCCGCTCCTTCCGCACCACGCTAGACGAACTCGCTCACGGACTCGCTCTCGCTCTCGCCCACGCGAGCCGCGAGCCGGCCCTCCGGGCGGCCCGCAGTCCTCCGACGGCTCTGACTACTTCCGCATGACCACGCCCTGCGCGGTCTCGGTGAACTCAGCTTCGGGGGCGCGCTCTTGCGCGAAACGCACCGACCAGTCGTGCTCGAACAGCACCACGGGGCGCTCGCGGATATCGAGCACCACCAGACCGGTGCAAACCCGCTGCAGCTTGTCGAGGTCCACCGTCTGGCCCGGCTTGGGCGCGACCCAGCGGGCCACCCGGTAGGCGAGCGGCTCCAGACGCACGTCGGCGCTGTACTCCTCCTTCAGGCGGTAGACCGTCACCTCCATCTGCAACTGGCCGACCGCGCCCAGGATCATTTCGCCCGAACGCCCATCGGCCGGCCGATAGAGCTGCACGGTGCCCTCCTTGGCGAGCTGCTCGATGCCCTTGGTGAGCTGCTTGCGCCGCATGGGATCCATCGAGACCAGGCGCGAGAAATACTCGGGCGCGAAGCTCGGGATCTTCTCGAACTCGAACTTTGATCCGCCGGTCAGGGTGTCGCCGATCTCGAAGAGGCCGGGGTCGAACACCCCGATCACGTCACCGGCATAGGCCTCGTCCACCACGCAGCGTTCTTGCGCCACGAATTGCGCCGGGTTGGCCAGCCGCACCTCGCGCCCGGTGCGCACGTGCAGGACCTTGCTGCCGCGCTGGAACTGCCCGGTGCAGATACGCACGAAGGCGATGCGGTCGTGGTGGGCGCGGTCCATGTTGGCCTGCACCTTGAAGACGACCCCGCTGAACTCCGGCTGGTCGGCGGGCACCGAGCCCACCGAGGTCAGTCGCGCGCTGGGTGGCGGCATCAGCTCGCAAAAGTCGCCCAGGAAGGCCTCGAGGCCGAAGTTGTTGATGGCGCTGCCAAAGAACATGGGCGAGATCTCGCCCGCGCGGAAACGCGCATGGTCGAAGTTGTCGCCAGCCGCGTCCAGCAGCTCGATCTCGTCGCGCAGTTGTTTGTAGCCGTTGGCGTCCAGCTCGTTCACCAGCAAAGGATCGTCGAGGCCCGAGGTCTTGAAGGGCACCACGTCGCTGCCCTGTCCGGCGCTGGAGCTGGCGCGCGTCTGATCGAAGATGAGCACCTGTTTGGTCAGGCGGTGGTACACCCCGCGGAAGACGCCCGAGCGGAACACGGGCCAGGTGATGGGGAACACGCCGATACCCAGCACGGACTCCACCTCGCCCACCAGGTCGAGCGGCTCGCGCCCCGGCCGGTCCATCTTGTTCACGAAGGTGAAGATGGGGATCTCACGGTGGCGGCAGACGCGGAACAGCTTCTTGGTCTGGGCCTCGACGCCCTTGGCGCAATCGAGCAACATGACCGCGCCGTCCACCGCGTGCAGCGTGCGGTAGGTGTCCTCGGAAAAGTCGGCGTGGCCCGGGGTGTCCAGCAGGTTCATCTGCAGGCCGCGGTAGGGGAACTGCAAGACGCTGGTGGTGATGGAGATGCCGCGCTCGCGCTCCATCTCCATCCAGTCGCTGACCGCGCTGGCTCGGCCGCGCTTGGCCTTGACCGCGCCGGCCAGCTGGATCACGCCCCCGTAGAGCAGCAGCTTTTCCGTCAGCGTGGTCTTACCCGCGTCGGGGTGAGAGATGATGGCGAAGGTCCGGCGGCGTTGTATCTCGCTTCGTATTTTGTCGATATCGGCCATGCAACTTCTCGGGCTCGCCGGGCTGCTGATTTTCCGGTAGGCCTCTGTACGGTACGGCCCGTTCCACGTCAAGTCCCGCGGCAAGGAATGACAATCGCGTTGACGCCCCGATGGGGCGCCGCGTTGCACGGCCTGAGGCGAATCGCGTCCCTACGGGATGGGACCCGCGATGGTGCACGCGCCCGTGCAGTAGATCTGGCCGTCGCACTTCTCCGGGCCGTTCACCCGCAGATCGCCGCAGAAGGGCGCGGTTGCGCACAGGTTGGTGCACTGGTTGGGGCCATAGGCCGCCGCGCTGTTGAGCACCCCGAGATCACACTGCTCGGTGATGTCCTTGCTCCCGTCGCCACAGTAGGGCGCCAGCGTGCAGTCGGGCCGGCAGGTTCCGTAGCTGCCGTCGTTGACCCCGTCGTCGCATTGCTCGCCGGCGTCCTTGATGCCGTTGCCGCACTTGAGCTGGCAACGTCCGTCGCAGGGCGAGCCCGCCGTTCCGTTCTGCGCCCCGTCGTCGCAGGTCTCGCCCGCCTCGACCTCGCCGTTGCCGCAGGTGATCGGCGGCGGGTTGTAGCCCGAGCAGTCGACCCGGCAGGCCCCCGGGGTGGTGTCGCTGTTGGCCGTGCCGTCGTCGCAGATCTCGCCGTGGGCCGTGTCCACCGACTTGTCGCCGCACGAGGGCGCCGGTTTGCACATGGTGGTGCACAGGCCCGCGCCGTAGGGGCTGACCTGGTTGGCTACGCCCTTGTCGCAGATCTCGCCGTTGGACGTGTCCACGCTCCCGTTGCCGCAGTAGGGGGCCAGCTTGCACGCGGAGGTGCAGGTTCCGTAGCTGCCGTCGTTCTTGCCGTCGTCGCACTCCTCGCCCAGGGTGGCCTGCTTGACGCCATCGCCGCAGTAAGGGGCCAGCGTGCAGTTGGCCTTGCAGCCGCCGTAGGCGCCCGTGTTCTTGGCGGCGCCCAGGTCGCACTGTTCACCACCGTCCAACTTGCCGTTGCCGCATTTCCAGGCGCAGGTGGTGTCGCACTTGCTGGACGGGGTGCCGTTGTCCTGGCCGTCGTCGCAGACCTCGGGACCATTGGGGATGCCATCGCCACAGCGACCGGCGCTCTGGCAGCGATCGTTGCACGCCCCGACGCCGTAAGCGCTCGCCGCGTTCTGGGCGCCGTTGTCACAGGTCTCGCCGAAGGCGGTGTCGGGCTTGCCGTCACCGCAGAAGGGCGCCGTCTTGCAGCCGGGGGCGCAGCCGTTGGTCGCGGGGCCGTAGACGTTGGCGTTGACGCCGTCGTCGCAGGCCTCGGAGCCGTTGGTCTTCTCGTCACCGCAGTAGGGTCCCAGGGTGCAGTCCGCGTTGCAGCCGCCGTAGGTATCGTCCTTGTTGGGGCCGGCGCAATCTGGATTCGGGTGGTCTGCATCACCGCAGTCGCACGCCTCGATCGCGGCCACGATCCCATCGCCGCAGGTGGCGTGACAGGTCGACTTGGGCTTCTCGAAGTTCTTCAGGGTCACGCCGAAGTTCGAGCCGCACTGGTTGCGCTCGGCCTGGAACATGACGATCTCGTACACCTTGCCCAGTTCCAGCCCGAGGTCGAGGTTGGCGCCCTGGGTGGTGCTGTAGTTAGTGCCGTCGTAGTAGTGGGTGGTTCCGGTCAAGGGGATGTAGTGCTTGGATACGGCCGTCCCATTCGAGGCATCCAGGGTGAACGAACCCTGGTTCCTGCCGTGCAGACCGCCCAGGTCGATAGCCAGGATCTTGTTCACGAACACCCAGGTGTCGTCGTCACCGGTGAAGGTGAACTCTTCGCCGCCGTTATACTCGAACCAGAAGTGCGTCTCCGTGGTGAAGGAGACATTGATGCCGGTTCCGCCCTGAATGCCGCCGCTGCAGCCCGACACGGATTCCTTCCCTGCCGCGATCCAGCCGCCGTTGCCAAGAGGATCGAAGGATGGCGGGTCGGCGACGACATTCGAATAGGTTCCGCTGGTGCCGACCTGGTTGAGCGTGAGCAGGTAGGGCACGCGGAGATTGACCTCTGAGACGTCCGTGAACCACTGCCCCAGATTCTCCGGCGTGGACAGCTCGCGGCGGTTCGTGTTGTTGGGGAGAGCCGGGGTCAGGAAATCCCTGTCCTTGTAGAGGTGGCCTGGGTTGTCGCACACGCAGGCCGTGCCGTTCGTGCAAGAGCAAGGCGGACGTCGCAAGGTGAGGGTGACAGCGGACCCGAAGGTGCCAGCTCCCCATGTCTCGGTGGATGAGATCCAAGAGCTGGTGGGTGCCGTCTCATCGCATGTACAACCGGCCAGGGCGGGGGGAATCGCGTTGTTCAGGGGTCCCGAATTGACGGCGTTCACGCTGTCCGTGCTGAACGGCAGCCATCGCCAGGCGGGCTTGCCGTTCGCCCCTAGGGTGGTCTTGACCATCTTGAAGATCCCCGCGCGCCCCCATCCGTCGGTGTCGCTGTTGTGCTCGGCGTGGTGGTTGAAATCCGGGTGGTAGGCGGACGACGAGGGGACTTGGCGGCCCAGGCCGATGAAGTCCCTCACGATGACCGGATAGGTCTTGCTGGCCGGTAGGGTGCTGACGGCGTCGTCGGTGCAGTCATAGCCTTTCTCTTCTTTGCAGGTCGACGAGCAGCCGTCGCCGTCGAAGAGGTTGCCGTCGTCGCATTCCTCATCCGAGAAGTGCTGCCCGTCGCCGCAGGCCGACTGGCAGGTGCCGGCCGAGCAGTCGGGTTCTTTCATGCACTTGTAGCAGCCGTCGAAGGGGGCATCCGGCAGGGGGTCGTCGCAGGGCTCGGTGCCCTCCCTGACGCCGTCGCCGCACGCCGTCTTGCGGCAGGTGGTTCCCCCGCACACATAGCCCGGCTCCAACTGGCACAACGAGCTGCACCCGTCGCTGTTGCTGATATTGTCGTCATCGCACTGTTCGCTGCCGCGGGAGACCCCGTCGCCGCAGATCGGACGGCACAGCAATCCCGCCGCGGGACAGGTGAACCCAGGCTCCAACTGGCAGGTGGCGCTGCAGCCGTCGTCGCCCTCGGCGTTGCCGTCGTCGCAGGTCTCCCCTGCCCCGATCTTCTTGTTGCCGCACACCTCCTTGGCGCAGACCGAGGGGGCGACCGTGTTGTCGCAGTTGTAGCCAGCCTCGATGGTGCACGTGGCCGAGCACCCGTCGAGGGGGTCCACGTCCTTGTCGTCACAAGTCTCGCCCAGGATGTAGCTGACGATGCCGTCGCCGCAGAACTCCTTCGGCTTGCACAGCGCGCCGGCGGTCGGGCACACATAGCCAGGCTCGATCTTGCAGTTGGCCGCGCAGCCGTCGAGCGGCTTGGCGTTGCCGTCGTCGCACTCCTCGCCCGGATCCAGGCGCGCGTTGGGGCACAGCACGACGGCAGGCGAACAAGCCCCTCCGGCGCTCGGGCAGGTGAAGCCGCTCTCGATCTTGCCGCAGTCGGCGCTGCACCCGTCGAGATCCTTGGTGTTGCCGTCATCGCAGGCCTCGCCGCCGCTCACCACCTTGTCGCCGCACACGATGGTCGACATGCAGATCTGGCCGGGCGCCCCGGCGTCGGGCGAGGGCGTCGTGCACCGGCAGTTCGATTCCAACCTGCAGGTGGCCCCGCAACAGTCCCCCGGCTTGCGGTTGCCGTCGTCACACTGCTCGCCGTTGTCGACCACGCCGTTTCCGCAAGTGGGCAGGCGGGTACACTTCGTTCCCACGCACGACCAGCCATCATCGGTCTGGCAGGCTTCCGAGCAACCGTCGTTGGGCAGGGTGTTCTGGTCGTCGCAAGATTCGCCGAACTCGGTCACGCCGTTGCCGCACACCGGAGGCAGGACCGTCGGCTCGCAGGGCTGGCCGAAGATCGGGCACACGAAGTTGGGCTCGATGGTGCAGGCCGGAGAACAGCCGTCGCCGCCCTCGAGGTTGCCGTCATCGCAGCTCTCGTCGGGGCCGGGCTGGCCGTCGCCGCAGAAGAGGTTGAGTACGCAAGCTTCACCAGGCGTGGGGCAGATGTAGCCGTTCTCGAGCTTGCACGTGCCATCGCAGCCGTCCCCGCCCTTGGCGTTGCCGTCGTCGCAGGTTTCGCCGATGTCGATGAGCGCGTTGCCACAAGGGTTGACGGGGGCGCTGTCCACGATGGCGACGGGAGCGTCGACAGCCGGCGCGTACGCGTCGCGAGCGGCATCATCGATGGTGAGGATGGGCTTGGCGTCGGGAGGAAGGACGATGATGGCGTCGGCGCGAGGCACGTAGGCGTCATTCGTCGAGCTGCCCACGTCCGAGACACAACTGGCCAACAAGGGAAGGCAAAAAACGGCACGAACCAAGGGACCATTCCAAGCGACTCTCATCGCAAGCCTCCAAATGAATAGGGGCGGCACAGAACGGCGTGGGTCGCGCACTTCATGGCCTCGCCCTGCGCGCTCTCTGTGTCGGGAATTGCTCAAGGCCGTCGCGTCTTGCCCAGCAGGCAGACCATGCTCTTTGACTGCAGGTTTTCATGACGGCGGCTTTCAATAGTCAAACAGAGATTGGCGCCCGCTTTCAGGCCACCAACCAACTCTACGAGTCCAGATGTGGACTGCCTTTAACCGTAGGCCACCACTGTCGGGCAGATCAAGGCCCAATGACGGAGGTCGAGCAAAGAGCGCGCATCGTTCACGACCTAGGCTCACCTCATCTCACCAAAATCGACGCACCAACATGAACGCAGCCTCGCGTCAGCCTCCCAAAAATGCCAGAACGACAGTATCGACCAGGCGACAGCGACTCGGGCCTCGTGTCAGGAAGCCAGCCGGGAAAGTCGTGCTGTTGCTGGGCCATGAAGCAAGGTAGGTCCCGCGCCACTGGCGGGCTAACCATGTTGGTCGAGGATGGAACGAATCTTGGTCGACAAGCTGGCAAGCGAGTAGGGCTTGCCGATGAAATGCACGTTGGGATCGAGCACGCCGTGGTGGACGACCACGTCCTCCGCGTACCCCGACGTGAACAAGACGCGCAGGTCCGGCCGTTGCTCGGTCAATTGCATGGCGAGCTGCCGGCCATTGAGGCCCGGCATGATCACGTCGGTGATGAGCAGATCGATGGGACCAGCGTGGCCCTGGGCAAGATCGCGAGCGGCCTTGCCGTTGCTGGCGGACAGCACCTGGTAGCCGAGCTTGCGCAGGAGTGTGCGCGCGAACGCCCGGACACCTTCGTGGTCTTCCACGAGCAGAATGGCCTCATGTCCCGTCGCCGTCGCCGAGGTCGAGAGCGTGGGTACGGCGGCTTCCGGCAGCTCGTCGACGCGCGGGAGGTAGATCTTGAAGGTCGCGCCCAACCCCAGCTCGGAATAGACCTCGATGGAGCCGCCCGACTGTTTCACGATCCCGAACGTCGTGGCCAGCCCGAGGCCGGTCCCCAGCCCGACCGGCTTGGTTGTGAAGAAGGGTTCGAACAGGCGCTGCTTGACCTCGTCGGTCATGCCGTGGCCGGTGTCCGACACGGAGAGCAGCACGTAGCGGCCGGCGCGGGTCTGCGGGTGCATCGCGCAGTAGGCGTCGTCGAGGTCGATGTTACGGGTCTCGATCACCAGAGTCCCGCCGGTAGGCATGGCGTCGCGGGCGTTGACCGCGAGGTTGGCCAATACCTGCTCGTATTGGCCCGGGTCGACGCGTACCGAACCCAGCTCGGCGCTCAGGGCGAGCTTGCGGGTCACGTCCTCGCCGAGGAGGCGCGCCAACATGCGGTCGAAGTGCCTGACCAGCTCGTTCAGGTCGAGCACGCGCGGCTCGACAACCTGCCGGCGCGAGAAGGACAGCAGCTGCCGGGTGAGGCTGGCCGCGCTCCTGGCGGCTTCGGCGATTTCGTTCATGTACTCCAGGATGGGGCTGTCCTTCGCCATCTCCCTTTTGGTCAACTCGACGTTGCCGGCGATGACGGTGAGGAGATTGTTGAAGTCGTGCGCGACCCCACCGGCCAAGCGGCCGACGGCCTCCATCTTCATCGCCTGCTGCAGCTCTTCCTCGAGCTTGCGCTTCTCATCCTCGGCCTGGAGACGGGCGGTCAGATCCTGAACCGTCACCACGTAACCCGACGCCGGATCATCACGATCAAATAGCGCCGCGGTCAAAAGGACCACCAGCACGGCCCCGTCTTTTCGCCGGAAGCTGGCCTCCATGCTCGCACGTCCGACCCGGGACAATGGCTCGTAGAGAAAGTGCGCCACCCGATCGAACTCGGCGTCGGTGGCGTAGAACATACGGGCGCTCTGGCCGATGATCGCGTCTGCCTCGTAGCCGAGCAGCTCACACATCGAGTCGTTCACGGCCACAATCGTGCGCGCGACGTTGATGGTCATCCCGATCGACGTGGCGCGAAACACGCTCTCCAGCTTCCCCGTGACCGTGCGCACGTCGGGCATGCGCCTCGCCACGGCCGCATTGCCGCGATTCTTCAGATCGTGATCCATGGCCCGAGTCTCCTTTGCCGTTCCACGCCAACCATTGGCCTCGATCCCCGGCTCGGACCGATTGTATCCCGGACCGGGGGCCTCGCCTATGATTCCCCAGGATAGAGCTGCGGCTATGATGGGACACAATGCAAGGACACCATGAGCAAACGCGAGCAAGACGCCGTTGAAACGACCCCTTCCGGGATCTTCACCCGGCGCCGCGTCCTGGTGGGCTTGGGATCGGTTCTGGGTGCCGGTGTGGTGGCCACGGGCGGAATCGCCGTCTACGATCGCTATCGGCGGTTTGGCCGTTCGTCCGACGCCAGCGTCAGGGACCATCGCATCGTCCTGCCCGCGGGCACGCCCAGCATGGTCATCGCGCGCGGCTTGGATCCAGCCCTCAGCACGCGCGCCGCGGTCGAGCGCATGGGCGGCATGTCGTCGTTCGTCGGCCCGCGCGACACCGTGCTGGTCAAACCCAACATCGGCTGGGACCGTACCGCCGAGCAAGGCGCCAACACCCATCCCGAGGTGGTGGCCGAAGTGGTGCGCCTGTGCCGCGAGGCCCGCGCCAAGCGCGTGATCGTGTGCGACTGTCCCGTGGGCAAGGCCCGCAGCGCCTTCGAGCGCAGTGGCATCATGGCCGCCGCGCTTGCCGCGGGCGCCGAGGTCATCCTGCCCGAGGACAGCCGCTACCGGACGGTCACGGTTTCGCAACGCCTGGGGGCCTGGGACGTGCTCGATCCCTTCGTGCTCGCCGACAAGATCATCAACGTGCCCGTGGCCAAACGCCACGCGCTCACCGGCGTCACCTGCGGCCTCAAGAACTGGTTCGGCATCACCGCCAAAGGCCGCATGCTGCTACACCAGAACGTGCAGCGGGCCATCGCCGAGCTGGCCGCGCTCATGCGCCCCACCCTGACCATCGTGGATGCCTCGCGTGTCCTCATGGACAATGGCCCGGCTGGCGGCAACGTGGCTGACGTGAAGCCCACGCGCACCATCGCCGCGGGCATCGACCCGGTGGCGCTCGACGCCTGGGCCACGCAGCTCTTCCCCGATCAGACACCCGCTGCCTCGCTGGGATTGGCGGCCGAGATGGGATTGGGACGCGTGGACTACCAGGCGCTGTCGCCGGTCGAGGTGCTTGCGGGCTGAACCTGGCGGTCCGGCTTCAGCCGGGGCACAATGACCCCATGGCCGTTGGCTGGGCGCAAGACGGAGCCGTGCAGGAGCAAATCGACGCGAGCGTCGAGGACGCCGTGGCTCGTGCCCGCGGAGCCCTGGGCAAGGGCGAGAGCCTGCGCGAGTGCGAAGACTGCGGCGAGACCATCCCCGAGGCACGCCGCAAGGCCGTCCCGGGCGTGCGTCGCTGTGTCGCCTGCCAAGCCGAGGCCGACGGCCGCTACGTCGACCGCAGCCTGTACAACCGGCGCGGCAGCAAAGACAGCCAGCTGAAATAGGGGCCGTGACCAGCATGCGCGGCCCCGGCACAACGTACCCTCGCCCGATACTGAACCGGCAGCGCCCGCACGCGCTTCCCGTGGTGCCGGGGATCCGTTTCCTGTAGCATTCGGCCCTCACCTCAACGAGACAGCTCAGGATGACCAGCCCCGATCCCATCGACATTTCCATCGTTGTCCCGGTCTACAAAGAAGAAGGCAACATTCAGCCTTTCCTGACGCGCATCAAGCCGGTGCTCGATTCCATCAGCACCCGTTGGGAGATCCTGTTCTGCCTCGACCCTTCGCCCGATCGAACCGAGGAGATGATTCGGGCCGCGGGCGCCCAGGATCCCCGGGTCAAGCTGGTGGTGTTCTCGCGCCGCTTTGGCCAGCCGGCCGCGGTGTTGGGCGGCATCGCCCTGTGCCGCGGGCAGAGCTGCGTGGTCATCGACGTGGACCTGCAAGACCCGCCCGAGCTGATTCGCGATCTATACGCCAAGTACAAAGAAGGCTTCGACGTGGTCTACGCCAAGCGCCGTTCGCGCAAGGGCGAGACCCTGCCCAAGAAGTTCGTGGCGTGGCTGGGCTACAAGGTCATCAACCGCCTGGGCGAGGTCAAGATCCCGCGCAACACCGGCGACTTCCGCATCATCTCGCGCCGGGTGATCGACGAGCTGAACAACCTGCACGAAGGCCACGGCTTTCTGCGCGGCATGGTGGCCTACGTGGGGTTCCCGCAGACCTTCATCGAGTACGACCGCGATCAGCGCCTGGCCGGCGCGGGCAACTACAACCGCTTCCTGGGCTCGCTCAAGATCGGGCTCAACGGGCTCATCAGCTTCGGCAGCCGCCCGCTCTCGTTGCTCTCGCTGGGGGGCATGGGGTTGATGGGGCTCAGCCTGCTGCTCGGCGCCTGGTACCTGGTGCAGATGCTGACCGGCTTGGATGTGATCCCGGTCATACCGGCGACCATCCTGGCGGTGGCCTTCTTCTCAGGGGTCCAACTCCTCGCGCTCGGCCTGATGGGCGAGTACGTGGGCCGCATCTACGACGAGGTCAAACAGCGTCCCAAGTACATCGTGCACCGCACGTACAACCTGGACGGGGCGAAGCCGGACGCGCGGCCGCCGTCGCCCTGATGTTGTATGCTGCCGGCTCCTTGAATCTCTAGGAGGTCCCCCGTGCGTTGTTTCGTGACCGGCTGCGCCGGTTTCATCGGAAGTAATCTCACCGACCGGCTACTGGCCGCCGGACACTCGGTGGTGGGCTACGACAACTTCTCCACCGGCCAAGAGCGGTTCCTCGAGCTGGCGGTCAAGTCGCCCGAGTTCCGTTTGGTGCGCGGGGATCTGCTGGATACCGCGAGCTTGCGGCAGGCCATGGCGGGCGCGGACTTCGTCTTCCACCTGGCGGCCAACGCCGACGTGCGCTTCGGCACCCAGCACACGGATCGCGATCTGCAGCAGAACACCATCGCCACCTTCAACGTGCTCGAATCGATGCGCCTGGCCGGCGTCAAGCAGATCGCCTTCACCTCGACCGGGTCGGTGTACGGCGAATCCAAGGTCTTCCCCACGCCCGAGGACGCCCCCTTCCCGGTGCAGACCTCGCTTTACGGCGCGGCCAAGCTGGCGGGCGAGGGCCTCATCGCCGCCTTCTGCGAGGGCTTCGGCTTTCGCGCCTGGATCTTCCGCCTGGTCTCGCTGCTGGGCGAGCGCTACTCGCACGGCCACGTCTTCGACTTTTACAGGAGCCTGCGCGGCAACCCCCACGAGCTGAAGGTGCTGGGCAACGGCAAGCAGCGCAAGTCGTACCTGTACGTGCAGGACTGCATCGACGCCATCTTCTTCGCCATCGAGAAGGCGCAGGACAAGGTCAACATCCTCAACCTGGGCACCGACCAGTACTGCTGCGTGGATGACTCCATCGGCTGGATCACGGGCGCCATGGGCATCAGCCCCAAGCGCGTCTACACCGGCGGCGAGCGCGGCTGGATCGGCGACAACCCCTTCATCTTCCTCGACACCAAGAAGATCCGCGCCCTGGGCTGGACGCCCAAGCTCACCATCCAGCAGGGCGTGGTGCGCACGCTGGAGTACCTGCAGGCCAACCCCTGGCTGCTCGAGGGCCGCGCGTGATGGACAAGCGGCTGCAAGGTCGGAGCGCGCTCATCACCGGGTCCAACCAGGGCCTGGGCCGCGCCATCGCCGAGGAATACCTGCGCCAGGGGGCCAGCGTGGCCCTGTGCGCGCGCAACACCACGCTGCTGGCCGAGACCGCGGCCGCGCTGGGGCCGCTGGCCGGCCCCGGGCAGAAAATCGTCACGCGCCCCTGCGACATCTCCCGCAAGGACCAGGTCGAGGCGCTGGTGGCCTGGGCCATCGCCGAGCTGCCCAACCTGGACATCCTGGTCAACAGCGCGGGCGTGCAAGGTTCCAAGGGCCTGCTGGAAGACAACGACTGGGATGAGTGGCTGGCCACCATCCAGATCAACCTGCTGGGCGCGGTGTTGCTGCTGGGGCTTTACGCGCCGGCGCCGCTGCTCGATATCCTGCGGAGAGCGGCCGCGCTGGTGGGAGGCGGCGGATGAAGCCCTTGCCCTTTTTAACGATTCGCAATGGAGAAGCCGCGGAGATCAACCGGTTGCCGGTGTTGTCGCCGAAGGCCTTCGGCGATGCGCTGGAAAACCGGGTGGCCGACGGCGCAAGAGTGTCCGCCTTCTTCG
>CAZHUY010000184.1:0-12386 GCA_964535465.1 uncultured Myxococcales bacterium
CGAGCTCTACGATCTCCACAAGGCGGGGCGCACCGAGGTGGTGGTCCTCAACAAGCTGGATCTCCCCGCAACGCGCAAGAAACTCCCCACGTTGCGGCGTCATTTCGCGAAACAAGGCGTGCCCTTCTTGGCCATCAGCGCTGCCACGGGCGAGGGCATTCCCGAGCTGCTGGCGGCCATGTGGACCGCGCTTTCGCAGGCAAAAGCAGCCGAATCCGGGACCGCCACCAAGTCCGGTTCCTGAAAACTCGCCCCCAAAATCGCGCGTTAAACCACTCTCTGGTAGTATGGCGCGCGTTTCTTCGCTGATTCCTCTAACTCCGCGAATGTCATGTACCTTTTGACGGGGCTTGAAGCTGCTTGGTATACAAGCATACTCTCTGCCGTTGGCCGGGACCGCAGGGGTGTCGAACAGCGAGTTCTGAAAGGCTCACAAGGAGCTACGAAATGACAAGTCCACGAAGTCGGGGGGTTTCCGTTCTGCTATTCGTTGCCGCTGCTGCGTGGCTGCAGCCCGCGTGGGCTGAGGCGACCGGCGCGACAACCCCGAGCGCGGCCCCACCGGCCCCCGCTGTTCAACCCGAGGCTGGCGCTCCGGCGGCCGATGGCGGCGCCTACGCGGTCCGCCTCAAGGCGCTCGAGCGGAACGTCAATGATCTGAAGGAACAGGTCTTTCGCACCCGCGCGCGCCTCAATCTGCTCAAGGAAACCGTCCTGGGCGGTGTCATCGGGGCGTCCCGCTGCGTGATCAAGCACAAAAACGACATGGGCGCGTCTTTCCGTTTGATCAAGGCGGTCTACGCCTTGGACGGCGTGCAGATCTTCAACAAGGCGGACGATACCGGTCGCTTGTCCGAGATGAACGAGTTCGACATCTACAACGGCGCCATCCAGCCCGGAAACCACACCCTGTCGGTTCAGTTCGTCTACCAGGGCTATGGCTTCGGCGTGTTCAGCTATCTCAAGGGATACAAGTTCAAGGCCAGCTCCAGCCACACCTTCGTGGCGGCCGACAACAAGGCGACCATCGTTCAGGTCGTGGGCTACGAGAAGGGCGGCATCTCCACCAACATGGAAGACAAGCCGGCCGTCGAATTCCGAGTCAACCTGGTTGCTCCCGAAGTCAGCGGAGCTTCGGCCGCTAAGTAACGGGGCTCAAGCTTCTGGAGAATCCTCGGATGTGGCATCTCCCACGGCTCGGGACTGGCGTTCGGCTCGGTAGGCGTTTGGATCAGCGGGCACCCTCGGGGTGCCTGAGTGGCGTCCTTCTGGCCGGGGCCTTCGGCCTGTGGGTCGGGCCGGCTCGAGCTGGTGAGATGGACGAGGCCAACGCCCGTCTGGTGGACCTGGACGCGCGCGTGCGCGGCCTCTCCGCCCAGTTTCGTGAAGACGCGGGCGCGGACCCCAACCTGGCCCAACGCCGGGTGATCGACGCCGAGCTGCTCTTCAACCTCAAGAACTACCGCGAGGCCGCCACGATCCTGCTCGACGTCGTGGAGCGCTTCCCCAACTCGATGGCCTACGAAGATGCGGTCTTCCTGCTGGGCGAGTCTCTCTACCAGGACAAGGATTACAGCTCCGCCAAGCACTACTTCACCAAGGCCGCCGAGAAGCGCTCGGGATCCCGGCAAGAACAGAAGGCCCTGCAACGGCTGATCGAGATCGCCGTGCACACCGGCGATCTGGACCAGATTGACGGTCTGTTGGCGGGTCTGCAGAACGTGCCGCTGGCCAACCTCGAGCCTTCCGTGCCCTACGTGCGTGGCAAGGCCGCTTACTTTCGCGGTCAGCTCGACGAAGCGCTGGCCGCCTTCACCGCCCTGCCGCCCAATCATCCCTATTACTTGAGGGCGCGCTACTTCGCGGCCACCACCTGGGTCAAGAAGGGCGATCTGGCCTCCGCGCTGGTCAGCTTCGACGCGGTGGTGCGCAGCCAGGCCCAGACCGACGCGGACAAGGAGACCCAGGATCTCGCGCGCCTGGCCATGGGCCGCCTGTTCTACGAGCGGGGTGAGTTCGACAAGGCGCGCGACACCTACAACAGCCTTCCCCGGCAGTCCAAGTACTTCGAAGAGGGCATGAACGAGCTGGCGTGGACCTCCATCAAGGGCAAGGACTACAAGTCCGCCTACCGCGCCCTCGATCTGATGCTGCTGCAGAACCCGGACAATCCCCAGGGACCCGAGCTGCGGCTGCTCATGGGCAACCTGCACGTCCGCGTGGGCAACTTCGCCCTGGCCAACGATGTCTTCCT
This sequence comes from uncultured Myxococcales bacterium, assembly GCA_964535465.1. Classification (GTDB taxonomy): domain Bacteria; phylum Myxococcota_A; class Polyangia; order Fen-1088; family Fen-1088; genus Fen-1137. The sequence goes on from CAZHUY010000184.1 coordinate 2,255, forward strand.
GCAGTCGCGCGATCTGTTCGCGCCCATTCATCAGCAGCTCCGGCTGACGCAACAGAAAGCCGCCGCCGACCCCAAGTACTTCGATACGCTGCTCGGCAAGGGCCTGGAGAAGTTCGACGTCGCGGTCCTGGTTCCGCCCACCGCCGTGAAGTGGGTCAAGGCCGAGCCGGATGTGGCGCGTGTCCTCACCCTGACCGAGGACGTGAGCGATCTGCAGCGCGGGCTCAAGGATTCGCAGGCCACCCTGGCTCGGCTCGAGTCGGCGGTGAACGGTCCGCTCAAGGTCGGCATCTTCCCGGACCTCGCGCAGATGCGCGCCAACTCCAGCGAGGTGCTCAATCAATTGGTCACCATGCGCCAGAATTTCGGCGCCAAGATGCGCGCGCTGACCTCCGACAAACTGAGCGCCGATGACAAGGCCCGCCTCGACCAGGTGGCGCGGGAACGCGTCGCCCTCGAAGCCGAGCTGCGCGATCTCCCGCAGTCGACCGGCAAGCTCAAAGCCCGGGAGAAGCAGGCGCGCGCGGATCTGGATGCTCTGGATAGCCGCGCTTCCGAGTTCAACGTCGAGATTCAGGGCATGGAGGCCGAGTTGGTGGCCATCGAGCAGTACTTCATCCGGTCGCGGTCCGATCAGAAGATTCGGCCCGAGGATCTGGCCCAGCCGGTGGATGGCCTGCGCCAGGTCATCACCGAGCTGCGCGACGCCAACGAGCGCCTGCGCAACGAGATCGCCGAGGCCGCCCACGAGGCCACCATCGGCGCGGCCACCGGCGACAGCGATCGCAACGCCATCGCCCTGCTCATGGCCGTCATGAAGCGCGAGCGCGACATCTTCCAGGGGGCGCGCGGACAGCTCTCGTCCAGCGAACAGAACCAGTTCGACGCCATCGCCGGCATCCTGGCCCGGGCGGATGACGTGCAGGGGCGCTTGGTCGAGTTCGACAAGCGGGTGGACGACGCCGCCGGCAAGCGCGTCGCCGAGCTGAAGGGCAAGCTCGTTCGCGAGCGAAGCGAGTTGGACGCCGCCAGCAGCAGCCTCGGAAAGATCCTCAGCGAATCGCAGTCGGTGGGCGGGGGCTTGGCGCAGGCCATGCTGGGCAAGATCGCCGATCGCTTCTACGACCTCGTGGTCCAGTCGGATGTCGGTCTGGTGGACGTGGCCTGGGGGCTCAAGGACGAACGCACCAGCACGGTTTCCAAGCTGATCAACCAGCAGAAGCTCGAACTGAAGTCCGTCGAGGATGACTTCCATTCCCTGCTGGAGGAAGACAAGTGAAGCGGTACACGCGCAAGGGGCGGCTCGGATCACGCCTTCCCATCGGGGCGGGCATGCTGGGCGTGTTCTTGGCGTGCGGGGCCGCGTGGGGCGCCGGCAAGTCCCCCGCGCGCCCGGCCTTCATCCCCGATCCCAAGGAGATGGACCAACTGGCCCAGGACATGGCCCGCTTCGCCGAGGAGGTCAGGGGCTTCCGTGGCGCGGCCACCGGGATCATCAAGCGTGCCTACGCGGACAAAATCAACGCCATTCGCGCCAAGTACGAACCGCAGATCGCCGCCAACGAGAAGGAAGAGAAGCGGCGGCGCATGGATGCCATCGCCGTCCTGGAAGGCTTTCTCAACAAGTACCCCTCCGACCGCAAGTGGACCCCGGACGTCATGTTTCGTCTGGCCGAGCTCTATTACGAGAAATCGGCGGAAGACTTCCTGTTGGCGCAGGAGTCCTATCAGAAGGCGCTGGATTCGGACAATCCGCCCAACACCCCTTCGCCCAAGCCGGACTACAGCCCGACGGTAAACCTGTACCGCCGGCTGTTGGTCGAGTTCCCCAACTATCGTCTCCTCGACGCGACCTACTACCTGCTCGGCTTCTGCCTGGGTGAGATGGGCCAAGAGGCCGAGGGCAAGCAGGCCCTGCTGGCCTTGGTGTGCAGCAACCGCTATCGGCCGCTGGAACCGCCGCCCAAACCCGCCAAGTCGACTGGCATGCGCAAGGGGCCGGTGGTGGATGCCTACAAGGACTGCGTGCCGATCAAGCAGGACTCCAAGTTCCTGCCCGAGACGTGGACGCGCGTGGGCGAGCTGCACTTCGATTCGGCGGAGCTGGCCCTGGCCATCTCGGCCTACAGCCGCGTGCTCGCGTACAAGGATTCGCCCTACTTCGACAAGGCCATCTACAAGCTGGCCTGGTCCTACTACCGCGACAACCGCTTCCAGGACGCCATTCGCGAGTTCGACAACCTGGTCAAGTGGGCGGACAGCAAGAAGACGACTGGCGACAAGTTCGGTTCCGACCTGCGCCCCGAGGCCGTGCAGTACTTGGGCATCAGTTTCTCCGAGCCCGACTGGGACGGCGATACCTTGCCGGATCCCGAGAGCGGACTCGACCGCGCCCAGGCCTTCTATCGCGGTCGCGAAAACGAATCCCACGTCAAAGAGGTGTTTCAGCGCCTGGGCGACATGTACTTCGACATGACCAAGTACGACGAGGCCATCGCCGTCTACAAGGTCATCCTGCAGAAGTGGCCGTACTTCGCTGAAGCGCCGACCCTGCAAGAGAAGATCATCAAGGCCTACGAGCGTGGGCGCAACATGATCGCGGCCGCCAAGGAGCGCGAGCTGCTGGGCCGCAACTACAGCAAGGGCAGCGACTGGTACAAGCACAACAAGGAGAACGCCGAGGCTCTCGCGGTGGCCGCCCAGCTTGCCGAGGATGCCCTGCTGGTGGCCGCCACCTCGGTGCACGCGGCAGCGCAGTCGTGCAAGGGTCGCTGGCAGCAGAACAAGAGCGACCAGCGCCTGCTGGAAGAGTGCCTGCAGACCTACCGCACGGCCTCCGAGCTTTACGAGAAGTACCTGGCGGCCTACCCGACCTCGAAGCGCGCCTACGAGTTCGGCTACTTCTATGCCGACGCCCTCTACTACGGTGGCAAGGTGGCCGAGTCGATCCCCGCCTACATCGTCGTGCGCGACTCGAACCTGGACAACAAGTACCAGCAAGACTCAGCCCTGCAGGTCATCAAGGCCTACGAGGAAATCATCGAGAAGATGAAGGTGGCCCGCACCATCGAGGATCCACCCATCCCGGACGAGAAGAACACCAAGCCGCCGGTCATGCCTCTGCCCATGCACGAGATGTACAAGAAGTACATGGCGGCGCTGGACTGGTATGTGGCCAACCTGCCCGACGAGCGCACGCCCGAGCTGCGCTACGCCGCGGCCGTCATGATGCTCAAGCACCGCCAGTGGCCCGAGGCCCGCTCGCGGTTGGGCGAGATGGCGGACGCCTACTGTGCCAAGCAGCCCGAGGTCGGCTTCAAGGCCTACGACGCCATCCTGACCACCTACTTCATCGACTTCGCCATCGACAACGAAGAGGCCAAGGACTGCGCCCTCGGCCGCTTGTTGGAGGTCACGGAGCAGTTCTCACAATCGGCGTGCAGCAAGGCGCCTCAGGCCAAGCCCTACTTGACCCGCGTCGCCGAGATCAAGGCATCGGTCAAGTCGACCATCATCAAGAAGCGTCTCGACAAGGCTCTCGAAAACGAAGAGAAGGGCACCAGCTCGCAGTTGGTCATGTGTCGCGAGGCGGTCGGTGGTATCGCCATCGTGACCGGCGCCGCGCAGCCCTCGGCGGCCGGCAAGCCCGTGCTGGCCTCGGAAAGGGGCGGGCAAGTTCAGCGCAGCAAGATCAGCACCGATCTCGACGAGGGCCTGGCGCTCGACCTGATGGACCTGATCGCGGCGGACCCGAAGGACCGGGACGCGCCCAGCAACCTGAACAACGCCTGCGTCATCTACGAGAAGATCTACAAGTACGGCGAGGCCACCAAGTGCTACGAGCGCTTGGCCAGCGACTACCCCGAGAACCCGCTGGCCAAGGACGCGGTATGGAACGCGGCCCGCAACCAGTACCGCTTCTTCGAGTTCGAGAAGGCGGTCAATGGCTACCTGAAGGTGGCCACCGATCCCAAGTTCGCCAGCTACGAGCATCGCCGCGAGGCCCTGGGGATCGCGGCCCAGTTGCTCGACAACGATCAACAGTACGCTCGCGCGGCCGACCTATACCGCAAGTACTCGGAGAACATCACCGACAAGCCCGCCGATTCTGCGCAGGCCTTCTCCTTCTCGTGCAACGCCCACGAAAAGAACAAGGACGTGGCCAAGCAGTCGAGCTGCCTGCGCGAGCTGATCCGACGCTACGGCAAGCAGCCCATGGCGGGCGAGTACGTCGTCTCTGCTTACCTGAAGTTGGCCACCATCGCCGAGCAGGGGCGCGACAAGCGCGCCACCCTGGCCGCCTACAAGCAGGTGCGCGACGAGTTCATCGCGCGCCGCCTGCCCCCCGCCTCGCCGGCCGCTGCCGCCGCCGCCAAGGCCGACTACCTGATTCTCGAAGAGAAGTTCAAGGACTTCCAGGGCAAGTCCCTGCGCTTCACCAGCGATCCCAATCAGGTGCGCAGGACCTTCGATTCCTTCACCAACGAGGCCAAGGCCTTGCAGGAGGAGTACTCGAAGATCTGGGACTACAAGGACGCCAACTGGACCCTGGCTTCGTTCCTTCGCCGTGGCGACATCTTCTACGAGTTCGCGCAGAAGTTGATCAAGGCGGCCGACAATCCTCCCGACGACGTCAAGAAGCTGTCGAAGAAGGCGTGCAAGATGGACCCGAACCTGTGTGGCGTGGCGGAGACCGAATACAAGGACGCCATCTACCAGTTCGTGACCCCGGTCGAGGAGGAGGCCAAGCGCCAGTGGAAGTCGACGCTGGAACGCGCCTCCACCTTGGGCGTGACCAACGAGTACGTGAAGAAGGCGCGGGAGAACCTGTCCAAGTACCTCCCCGACGAATTTCCGTTCGTCAAAGACGAACGCATTGGGATTGAGAGCCCATGATGAAGCGTGCGTCTCTTCTCATCTATGTGCTGCTGACCTCGTTCGGCGCGGGCGAGCTGTGGGCCCAGGCGCCGGCGGCGGGCTCGCCCCCGGCCGCGGCTGGCGGTCGCAAGCGGCGTGAACCCCCGCCGGCCGTCATCCCCACGCAAGAGGTCCAGGCCGCCGAAAAGCTCTACCAATCGAAGCGTTACTCGGAGGCGGTCACCCAGGCCAAGGCGGCCTTGAACCGCAACGAACGCTACACCCCGGCCATGCTCGTCATGGCCAAGGCCTACTTCAAGCTCGGCAAGAATGAGTGGGTCAAGACCCTGGGCGACATGATGAGGAACGCCGGGGCCTCCGAGGCCGAGCTGGGCGAGATCTACCAGATGCTCGCCTTCATGGAGATCGAGAAGCAGAACACGCCCGGTGCCATCGAGTTGCTGAAGAAGGCCAGCCGAGCTCGACCCGACAACGCCATCCTCTGGAACAACCTGGGTGCGCAGTTCCTGGTGGCCAAGAACTACCGCGAAGCCGTGCCGGTGCTCGAGAAGAGCGTTCAATTGCAGCCGGGATTCGCCAAGGGTCACCTGAACCTCGGCAGCGCCTACCGCGGCGTCAAGGACTACCAGAGGGCCTTGGCCGAGTACCAGAAGGCCCTGCAGCTCTTCCCGCGCTACGCCGACGCCATCTTCAATCTCGGCGTCCTGTATCTGGACGCCGAGAAGATGCCCAACCTGGATTTGATCGCCAAGCTGAACGCGGCGACTGGCTACTTCCAGCAATACAAGCAGATGGTCTCGGGCGTGGGTCAGACGGTCGGCCCGGAGGTCGACGCCTACATCCAAGAAGCCCAGGACGGGATCAAGAAGGAACAGAAGCGCATCGAGCGCCAGAAGAAACAGGAAGAGCGCGAGAGAGAGCGGGCCGCCAAGAAGGCCGCCGACGATGCCAAGAAGGCCGCCCAGCCCGCAGCCCCGGTTCCGGCGAAAGCCCCGGCCTCGCCTGCTGGCTATCCGGCCGCTCCGGCTGGCGCGGTCCCGGCGCGCGGCACGGCGGCTCCCGCTCCGGCCGCCACCCCGGCCCCGCGGAGGACGCCATGAAACGAAGGTTCTTCTCGCACGTTTTGCTGTTCGCGTTATCGCTGTCCCTGGCCTCGGCCGCCGGCCTGACGTCGTCGGCCTTCGCACAAGGCAAGAAGGCCGCCGCCAAGAAGGCCACCGCCAAGAAGGCTGCCGCCAAGCCGACCGTGCCCGTCGAAGGCGCCGGAGAGTCCGACGAGGCCCCCGCCGAGCAGACCAAGGTGAAAGTCGAGCGTGGCTCGGGCGGCCGCAAGATCTACAAGATCGAGGGCGCGATCGTCATCGAGGGCAAGATCCAGAAGCCCGAGGCCTTCTACGTTCTGCAAAAGTCCAACATCAACTACGATTGGCACGAGTTGAAACAGGAATTCGTGCCCAAGATTTTGGACAGTGTGACAAAAGCACCGTTCTGAATAAACTAACACCCGAGGCAAGCAGCCCATGGCGACCCAAACATCGGCGAGACCACCCCAAGCGGGCCCAGCGTCCAGCACGGCGGCCAAGATCCGTGTTCTGCGCATTGGCATCGTGCAAGGCGGTCGCATTGTCGAGGAACGTCTGGTCCGCAAGCGCGAGAACATCTCGATCGGATGGTCCAGCAAGGCCACCTTCGCGGTTCCCTCCGAGGCCCTGCCCAAAGAGTGGATGCTCTTCGAGATCACCCCCAAGGGCTACGTGGCCCGCTTCGCGGAAGCCATGGACGGCCGCATCGCCGTGGGCAACGAGGTCATCTCGTTGGCTCAGCTCAAGCAGGCAGGCCGCATTCGCAAGCAAGGAACGGCTTGGTTGCTCCTGCTCGATGAGCGCTCGCGCGGCAAGATCACGGTCGGCGATCTGACCATTCTCTTCCAGTTCGTGACCCCTCCGCCCCCCCAGCCCCGGCCGAGGCTGCCGGCTTCGGTGCGCGGCTCGTGGACGACGGGGCTCGATTGGGCGTTCACCATGATCGCCTCCATCTCGTTCGTCTCGCACCTTGCCATCGTGGTCTATTTGCGCAGCGTCGATTGGCCGCGCAAGCCCGATATCGAGGAGATCCCGGATCGCTTCGTTCAGATGGTGGTGAGGGCCAAGCCGCCCGAGCCGCCCAAGACCGAGAAGGTCACCGAAGAGAAGAGCGAGGAAAAGACGGAGCAGAAGGTTGCGGTCAGGTCCACGTCGACCGCGGCCAAGCCCGTCAAGAAGGAAATCTCGGCGGAGGAGAAGGCCCGCATCGACGCGGAAAGGCGTGCGCGTCTGGCCGAACAGGTTCGCAACACCGGCATTCTGAAGTTGCTGGGCGCCAAGGCTGACGGGTCGGGCTCGATCGCCGACGTCCTGGGCAAGGGCGACGTCGATCGCGATCAGGAAAAGGCCTTCCAAGGGGTGGGCGGGTTGACCGTTGCCACCAGCGACGCGGCGCTGCGCGGGGTGAAGTCAGGGACCGGAGGCTCCGGCAAGGTTGCCGACATCGGCAGCCTGCGCGGTGCAGGAAACATCGCAAGCGGCAACACGGGTGCTGGTGTTACGGAGAAGCGCGTCACCGGCGTCGTGCGCCATGAGGCCCCCGCGGTCGACGGTGAGCTGGATCCCGCCCTGGTCTCCAAGGAGGTCCGCGCGCGCATTGGAGCCGTCAAGGCCTGCTACGAGAGGGCGCTCAAGCGCAACCCGAGCCTGAGCGGGAAGATCAAGGTCAGGTGGACCATCACCGCGGCCGGCACCGTCTCTGGGATCGACGTCTCTGATGACAGCGTGGGTGACTCCGAGGTCTCGAGCTGCATCAAACAGCTCGTCGCACGCTGGCGCTTCCCCGCGCCTTCGGGCGGTTCGGTCGAGGTGGAGTTCCCGTTCGTGTTCACCGCTTCCCAATGACGCCGGTTGACCGCATGCTAAAAGGCGATATATTCCATGGCCCTAACGGCTTTGGTTCTACGCGTCGCGCGGGTGAGCAAATGAATTGTGAGGTTCGCAATGTCTAGGCACGCGAGATACATCTGGTTGTCCTTGCTGGTCGGACCAGTCGCCTTGGCGCAACCCACGACCCCGTCCGGCGCCGGTGGACCAGGCGTGGCGCCGCCCGGGATGGACATCACCACTCCGCACAAGTCCAGCCTGAGCGCCACCGACATGCTCAAGCAGGGCCGCGAGTATCGCGCCGCCATGGATAAGGTCGTGACCGATCTTCAGGCCATGGCCGAGCAGGCTCGCAAGCAGAAGGACGTCATCCGGCTGAACTGCGTGATGGACAAGTTGATGCAGGTGAAGGTCAACATGAACATCGCGGACGAGGCCCTGCAGAAACTGCAAGAGGCCGCCGGCCGCAGGGACGACCAGGCTTCCTTGCACGAGTACACGCGCGTGACCATCACCAACCAGAAGGTTCAGGTTCTTCAGAACGAGGGACAGACTTGCGTGGGTGCAGAGCTGAACTACATCGGCGCGACCCGGGTCGAAGTCGAAGCTCCTGAAGTGGCTGAGAACATGACAGAGCCGAGCTTGGAGCCGCCGCCTCTGGAACGCCCCAACGCGGCTTCGAACTTCCAACAGTAGGGCAGCGGCTCAACACAACCCGGAACAAATCGTCGGACACCCCTAGCTCAACACCCAGGACACCATGAGGCTTCGGCTATCAGCCCTGCTCGTATTTTCCGCCTGCGGGGTGACCTCTGTCGCCTGGGGCCAGGCGCCCATGTCCAGCACCGTGGGTCCCAACCTCGAGTCCATGTCCTATGGTCTTCAGGGGATCAGCCCGCGCAACGGGCCGGTGGGGGCCAAGCTGGGCGATTCGGCCCTCCTCCACGCCGGCATCGGCGCCGAGGTCGGCTACGACAGCAACGTCTTCTATTCGCCGAGCGGCACGCGCAAGGGGTCCGGCGTGGCTCGCGTGACCCCCGCCTTGAACATCAGCAACGCCGAGCGGGACGGAACCCTGCCCGACGGCATGGCCTACGATCTCAACGCAAGCCTGGCCTACCGCGAGTACCTCAGCAGCGACGACGACATCAAGAAGCAGCGCGCCTTCATGCCGAGCGCCGGGCTGTTGCTCCAGTTCTCGTCCAAGCAGACGCTCAGCTTCGCGATCATGGACAACTTCACCCGGACCGTGGATCCGCCCTACGTGTCCAACGCTGATCCCATCGCCCACGACTACAACGTGGGCGCGGTTCAGCTCAAGGTGGCGCCAGGTGGCGGCCGTCTTCAACTGACCGTGCGGGCGAACAGCGTCCTCGACTACTACGAGGACAAGGCCTACGAGGCCGGCAGCAACATCGGCAACGAAGGCGTTCTGGATGTGTCGTGGCGTTGGCTGCCCAAGACGGCGTTCTTCGTCCAGGCCGCCTGGGGCATGATCAACTACCTCAACGAGGTCGAGGGTCGCAAGGACTCGTATCCCCTCAGGGTCACGGGCGGTATGCGTGGCCTGCTCACCGAGAAGCTGGCGCTCAACATCGGCGCTGGCTATGTGAACACCTTCTATTCCGACGGCGGGGCCAACCCGTCGGGCTTTAACAATGTCATCCTGTTCGCCGAGCTCATCCACAAGCCTTCGCTCACCCAGACCGCGGGGCTGGGCTACCGACACGATGTGCGCAATTCGCCTTTCGTGGGCGACTTCTACGAGACCCATGCCATCTACGCGGCCTTGCGGCAGTTGGTCGGGGGGCGTCTGGCCCTGGCCGGGTACGCTCGCTTTGAGCTTCGCGACTTTCATAGCGCCCTCGCCATTGACCGCACGGACAAGTACCTCCTGGGCGGGGCCACGGCCGACGTCATCCTGGCTCGCATGCTCTACGTGGGCGTCGGCTACAGCGTCACCTATCTGAAGGCGGACATGCCCGAGACGCTCAACCCGCCCACGGGTGTGAGTTCGGACTTCGACTACGTCAAGCACGTGGTCACCGGCCGCCTTGGCATTGTTTACTAGCCCATAATTTCCGCTGGGGCTGGGCTGTGTCAGAATGCGCGCGTGACTTACTGGGCGCATCCCTCGGCCGCTGTCGACCAGCCGGCGCAGATCGGTGAGGGAACCAAGATCTGGCACTTCTGCCACGTGATGGCGGGGGCCCGCATCGGACAGCGATGTGTCCTGGGGCAGAACGTGTTCATGGCGGCGCGGGCGGTGGTGGGCAACGGCTGCAAGATCCAGAACAACGTCTCGCTTTACGACGACGTGATCCTCGAAGACGACGTATTCCTGG
>CAZHUY010000185.1:0-12383 GCA_964535465.1 uncultured Myxococcales bacterium
TCGTAGTCGGTGGAGACCGTCTCCGGGTTGCAGTTGACCATGAGGGTCTCGTAGCCCTCTTCGCGCAAGGCCTTGACCGCGTGCACGCAGCAGTAGTCGAACTCGATGCCTTGCCCGATGCGGTTGGGGCCGCCACCCAGGATGACGATCTTCTTCTTGCCGGTGGGGCTCACCTCGGATTCGGGCGCCTTGTCGGTCAGGCTGGCGCCCTCGTAGGTGGAATACATGTACGGGGTATGCGCCTCGAACTCGGCGGCGCAGGTGTCGACCCGCTTGAACACCGGGCGGATGCCGTGGCGATGGCGGGCCTGGCGCACGTCCTCTTCCTTGACCCCGGCCAGCTTCATCAGGCGGCGGTCGGACATGCCCAACTGCTTGCAGCGGAGCAGGAGCTCGGGATCATCCAGCAGCTTGGCCCCGGCCGCGCCCGCGGCCTCGTCCTGATCGATGAGATTCTTGATGTGGGTCAGGAACCACGGATCGATGGCGGTCAGGGCGTACGCCTCGTCCAGGCTCATGCCCAGGCGGATGGCCTCGGCCAACTGCCACAGGCGGTCGGGGTTGGGCTGGGTGATGAGGCGGCGCAAATCGTCGAGCGGTGGCGGGCGGTCCAGGTCGAAGCCCCAACGCCCGATCTCCAGCGAGCGCAGCGCCTTGCCCAGCGATTCCTCGAAGGTGCGGCCGATGGCCATGACCTCGCCCACCGACTTCATCTGCGGGCCCAGGGTGGAATCGGCGCCCGGGAACTTCTCGAAGGCGAAGCGTGGGACCTTGGTGACCACGTAGTCGATGGTCGGCTCGAAGCAGGCCGGCGTCTCGCGCGTGATGTCGTTGCGGATCTCGTCCAGGGTGTAGCCCACGGCCAGCTTGGTGGCGATCTTGGCGATGGGGAACCCGGTGGCCTTGGACGCCAGGGCCGAGCTGCGCGACACGCGCGGGTTCATCTCGATGACCACCATCTCGCCGTTGCTGGGATCCACGGCGAACTGGACGTTGGAGCCACCGGTCTCGACGCCGATCTCGCGAATGACGGCGAGGGAGGCATCGCGCAGGAACTGGTATTCCTTGTCGGTCAGGGTCATGGCGGGGGCGATGGTGATGCTGTCGCCCGTGTGGACGCCCATGGGATCCAGGTTCTCGATGGAGCAGATGATGACGGCGTTGTCCTTCGTGTCGCGCATCACCTCCATCTCGTATTCCTTCCAACCCAGCACCGACTGTTCGACCAGCACCTCGCCGCGCGGGCTTTGCTGCAAGCCCCACATCATCTTGGCGTCGAACTCGTCGGCGTTCCACGCGATGGCCGCGCCCGAGCCGCCCAGCGTGAACGAGGGGCGCAGGATGACCGGGTAGTTGCGGCCGGTGTGGGCGGCCAGCTCGGCCTGGATCTGCTTGGCCTCGGACAGCGAGTGCGCGTAGCCCGAGAAGGGCACACGCAGGCCGACGTTGCGCATGGCCTGCTTGAACAGCTCGCGGTCCTCGGCCTTTTCGATGGCCCCGAGCTGCGCGCCGATGAGCTTGACGCCATATTTTTCGAGGACGCCGGCGCGGCCCAGCTCGACCGTCAGGTTGAGCGCGGTTTGTCCGCCCAGGGTGGGCAGAAGCGCGTCGGGCCGCTCGCGTTCGATGATCTTGCTGACGAAGTCGACGGTCAGCGGCTCGATGTAGGTCCGGTCCGCCATCTCGGGATCGGTCATGATGGTGGCCGGATTCGAGTTGACCAGCACCACGCGGTAGCCCTCCTCGCGCAGGGCCTTGATGCCCTGGGCACCGGAGTAGTCGAACTCACAGGCCTGACCGATGACGATGGGGCCCGAGCCGATGATGAGGACGGTCTCGATGTCGGCTCTTCTTGGCATTACTCGGACGGCTTTCGCGCCAGGATGTGGCCTTCACGGTCGATGCGGAAGCCCTCAGGCAGCCTGTGCTCCACGGCCTTGCGGTGGTCCTGCACAAGCCATCCCAGCTCGGCGAAACCCTCGGCGATGCGGATGCGCAGACGCAGACTCTCCTCGGCATCCGACTCGAAGTGTTGCAGGAGGGCAGGGCGCCCGACCTCTTCATTCTTGAGACGAAGCAGGCTCTCCACCGCGGCGAAGCGCACACCTTCGTCCATGTCGCCCAGATAGGGCACGATCAAGCCGGGCGCGGCGGGCTCCTTCAGTTGGGCGAGGTGGCGGAGGAGCTGGATCTTCTTGGTGGGGTCGCGCTCGTAGCCTGGCTCGTGCTCGCCCAGGATCTCTTGCACGACGGCGAATTCTTGTTCCTTGCTGGCGATCTTGGGCAGCAGGCGCAGGGGCCACGACACGGACTCGGCCGCGCGCAGGTAGCGCTTGACGGCGGGCAGCGCGGCCGGGCCTTTCGCGGCCAGGGTGTCGAAGACCCACTCCTTCTCCTGCTCGTCCTCGATGGACTTGTGGTACACGATGCCAAAGCGGGACAGCATGCCGTAGAGAGCGCGTTCCGAACCGTTGTTGGCCAGGGCCTCCAGGGCCCGTAGGCGTTCACCCGATTGCAGAAATTTGTGATTGGCGCGCTTGATGAGGTTCACCAGCGCGCGCTCTTCGCGGTTCTCCTTGGAGAAGAAGTCGAACAAGCCCATGAGTGCGCGGATCTATACCACAGTGCCCGCGCCTGCCATCAGGTGACTTGCCCTTTTGGGCGGGCCTGCCAAAGCCTGCGACTTGGTGTATACAGACCCGTCACTTGGGCGCCAACGAACCGAAACCACAGAGATCCCGGCTCCTTCGCTGGCTGCTCGAAGGTCTGGACGCGGACGCGAAGGTCTTCGCGGCGTGTTTCCTGATCCTTCTACCTTTCTATTGGGCGCCGCTCTTCGTCACCACCATCCTGCCCGGCCTGGACCTGCCGTTCCACCTGGCCCTGGCGGACATGCTGGGCAAGGCGGGGGCGCCGGATTCACCCTACGCCCCGTACTACGATGGCGGCCTGCGCGTCGCGCCCTACGCCGCCCACTACATCCTGCTGATCGGGCTGGGCAAGGTGATGAACCTGCTCCTGGCCCACAAGATCATCGTGGCGGCCTACGTGGCCGGACTTCCCCTGGCCACCGCCTCCTTGCTCTCCGGCTGTGGCCGCAGCCGCATCCCGGCGTTGCTGGCCTTTCCGCTGGCCTACAACCTGACGCTGCACTACGGCTTCATCAGCTTCGCCTTGTCCTTGCCGGTGCTCATGCTGCTGTTGGCACGGATGGTGAAGCACCTGCTCAGCCACGGGCCTCGGGTGTGGTGGACCTGGCTGTGGACGGCCGCCAGCGCCGGGGCGCTGTTCCTGTGCCACCTGCAGAACTTTCTCTATGGCGTGGGGGCGGCGCTGGGATTCGCGTTGTTCGCCCCGCTCCGCTGGCGTCGGCGCTTGCTAGCGGCCAGCGCTGTGGTGCCGGCCTTGGCCGCGCAGGCCTACTGGCAGTTCGTGGGCACGCCCTCGACACCAGGCAGCTCGACCAAAGACTCGCTGGCCTTCGCCTGGCAGGTCGTGAGGCGCCGTCGCCTGATCGACCTGGGGAGGCAGACCTGGCTGCAGGACTTCTGGGGGCGCATCGAGGTCATCCCCTCGCACGCCATGCGCGCTTTCGATGACCAGGTCAACATCATCGCCTGCAGGGGAATCCTGATCCTCATCGGCGCCTATCTGGTGGTCGGGGTGCTGGCGTGGATTCTCCTGCCCAAACGCCGCGATGGCTGTCCCTGGCTGCGCGCGGCACCCGGGATCTTCATCGCCTTTCTGGGGGCGCTGGCCGCCTACCTGGTCCTGCCGCACCATCTGTCCGAGCTGGAGCTGATGACCTTCTTCCCGCGCTTCGCCGTGCTGGTGGTGCTGATGGGCATCGCCCTGATTCCGGCGGGCCTGTCGCGGCTGCGCGGGTGGGTTCGCCTGCTGCCGCCCATCCCGGCGTTGGTGCTCTGTCTTCTCTATGGCCAACAGCTGATCGCTCACTACCGTGCCTTCGGCCAGGAAACCGAGGACTTCGTGACGGTCATGAACAAGACCCCGGCCGGAGGCAAGGCCGTGGGCGCGATCTTCAACCGACACTCGCGCACCATGCGCATCGAATCCGTGTTGGTGGGACTGGTGAATTTCTATGTGGTCCTGCGGCCCGCTCCCGAGAGCATGGCGCCCCTGGCCTACTGCGGGATGCGCCACATGCCGTGTACGCGCAAGCCCGCCGGGGCCGAGCTGCCTGATCCATGGGTCCCCCACAACATCTCCCCTCTGAAATCCGTGCCGGAGTTCGACTACTTCTTCGTGCGCAGTCCGCCACGCTGGGCTGACCCGTTCGGGCCTTATCGTGACAGCATGGAGTTGCTGGCGCAGAGCGGGACCTGGAGCGTGTACCACAAGAAGCCTGGGCCTCTGGTTCTGGCGCTTCCGCCGCCACCGCCACCGCCACCACCGCCACTACCGCCACCGCCGGTTCCCGCGCCTGCCCCGGTGGTGAAGCCGGCGCCCCCGGAGCCCGCCCGGAAGGGGCGGAAACCACAGAGACAGAGGGAGACGAAGGAAAAGGGCGGATCCGGGCGGATCTGAAAGGTATTGCCGTGGTCGTGGCCGTGGTCGTGGCCGTGGTCGCGGACGGATGGAAGTGTCCGGCCAGGGCCACGGCCACGACCACGACCACGACTACGACCACGACTACGACCACGACTACGACTACGGTTAGGTTGCGGGCGCAGGCTGCTCTGTGTTCTCTGTGGTAAAGATCCGGATCCCATCATGCCCCGATCCCCTGATCAGGCGACTCTCGAGCGGCTCAAGCGCATCGTCGGGCCGCTCGGCTGGGCCGATGATCCCGAAACCCTGGCGCCGCACCTTTCGGAGTGGCGCAGCCGTTATCAAGGCAGGACGCCGCTTCTGCTCAAGCCGGCCAAGACGGACGAGGTTGCCGAGATTGTGCGCGTGTGCGCCGCGGCCGAGGTGGGCATCGTTCCCCAGGGCGGCAACACCGGTCTGGTGGGCGGCCAGATCCCTCGGCCCGAGGGCCAGGACGTCCTGGTCAATCTCGCGCGCATGAGCCGGATACGCGCGGTCGACTCTCTCAACAACACCATGACCGTCGAGGCCGGATGCGTGCTGGCCGCGGTTCAGCAGGCGGCCGCCGAGCACGACCGGCTCTTTCCCCTCAGCCTGGCCGCCGAGGGGAGTTGTCAGATAGGCGGCAATCTCTCGGCCAATGCAGGCGGCGTGCACGTGCTTCGCTACGGCAACTCGCGCGATTTGGTCCTGGGGCTCGAGGTGGTCACCGCCGAGGGCGAGATCTGGGATGGGCTGCGCGGTCTGCGCAAGGACAACACCGGCTACGATCTCAAACACCTGTTCATCGGCGCCGAGGGCACGCTGGGGATCATCACCGCGGCGGTGTTGAAGCTGTTCCCGCGCACCCGCCAGGTCGAGACCGTGTTCGCGGCGGTGCCCAGCCCCGCGGCGGTGCTCGAGCTGCTCAATCTGGCGCGCGAGGTGACCGGTGATGGCGGCGTGCTGGCCTTCGAGATGATGGCCCGCCTGGCCGTGGAGTTGGTGGTGAAGAACATCCCGGGCTGTTCCGATCCAATCGACTCCCCATCGCCCTGGTACGTCCTGGCCGATCTCGCCACCCCGCGCGCCACCGCCGAAGGCTTCCTGACGCAGGCCATGGAACGAGAACTGATCAGCGACGCGGTCCTGGCTGGCAGTCAGGCCCAGGCCACCTCTCTCTGGCGGTTGCGCGAGTCCATCTCCGAGGCCCAGAAGAACGAAGGCGGCAGCATCAAGAACGACATCTCGGTCCCGGTGTCACGAATCCCGGACTTCGTTCAGCAGGGGCTGCGTGCCGTGGAGGCGCTGATCCCTGGCGTGCGGCCGGTGCCCTTTGGCCACGTGGGCGACGGCAACCTGCACTTCAATTTCACCCAGCCATCGGGGGCCGACACCCAGGCCTTCCTGGCGCTATGGGACGAGGTGAACCGCGTGGTGAACCAGATCGCCGTGGCTCATGGGGGATCCATCAGCGCCGAGCACGGCATCGGGGTTGCCAAGCGAGACGAGGCGCGGCGCTACAAGAGCGCGGTCGAGCTTGGACTCCTGCGCAGGATCAAGACGGCGTTGGATCCCAAGGGCATCATGAATCCGGGCAAGGGCGTGGCTTAGGCGATAATCCGCAAATATCCGTCAATGGATACGACTTTTGGTGTGACCGCAGGGGGGGGCCACATCTATTGACAAAAGATCCTCGGGGGATTCTCTTACTCGCGAGCGCGGATTCCGAGGCGTCGAGAGGAGCAAATGGCCACTCTCGAGGCCGGCGGGGTGGGTGGAGCCAAGGGGGATTGAGGTTGAAAAACTGAGTTCAGGAGAAACAAGAGCTATGACGCGATCAAAGTGGGTCCTCTGTCTTGCGTTGGCTTCTGTGGTTGGTGCTTGCGGTGGGCGCAACGCCCTTCGTCCCAGAACGGGCGATGGTGGCGCCGGCCTCGATGCACGCCGCGATGCCACGTCGGATGGCAAACGAGACGGCATGTTTGGGGATGGACGGTTCGATGGACGCCCCGGCGATGTGCGCTCGGATGCTCGTTTGGACGTCGTCCAGCGCTTGGATGGTTCCCGGCCCGACGTCCGCGCGGATGTCGCGAGAGAAGTCCGCCTTCCTGACGTCAGGACCGATGGTTCGCGCTTTGACGGACGACGGACGGATGCCTCCGATGGTGGCCAGGTCGTAACCCTGGTCGGCATCGAGATCGCTCCCGCCACCATAACCGTCAACCTCGGCACCCCCATCGCGGTCAAGATCACCGCGGTCTATTCCGACAACGCCAACACGGATGTCTCATCATCCGCGTCGCTGTCGTCAGGGGACACCTCGGTCGTGACCGTGTCGGGCGTCACGCTGACCGGCGTGAAGGCCGGGACGAGCACCATCAGCGCAAGCTACCAGGGCAAGACCGCCAGCGCGAAGGTGACGGTGGTCGACAACAACCCGCTCAAGTCGGTCTCCATCGATTCCATCCCGGCCTTGGCCATCGGCGGAACCTCCAACCTGATCGCCACCGGCGTGTTCGCCAACGGCAGCAGGCAGGACGTGACCAGTTTGGCCACCTGGACCTCGGCCAACCCGGGCATCGTCAGCGTGGGTGACACCGGCACCAGCAAGGGGCAGGTCAAGGGCGTCACTTCGGGTGGCCCCGTCACCATCACCGCCACGGTCGCGACCTCGGCCGGCGACGTCAGCGGCACGGTCGCCATCACCGTGGCCGCCAAGAAGCTGATCAGCATTCAGATCACGCCCACCAATCCCACCCTGACCCAGGGCCAAACCCAGGCCTTCACCGCCACCGGGTCGTACGACGACACCTCGACGGGCGACGTGACCCGCCAGGTGACCTGGTCTTCGGACGCCACCAGCGTCCTCACCATCGCGGCCAGCGGCCTGACCGCCGGTCGAGCGCAAGCGGTGGGGCAAGGCTCGGCCACCGTCAGCGCGAGCCTCGGCGGCATCACGGCGAGCTCCAGCGTGACCGTCTCGGGCGTGCGCCTCTCTCGCATCGTGGTGACCGGCCAGGCCACCATCATCGTCGGGGGCACGCAGCCCTATGCCGCCGAAGGTCTGTATGCCGACGGCAGCAGCAAGGACATCACCTCTTCCGTGACCTGGTCCTCGTCCGATACGGCGTTCTTGTCGGTCTCGAACGCGGCCGGCAGCCAGGGCCAGGCCACCGGCATCGCCGCCGGCAGAGCCAACATTGTCGCCTCGCTCAACAATGTATCCGGCCGGATTTCCGTGACTGTCTCCGACAAGCCCCTGCGCAGCATCGCCGTCACCCCGAACCCGCTGGACAACCTGGTGGCCGGGCTCACGCGTTCTCTGGTCGCCAACGCCACCTACGGCGACGCGCCCAACACCATCATCCTGGACGTGACCAGCACGGCCACCTGGACGGTCGACGATGCTTCCATCGCCACGGTCGGGACTTCCAGCGCCACCGCTGGCCAGGTGACGGGCGTGAAGGCGGGCAGCACCAAGGTGACTGCCACCCTCTCCGGGGTGAGCGGCGTGGCCACGGTCAACGTGACCGACGCCAGCTTGTCCAGCATCGCGGTCACTCCGGAAACCGCCACTGTCAGGGCTGGTCGCAGCGTCAGCTTCAAGGCGATCGGCACCTTCAGCAATGCCACCACGCTGGACATCACCAAGGATGCCACCTGGACCTCCAGCGACGTGGGCGTGGCGCAGGTCTCTGATGCGGCCGGCAGCAAGGGTGTGGCCACTGGCGTCGCAGGCTCGTCCTCGGCCGTGACCATCACCGCGAGTTACGGAGGCGCCAAGGGCAGCGCCAGTCTGACCGTGACCGAGCCGCGCATCGTGTCCATCCGGGTGTCTCCCAGCTCGGCCTCCCTGGATGTGGACGAGACACAGGGCCTCACGGTGACCGGCATCTACGAGAATGGCACCACCACCAACAACCTCGCGGGCGTGAACTGGTCTTCATCCAACGAGGCGGTGGCCACCGTGGCCGCCAATCCTGGGCGCCCGGGCTCGGGCGGCGGCGCGACGGTCAGGGCCAGGACCAAGGGTACGGCGGTCATCACCGCCAGCTACGTGCCCGAAGGGGACACCAGCCCCCTCAGCGACACCTCGACCATCACGGTGACGGAGGAGTCGACGCCGGTGCAGATTCGTCTGACTCCGGCCGTGTCCACCATCCAAATCGACGGAATCCAGATGTACACGGTCTACCTGGATTTCTCGGACGGTACGACCCAGCAACTCATGAGTGGTGTGACCCTGACCTCGTCGAATGGCGCGGTGGCCTCGGTGGCTGGCGGTGGTCGTGGCGGCGGCGGGCCTGGTGCCTTGCTGGTCACGGGAGTGGACAAGGGCACGGCGACCATTACCGCCAACTACGCGACCGGGAACATGACCGCCACGGCGCAGATCACCGTCTCCGAAAAGGTGGTGCAAGGTCTGTACATCACGCCGCCCACGGCTTCGGTGAGAGCAGGCGGGACACAGCAGTTCGAGACCTTCGTCACCTACGACGACGGGACCAGTGCCCAGGTCACGGGCCGCGTGGTCTGGACCACCTCGGATGGCAGCCTGGCCACCGTGAGCAATGGCGGCCTGACCACCGGCTCGGCCGCGGGTGAGGTGAAGGTCCAGGCCAGCTACGCGGGCCAGACCGCCACGGCCATTTTGACCATCACCGCCCCCAAGCCGGCGGGCCTGGTGATCACCCCCAGCGTCGGGACCATCTACCTGGACAGCTCGATGAGCTTCGTCGCGAACCTGATCTACGACGACAACACCAGCGCCAACGTCACCGCCTCGGCCCTGTGGAGCTCCAGCAACGCCAGCGTGGTGGTCTTGAGCAACAGCTCGGGCGGACGCGGCGGCACGGGGGTACGGGGCGGCGGGATGGCAACCGGTATCGGCGTCGGGACCGCCACCATCACGGCGACGTACACCACGGAGTCGGGGAACGAGCTGAAGGGCACGGCCTCGGTGACGGTCACGGATCCGCCCATCAAGGAAGTGCAGATATCGCCCACCAACCCATCCGTCACGCTGGCCAGCCCGAACCTGCAGTTCACGGCCACGGTGGTCTACGCCGACTACAGTACGCGCAACGTGACGGGCGCCGCGTCCTGGTCGTCCTCGAACTCCGGGGTCGCCCTGGTCAACGACAACGGGCGCGCCACGGCGGTGGCGAAGGGCACGACTACCATCACGGCGAGCTACGGCGGCGTCTCGGCCGCCACGACCCTGACCGTGGCGGACAAGAAGGTGTCCAGCCTGCAAGTGACCCCGACCAATCCGACCACCCACCTGGGGGTCATCAAGTACTTCCAAGCGGTGGCTGTCTATGACGACAACTCGACCGCCAGCGTGACCGGCCTGGCCACATGGACGTCCTCCGCGTCGACGGTCGCTTCCGTGGGGCCGACCGGCGGTTCGGGCGGTGTGGTTACGCCTCTGGGCGCCGGGACGGCCACCATCACCGCGACCTACCAAGGGGTCCAGGGCAGCTCGGACCTCGTGGTCAACGGATCCGTGTTGGAGTCGATCGTCATCACGCCGGCTTCGCTCTACCCGGCGAAGGGCGCCACCGTGCAGCTCACCGCCACGGGTACCTACGCCGACAGCAGCACCGAGAACCTCACCGAGGTCGCGACTTGGTTGTCGAATGACACGGGGATCGCCACCGTATCGAACGCGACCGGCTCGCGCGGCCTCTTGACAGGGACCGAGGCTGGCGAAACCACAGTGCACGCCCACTTCCGAGGCGTCCCCGGCAGCATCACCGTCTACGTGGGCGGGACGCCCACCCCCGACGCCGGCGCTACCGACTAATCACGAAGAACGCTGACGGCATGGCCGGATGACCGAGAGGTTATCCGGCCATTTTCTATTCGAAGAACTCGTACCCCGTCTCAGTGATTCTGACGGGTTGGGGCTTGTCCCGAGCCGCCATGACGGCGTTGCTCCTCGGTTACAGACGTCGAGTCTGCGCCCTCGTCGCGCCTTGTCCTGGCTGCTCGGTTCGGCGCCTCGGCCCATCATCGTCCCTGAGACGGGGTACTGGGGGCACGGTCCCCGCGGCGAGATCGCGGACCGGGCTGGACCGGCAGCAGGTCCTTCACTATTGCCCACTGGACATCGCTGGGTTCGTGTCGGTGCACACGAATCTTTGCTCATGGCCGCCCGCGCAGGGCAACCTTTCAGCCTCTGCTAATTGGGGACGCCCCCTAGTCCTGGCCCAGGGCCAGGGCCAACTGGGCGCGAGCCACGGCCAGATTGAACTGGGCTTGCACCTCTTGGGCCGAGGTGCTGGTCAGGGTCACCTGCGCATCGCCCAACTCGATGACGTTGCCCACGCCGGCCGCGTAGCGACCCTCGGCCAGGCGTAGCTGCTCGCGCGCGTTGACCACCGCATCGTGGGTGGCCTCCACGCCGGCCTTGGCCGCGCGCACGGCCAGGCGGGCCTGTTCAACCGCCAGACGAATGCTTTGGCGGGCGCTCTCATATTGGGCGCGCAGGACACTGGCCGCGGCGTTGGACTCGCGAACCTGATACCTGGTGATGCCGCCACCGAAGAGCTGCCAATTCAGGGTCAGACCCGCGGACCAGCCCCATGCCATCTTGTCGAGCGAAGGGCCACGATCGCTGAGAATGCTCGTGGCCCCCAAGGCGGGGAAATACCCACCTCGCGTGGCGCTGATGGCGGCCTCCTGCGCACGGATCTGATCGGCCACGGCCTGCAGGTCGGGGCGGCTCTTGAGCGCCACGGGCAACAGCTCGTCGGTGCTGGTCTCCTCGCCGGCGATGGGTTCAGTGGACGGGGCTTGCACGTCGTAGTCGATGGCGGCTTCGATTCCCATGGCCAGATTCAACTGGGCCCTGGCGACGTCGTAAGCGTTCTGCGCGTTGATGAGCTGAACCCGGGCGCTGGCCCGGTTGGTGAGGGCCTGGGCCAGATCGATCTCTGGTCGCGTGCCGGCCTTGACGAAGCCTTGCGACTGCTTGAGGTGGAGATCCTGATTGGCCAGCGTGTCCTGCGCCACCTTCAGCAGGGCTTGAGCCGCAGCGGCGTTGTAGTAAGCGGCGCGCAGGTCGTAGCCCACTTGTTGACCCGAGCGCTTCTCACTGCCGGCAGACGAGAGGGCATTGAGCTTGGCGGCCTTCCATCGATCCGTGGTCTGGCCAAAGTCGTAGATGAGCTGGCTGGCTGTGAGGCGAGCCTCCCAAAGATCCTTGCCGATGCCGAAGTCCTTGCTGCCGGTCGGGGTGAGCGTGCTGCTGGTTCCGGCGCTGGTGCTCGATCGTGCGAGAGAGCGGGTGTATCCAGCCGAGCCCGATATCTGGGGCAGCAACGGCGCGAAGCCCTGGGCGGCGCGGGCGTTGGCTACCTCGGTTTGCGCGCGCGCCACCTTGAGTTGGGGATGGTGTTGCTGGGCGGTGCGCAGGGCCTCGGCCAGGGTCAGTACGCGGCCGGACTGGGCTGCGGCGGGGTGGGGCAGGGCCCATGCGGCGGCCAGGATGAGCAGGGAGATGCGGGTCATTCGTACCTCAAGGCTTCAATGGGATCGAGACGGGCGGCCTTCTGGGCCGGGTACAAACCGAACACCACACCCACCACCGCAGAGAATCCCACCGAGATGGCGATGATGTCCATGCGCACCAGCACGGGCCACCCGAAGTTGGTGGCCAGCATCCTGGCCCCGAACAGTCCCAGCAGGATGCCGATGATGCCGCCCGCGAGGGAGAGGGCCAGCGCCTCGACCAAGAACTGCGCGAGCACGTCGCGCGGCCGCGCGCCGATGGCCATGCGGATGCCGATCTCGCGCGTCCGCTCGGTCACGCTGACCAGCATGATGTTCATGATGCCGATGCC
>CAZHUY010000186.1:0-12366 GCA_964535465.1 uncultured Myxococcales bacterium
CGTCGCCGTTGGCGCTGATGGTGCCGACCTGGGCGATGTCCTTCTGGCCCTTGGTGGCCTTGGACAGCTTCTTCAGGCCCTCGATGATCTTCTCGACCGCGCGATCGATGCCGCGCTTCAGTTCCATCGGGCTGTGACCCGCGGCCACCATCTTCGCGCCCTCGCGGAAGATGGCCTGGGCCAGCACGGTGGCGGTGGTGGTGCCGTCGCCGGCCACATCCGAGGTCTTGGAGGCGACCTCGCGCACCATCTGAGCGCCCATGTTCTGGAACTTGTCTTCCAGCTCGATCTCCTTGGCCACGGTCACGCCATCCTTGGTGATGGTGGGCGAGCCCCAGGACTTCTCGATGACCACGTTACGGCCGCGGGGACCCAGGGTCGCCTTGACAGCATCCGCCAGGATGTTCACGCCAGCCAGGATCTGCGAACGGCCCTTCTCGTCGAAGAGGATTTCTTTAGCCGCCATTTGCGTATTCTCCTTTTCCTTCGCCTACGGTTGTCGTTACTTCTCGATGATGCCCAGCACCTCATCCTCACGCAGGATGATGTGCTCCACGCCATCGATCTTGATTTCGTTGCCGCTGTACTTGCCGAACAAGACCCGGTCGCCCTTCTTCACTTCCAGGGCACGAACCACGCCTTTGTCGTTGGCTTTGCCGGGACCCACGGCCACCACTTCACCCTCGGCGGGCTTTTCCTTGGCGGTGTCGGGAATGATGATCCCGCCCTTGGTTTTCTCTTCCTCGGCCACACGGCGAACCACAATGCGATCTTGAACTGGGCGAACTTTCATCGTCACTTGCCTCCGGATGCGAATTAGCAGTCACACCCTGCGACTGCCAGGCCGCAAAGATATGCACCCCTGGCCGGGCGTCAACGAGATTGCTCGAAAAAAGCCACGCCGGATCTGCGCCGGATCCGCGACTGGCCCTAACTCTTCGAGATCACTAACGAATCGGACCGGTCTCAGAGGCGAAGGTTGTCGATGAGGCGGGTTCCACCCATGAAGGCCGCCACCAGCATGACGGCCGGGCGGTCCACGTTTTCGAGCGGTTCGAGATCGTCGGCGGCGCGCAGCTCGAGGTAGTCGATGCGGTCCACGCGCGGGGCGATCGCGGCGTTGGCGGCCGCGAGCAGGAGCGCGGAACGCTTCTCGCCCGTGGCGAACAGGGCTTTGGCGGCACGCAAGCCGGTGATGAGGGCCACAGCCCGCTGGCGGTTCTCGGGCGACAGGTAGGCGTTGCGCGAAGACATGGCCAAGCCATCGGGCTCGCGCACGGTGGCCAAGCCCACCATCTCGATGGGCATGTTCAGATCGATGACCATGCGGCGGAGCACCGCGAGCTGCTGAAAATCCTTTTCGCCGAAGATGGCCACATGAGGTCGCACGATGTTGAACAGCTTGCACACCACGGTGGCCACGCCGACGAAATGGCCGGGCCGGCGATCCCCACACAGACCTTGCGAGACCTCCCGCACGGTGACCGAGGTTTGGAAGCCCGGCGTGTACATGCTGCCCGCCTCGGGCACGAAGGCCACATCACACCCCTCGCTGGCCGCTTTGTGCAAGTCGCCTGGCAGATCGCGCGGGTATTTGGCCAGATCCTCCGTGGGTCCGAACTGGATGGGGTTGACGAAGATCGAGAGCACCAGCTTGTCGGCCCGCTTGCGCCCCTCGGCCAGCAGGGCCTGGTGCCCCCGGTGCAGGGCGCCCATGGTGGGCACGAAGGCGATACGTTGCCCTTGCTGGCGCGTCTGCTCGGCCCAGGCGGACATGGCCGCCGGATCGTTGATGACCTGCACCTCGCTCATGTAAAGGATTCCTTCTTGCCCGGAAAACGGCTGGCGCGCACGTCGGCGGCGTATGCGGCGAACGCCTTCTGCGCGGCCATACCCAGCTCGGCGTAACGACGGGCAAAGCGCGGCGACCAGTCGGGATCCAGCCCCAGCAGGTCGTGCATGACCAGCACCTGGCCGTCGCAGCGCGGACCGGCGCCGATACCGATGGTGGGGACATCCACGGTCGCGCTGATCTCGGTGGCCAGCGCCGCCGGAATGCTCTCCAGCACCACCGCATAGGCCCCCGCCTCGGCCAAGGCACGTGCCCCGGCCAGGATCGCGCGGGCCTGGGCCTCGCCCCGCCCTTGCAGCTTGAACCCGCCGAACTTGTGCACCGACTGCGGGGTCATGCCCACATGCCCCATCACGGGTATGCCGATGGCCACCAAGCGCCGCACCAACTCCGCCACCTCTTCGCCGCCCTCGACCTTGACCGACTCGGCCCCACCCTCTTTCACCAAGCGCCCGGCCGCGCGGATGCCGTCCTCGATGCTGGCCTGGTAACTGAGGAAGGGCATGTCCACGACCACATGGGCGTTGGCCACGCCGCGGGCCACGCTGCGCCCGTGGTACACCATCTCGTCCAGCGTGACCGGCAGGGTGTTGGCGTGGCCCTGAATCGTCATGCCCAGGCTGTCGCCCACCAGCACGACGTCCACGCCGGCCCGATCCGCCAGGCGCGCGAAGGTCACGTCGTAGGCCGTGACCACCACAATCTTCTCGCCCCCTCGCTTGCGCTCGCGCAGCGAGACGGCCGTGATCTTCTTCTGACTTGCCATCGGCGTACCATCCCACGAGTGACGGCCACATGCACGGATCCGCCGAGGCCAGGGCTCGGCTGCCCGTCACGGGTTGTCGAACGGTTGCCCCTCGCCCGCCAGTTGCAGCGCCTGCGCCGGAAACCATTCGCCCACCGCCGGATCCACCATGCCCCACAGGGGATCGAAGTACTCGCGTGCCTCGCCCATGATGCCCCAGGGATTGTGGCGCTGGTAATCCCAGGCCCGGCCGCCGCCGGCGATGTTGCACGAGCCATCGGATTCCCCAGGGTTCTTGATCCACAAGAATGCGTCGACCAAGGGCACGCCCGTGTTGACCGTGGGCGGGTGGCCCAGCTTGGCCCCGGGCGGATTGCACCAGCGCATGCCCACCAGCTTGTCGAGCACCTCCTGGGGTTGGTTGTAGGGCGGACGTCCGAAGGGCGCGAGGTCGAGGGGCCCACTCCCGTTGCGGCTGGTGTCGATCACGAAATGCGCCAGCGCGGGTGGGTTCGCGCTGGCCAGCCGAGGATCCACGTGGGCCGCGTACCAAGCCTGTACCTCGGCCACGCTGTGCGCGGGTCCCCGGTTGGCGCACTCCGCGTAGGCGCGCTCGCCGCGAGTCTTGTTCTCGGGGAAGCGCGCGTAGGCCAGGCACTTGGCGATCCATGTGCCGTAGAGAATCGAATCCTCCGTGGTCTCGAAGCTGGACACGTTGACGGCGAAACCCTGAGCTCTGGCGACCCCGGCGCGGGCCAGACGATAGGCGCTCTCGCCCACCGGCAGCCACGCGCTGTGGGTGCCGTCCAAGTACGCCAGGGCGCGCGGCGCCCCGACCGCCAAGCGATCCAAGGCGTCGTTCAGCACGGAAAAGCGATCCTCAGGTGTGGCTCCCTTGGCGGGAGCCATGCGGCCTTGCCCGTCGGTGGCGCTGGGTCGGCACCAATCGAGCTGACCATCCAATCTGCGACTGTTGGGGATGATCCCCAGCGCGTGGGGCTCCAGGATCACCACCGCGCGCTCGTTGCCCAGGCCGCCCACGAAGGCATCGATCCACGCCCGGTAGGCGGCCACATCCTCGGCACCGCCCGCGCCGTAACCCGCGCAATCGCGGTAGGGGTGGTTGTAGGGCACCAGGATGGGAACGCGCTTCTCGCGCATGGCCCGCAACACGGTCTTGTGAACCGTGGCCCGCACCTCGTCCGGCGCACCACCGATCAGCCATTTGCCACGCGGGGTGGACGTCATGGCGGTGAGCGCGCCAGCCGCCCGCGGTGAAGAGATCAAGCTGGCGATTTGGGCCGTAGCCCCGGGCTGAACCGGCGGAACGAAGAACTGCGTGTCATGGGACAAAGAGGCCAGTTGTCGTTTGGGCGCGCGGTCCCTCATGAGATGCACGCCCAACGCCGCGCCCCCCAGCAACGCCAAGGCCACCGGCACGAGCAGCCAGCGGCGCCCGCGCCTCACCGGACGCCCTTGCTTCGTGGCGGGCGCGGCTGGCGTCGGGGTTGGCTCGGGCCCAGGGGCCGGCGCGGGCCAGGGTTGGCGACCGACGAACGGGGCCAGCGCCTCGGCCAAGGAGCCCATGGAGGGGAAGCGATGATCGGGGCTCCCGGCCAGACAGCGATGCACGATGGCCACCAGCTCGGGCGGCACATCGGCCGCCACGTCCGACAGCGGAATCGCGTCCTGCGTACAGATGTGATGCAAGACCGCGTTGTGGCTGTCGCCCACGTGCGGCCGCCGGCCCGACAACAGCTCGTACAGAACGGCACCCAGACCGTACACATCGGTGCGCTGGTCGCAGGTGTCCTCACCGCGCGCCTGCTCGGGCGCCATGTAGAACGGCGTGCCCAAGGTGGCCCCGGTGGCGGTGACCATGCCGTGGCTCTCGGCCTCTTGCAGTTTGGCCACGCCGAAGTCCAGAACCTTCAGCAAGTCGCTGCCGTCGGGGCGACGACACACGAACAGGTTCTGCGGCTTCAGATCCCGGTGCACCACGCCCGCGGCGTGGGCCGCCGTCAGAGCCAGGCTGGCCTGCACACACAGATCCACCGCACGCCGGACGGGCAACTTGCCCTCGCGGCGCAAGAGCGAGGCCAGGGTCTCCCCCGCCAGATACTCCATGACGATGTAGGGCGCCCCATCCGCCGCCACACCGAAGTCCATCACCGCGGCCACGTTCTCTTGCTCCAGGCCGCCGGCGACGCTCGCCTCGCGCTGGAAGCGCTCGAGCGCGCCCCGCTGCGCTGCCAGATCCACGCGCAGGAACTTGATGGCGAAGCGGCGGTTCACCACCAGGTGGCGGGCTTCGTACACCGCCGCCATCCCCCCCTCGGCCAGGAAGCGCACCACGCGGTACTTGTCCCCGACCGTCTCGCCCACGCGGTCCTGCCGGTCCGGCGCGCTCACGTCTCGGGCTCCCCTTGCTTGCGCAGGGCCTGCAGATCCACGGTCTGCCCTTCCATCAGGCGGTAGGCGCGCTGCCGGCTGATGCCCATCATGGCCGCGGCCCGCGCCACGTTGCCGCCCGCCGCGCGCAGGGCCGCGATGAGCGCCGGCAGATCCACCGCCTCGGGCGCCGGCGGAGACGGCGGAGACGGCGCGCCTTGCCCGGCCAGCACTTGTTCGCCGATGCGCTCGGGGAGATGGGTGGCGAGCAGCGTGGACTCGCCGCCGAACAAGGTCGCCAGCCGGCGTCCCTGCAGCAACAGCTCGCGCACGTTGAAGGGCCAATCGTACAGGCACAAGCGCTCGACGAAGGTGGCCTCCAGGGCTGGGGCCCAGCCGGTGCCCAGACCGCGCAGCAGTTCGCCAAAGAGCGGCACCACATCGGAACGACGGCCGCGCAAGGGAGGCAGGTGCACGGTCAGGCCCTCCAGGCGTCCCAGCAGATCGGCACGGAATCGCCCCGCCGCCACATCACCACGCAGGGGCTGCTGACAGGCGACCACGATGCGCGCATCCACGGGCACGGGTTTGGTCTCGCCCAGGGGCAAGACCTCGCGCTGTTCGAGCACACGCAGCAGCTTGGCCTGCACCCCGAGTGGCAGGTCCGCCACCTCGTCGAGCAGCAGGGTTCCACCGTGCGCGCCACGAAACAAACCCGGGCTGGCGCGCTCGGCCCCGGTGAAGGCCCCACGCCGGTAACCGAACAGCTCGCCTTCGGCCAGGCCCTCGGGCAAGGCCGCGCAGTTGACGGCCACCAGCGGCCCGGTGCGCCCGCTCAGCGCATGCAGCCCGCGCGCCGCCACCTCCTTGCCCGTCCCGGTCTCGCCTTCGAGAATGACAGGCAGATCGCCCGGGGCCGCGGCTCGCAGGGGCCCCAGCGCTCCCGCCAACACCTCACCCCCCCACAGGCCGGGAAGGATCTCGCCAAAACTGTCCGCCGCGCTCGAGAGCACCCCGACCCAACCACCCAGGCGGACCACGTCGCCGTCGTTCAGCTCGACCCGCGCCACGCGCCGGCCGTTGACCCGAACCCCGTTGCGGCTGCCCAGGTCTTCGATGATGGCCTTGCTGGCCTCGCTGGCCGGTTTCAGCAGCGCGTGGCGGCGCGAGACCTCGCTGCCCGACAGGCGGATCTCGCAGGCCGGATCGCGGCCGATGCAGCGATCCCCTGGGCTGGACAGGTCGTCGCTGCGACGCACCGGAAAGACCCAAACGAGAAATCGCGCTCTCTGGCGAGAGGCGCGCATGGACGCCCCGGCCTCGGTCACCGTGGTGGCCATGGACTCGGAACTCATAGGGACTCGTCATACCACGGGCGGCGGCGCCGGCGGCACACCGGACGTCCGGGCCCGGACACGTGGACGTCCGCAGGGGCGCGAGACGCGGTCTGGCCCGTGAGCAAGTGGCACCAACCCTGGGGGCACCCCAATGGCACGGGCGTTGCTGAAGGGGACGAACACCACCACCGCCTTCTTCCTTCGAGGATACAAACGATGAAGCACCGACGTTCACATGGATTGCAGCTCGTGTCCCTGCTCTTGGGCCTGGCCGGCGCGGGTTGCGCCGCCGAGCCTGACAAGAGCCAGCCCACCGGGGACACAGGGGGAGATTCGTCGGGGTCCAGCAGCTCGTCAGGCTCGGCTGGCAGCACGGGGACCAAGACGCCGGTCGTGGACCTGGTGAACGTCCCGGCCCGGCACAACTACTTCGCCGATCGCGGTCACAGCGATGACGAGACCAAGAAGAAGATCGACGAGGCCTGGCAAAGCCTGTTCGCCGGCGATCCGGACAACGAGGCCGTGTACTTCACCGCCGGCTCCAATGAGAACGGCGATCTGGCCTACATCCTGGACTACGGCAACAACGACGTACGCAGCGAGGGCATGAGCTACGGCATGATGATCGCCCTGCAAACAGGGCACAAAGCCGAATTCGACGCGCTGTGGAACTGGGCGGTCACGTACATGTATCATGCGGATCCGGCCCACCCGGCCCACGGCTATTTCGCCTGGCAACTCAAACCCGATGGCAAGCAGATGGATCCCATGCCCGCCGCCGACGGCGAGGAATACTTCGCCGCCGCTCTGCTCTTCGCGGATGCGCGCTGGGGCTCGGGCACCGGCATCTACGACTACAAGGCGCGCGCCAGGCAACTGCTGACCGACCTGGTTCACCGTGAAGAGATCGCGGGCTCGACCGTCAAAGGATCGCGAACCGCCAACGCGCTCTTCAACGCGACCGAGTTCAAGGTGCGCTTCTCGCCCGACCTGGGATGCCAGAGAAGCGATGGCGACTTCACCGATCCCTCGTATCACCTGCCCGCCTTCTACGAGGTCTTCGCGCGCGTGGGACCCGAGGAGGACTCGGAGTTCTGGTCCAAGGCCGCCGAGCAAAGCCGCGCCTTCTTCGTGAAGGCCGCCCACCCCACCACCGGCCTCACCCCCGATTACGCCAACTTCGACGGCAGCCCCAAGGCCGCCAGTTGGGACAAGACGACCGGCAATTTCCGCTATGACGCCTTCCGCTCGGTCATGAACTGGTCCATGGACTACGCCTGGAACGAGAAGTTCGAGGACGCGGTCACGCTGTCCAACCGCCTGCTGAACTGGTTCGGCCCCGACCGGGCCCTGCAACCGGGAGCGGTGTACACCCTCGACGGCACACCTCAGGTCACAACCAACTCGGTGGCCCTGCTCTCGTGCAACGCCGTGGCTGCCTTGGCCGCCGACGCGGACGTCGCCGCCCCCTTCATCGATGCGCTGTGGAGGATCATGCCCCCCATGTCCAAGTGGCGCTACTACGACGGCATGCTGTACTTCCTGTCGCTGCTGCACGTGAGCGGCCAGTTCCGCGATTGGACCGCGCCCTGACGCCCGCCCGTGCCCCTGACCCGGCCTTTGGCCGCCGCCAACGCGGTCAGCGCCGGGTCCAGTGATTCACGCCGGCGCGCGTGCTGTCGATGACGTCAAGCAGGGCGGCGCGATCCTCGGAGTTGCCCACGAAATCGATCTCGGAGGCGTCGACCACCAGCAGCGGACTATCGCTGTAGCTGAAGAAGAACTCGGAATAGGCCTGCGCCACCTTGCGAATGTAGTCGGCCCGAATGGCCTTCTCCATGGGGCGACCGCGCAAGTCGATGCGGTTGAGCAGCACCTCGGGGCGGGCGTGCAGGTAGACCACCAGATCGGGCGCGACCACACGGGGACGCAGGGACTGGTACACGCGGTCGTAGAGCGCCAATTCGTGCGACGACAAGGTCAGCGTCGCGAACAGACGATCCTTGGCGAACAGGTAGTCGGCCACCATGCCGCCGCGTTCGAACAGGTTGCCTTGCGCCAGATCGCCCTGCTGACCGAAACGCTGGAGCAAAAAGAAGAGCTGTGCCGACAGGGCGTGGCGCTCGGGATCACGATAGAAGGCCGGCAGGAAGGGGTTCTCGTCGGCGTTTTCGCGCACCAAACGACTTTGCAGGTTCTCGGCCAGGATCTCCGCCAGGCTGCTCTTGCCCACACCGATGGGTCCTTCCACGGCAATGTAACGCGGCCGTCTTGGGGGCTTGTTCATGGCGGGCAATCCCTGCCCCTATGGCTAGCACAACTCGCCGCCGGACCGAAGTTACTCTCCAGCGGTTGACTCGTGGCGAGCCGAGCAGGCCTCGTCGCGCGACACGACATCAGGAAGATCGTGTAGTTTCCGCGCATGACCAAACACAACACATTCTTCGACGGCAAGGTTCAGAGTCTGAGATTCGAGCGCCACGGGCGCCGGGCCACGGTCGGTGTGGTCCAGCCCGGCGAGTTTAATTTCGATACCGGCGGCCCCGAGCGCATGACCACCATCAGCGGCGAGCTCACCGCACGCCTGTCCGGCGGCGAATGGAAGCACTACCCCGTGGGCACCGCATTCGAGGTTCCCGCCAAGACCGGCTTCGACATCCGCGCCGAAAACCCCGCCGCCTATCTGTGCGAATTCATCTAGACGGCTGGAAGTTTGACAATCCGCGCCACACGTTCCCTCTGAAGTATCTAGCCAGTCCGACCACGCTGAGCGAGACTGGTTCGCCATATTTGACGTGAGGGTGTCCTAGCCATGAGTCGATCCATCGCGCGTAGCCTGATGTTCACGGGTGTTGTGGCTGTCTTCGCCGCCGGTTGTTCGGTCAAGGGGCTGCAAAACTACACCTTCGACGGCGGGGCCGATGCGAACAGGAGGGATGCCGGAAAGCGCGATGTTCGTGCGCCAGACGCAGCCGCCGGCAACTCCGGAGCGGCGGGCGCGTCCGGCGGCGCCGGAGGAATCATCACCAGCCGTCCGGGCGGTGCGGGAACGACCGCCAGCAGCAGCCGCGCCGGGACGACCGTATCGAGCGGTGGCCGGGGCGGCACCAGCGCCAGCAGCCGTTCCGCGGACGCGGGAGCATTCGACGCCTATCGTCCCGATAGCCGGAAGCGGGATGCCTATATCCCCGATGCACCCCGCTGTGACACCCGAGATGCCTACGTCCCGGATGCGTACCGGCCCGACACGCGCGATGCCTGGGTAGGCGGCGCAGGAGGGTCAGGGGGCTCAGGCGGTTCAGGCGGGACCAGCAGCATGAGCAGTCGCGATGCTTGGATTCCCGATGCTCCGCTGCCCGACGCCTACGTACCGGACGCTCCCATCGACACCTATGTGGGCGGCTCGGGCGCGTCAGGCGGAACCGGCGGAACCGGCGGAACCGGTGGCGTGTCCTCGCTCCCCGCACCCGTCATCCACAGCTTCAACGTGATCGATGACTTCGATCATCAAGGGGTCGAGATCACGGTGAGCGCCGGCCAGAACATCACCTTCCTGTGGGATGTGGCCGGCGCCACCACCAAGGAAATCGACAACGAGGTGGGCATGGTCACGGGGACACTGAAGACCATCACCGCGCCCAGCCCGGAGACCGAAACGACCTACACCTATACCCTGACCGTCACCAACTCCACCAACGACGCCTCCACCGATTACGATGAAGCCCATGCCGAGGTCAGGGTCACCGTCGTCCCCCTGATGATCAAAAGCTTCACCTCGGACAAGCCAGAGGTCTTGCCGCCGGAGAGCGCCACGCTGACCGCCGTCTTCATCGGCTCGGAAGCCACCATCAACGACACCGCGGTGACCAGCGGCGAGGAAATGGTCGTGAGCCCCACCGAGCCCACGGTCTACACCCTGACGGTCAAGAACCGCCTGAATGTCTCCATCACGGCCAGCGTGACGGTCAACGTGGTCGGTCTGGACGCGAGCGCTCCTTGAACCTCTTGGCCCTCCGATAGCGGCGCCGCCAACATGTAGGCGGTCACCCTACCCTTAAGCGCGCGCGCGTCGTAGGATAGGTGGTTGTATACTTCGGCCGATCTGCGCCCCTTGCGCGCCGATCGGGACTCCTACCCTACGAGGCACCGCCATGAAGCACGATAGCCCTTGTTCAGAGTCCTGGCGACAATCCATCCCCCCCTTGGGACTTGCGGCTGTCCTGGCCTGCGTCGTCGGCGCCTGCAACAGCGGCAGCGTGGAGAGCGAAGTGACCGGTGGTACGGGCGGCGAGAGCAGCACGGCCAGCACGGGCGGCGCTATCGTGTCGGTGCCAGTCTCCTCCGGCGGCAAGGGCGGGTCGGCGAACGTGTGCAACGATAGCGACACCTCCGGTTGCAGGGCGCAAATCCCAGAGGGCTGCGGCGACGGCACCAACAACCAAAACGGCGCCGAGGAGTGCGACGACGGCAACACCGTTCCTGGCGACGGCTGCAACGGCGCCTGCCGAGTCGAGGTCAACTGGAAGTGCCCCAAGTCCGGCGCGTGCGATCGCCTGGTGATCTGCGGTGACGGCCATGTTGGTCCAGGCGAGGTCTGCGACGACGGCAACGCCAAGGATAATGACGGCTGCAGCGCCAATTGCAGCACCCAGGATCCCGCGTTCCAATGCGTGCCGGGTCAATTGTGCGAGCGTCTTGCCCAGTGCGGGAACAAGCGCATCGAGCCGGGCGAGAAATGCGACGACGGCAACGCCCAGGGCGGCGACGGCTGCAGCGCCGCTTGCCGGGTGGAAGACGAATGGGTCTGCCCCACCCCGGGCAATCCCTGCAAGCAGGCCCCGCGTTGCGGCGACGGTGTGGTCAACACCGCCATTGGCGAGGTTTGTGACGACGGCGACACCAAGGACAATGGCTGCGCGGCCGACTGCAAGAGCAAGAACCCGGGCTGCAAGTGCCTGACCCCGGGCAAGCCGTGCGTGTGCCCGGAGGTCAGGTGCGGCAACGGAACCATCGAGGGCAACGAGACCTGCGACGACGCGAACACCAAGGCGGGCGACGGCTGCAACGCCACCTGCCAGCTCGAACCCGGCTACGCCTGTCCCTTCACCAACGCGCCCTGCGTACCCGACTGCGGGGACGGCAAGCTGCTCAAGCCCATGGAGCAGTGCGATCCCGGCATCAAGGGCACCAACGTGGCCGAGGCCTGCTCCGACGCCTGCAAGATCAAACCAGGATGGCTGTGCACCGGCGATCCGCCCGACAACTGTCGACCGACCGTATGCGGCGACAATATCGTGGAGGGCTGGGAGGCCTGCGACGATGGCAACACCAGCCCCAACGACGGCTGCTCGCCCACCTGCCGCTTCGAGCCCAACTGCAGCGCCTCCACGGGTATATGCGTGTCGAAGTGTGGCGACGGTCTGGTGGTCAACGAGGCGTGCGACGACGGCAACCTGACCAACGGCGACGGCTGCACGTCGGAGTGCAAGGTCGAGGATGGCTTTGAATGCAAGCAACCAGGGACCGACGCCCCCACCATGACCGTGCCGGTCACCTACCGCGACTTCGTGGTGGGCGGCGATTTCTATAGCAGCAAGGACGGCAGCTACGATCCCATCACCGGGATCGTGCAAGACACCTTGGACGGCGAAGGCAAACCGGTGCCTTC
Source organism: uncultured Myxococcales bacterium (assembly GCA_964535465.1). Classification (GTDB taxonomy): domain Bacteria; phylum Myxococcota_A; class Polyangia; order Fen-1088; family Fen-1088; genus Fen-1137. Next base: position 11,994 of record CAZHUY010000186.1, read on the forward strand.
CTCGTCGCTACCCGCCAAGAGCAACATCAACAGCGCCGACTCGTTCAGGCAGTGGTTCCGCGACATTCCCGGCACCAACACGACTTACGTATCCACCATGACCCTGTACAACAACGGCAGCGGCGTGTACGTGAACCGCTACAACGACAAGGGCGAGCAGTGGAACCTGACCGAGACCGCCTACTACTGCGGCCAGAAGGGTCAGGAGATGTTGGATGAAGACGGCAACCCCATCCCCTGCACCTCGCAGTATCAGGACACCAGCCCCACCGAGTGCACGACCAAGGACGCCGAGGGCAAGACCAGGCTCGACTGCTACCTAGCACTACTGATTGAAAAAGTTGCCAGTCTGCCGGGAAATCGGCGACATCAT